>JBJXFD010000125.1:0-2661 GCA_046153985.1 Saprospiraceae bacterium
GCCATTTGTTTGGTTTGGCTTTTGTGAAAAAGCTGTTCCCAGAAGCTGCGGTGGCGGGTCGCCATGACGATCAGGTCAATTTTTTCCATTTCGGCGTATTGGTTGATCGAAGCGTCAATGTCCGGGCTTTTGATATTGGCGAACTCGAAGGCAAAAGGCGGTTCTCCGTCCTCAAACAATTCTTCAAAAATTTCTTCTTTGGACTTTGAAAATGCGGCATCCCCTTCCCGTTCGACGTGTACAAAATGGATGCGCGCCTGAAAAGGCTTGTTAAAATGAATCAATTGCTCAATCAGGCGTTCGTCAGCGGCGTCGGCGCTGCTGGAATACAGGATTTGCCCTGGCGCTGCGTACTTAGCGCCATGGGGAACTAACAACACCGGACAGTGTGCCCGCTGGGCAACAATCGTGGAAACGCTGCCGAACAGTTTTTCCAGAACCCCGCCATCGCCAGTCGTTCCCATGATGACGAGGTCGAATGTTTTGGACAACTCGATGATTTCGTCGCCCGGAAAACCGATCAATTGTTCGGTTTCCACTTCTCCCACATTAGCAGGTCTCTCCGCGATGTTGTGCGCAAACTCTTTTAATGTTTTCTCTTTCAACTCCATAAACTCCTGCACTGGAGGAATGAAAGTAGGCGTAGAAGCAGCTTCGGGCATAAAAACATGCACCACCTTCAGGCTACAGGGATCGCCAAGGTTTTTGCAATAGTCCAAAGCATAGGCATACGCATCGCGCGCTGTTTCAGAAAAATCGGTTGGAATCAGTATTTTTTTCATGGCAGAAGTCATTTATCAGTACAAAGCAAAGATACCTTTTTTACCGGGTCGGGGGTTGTGACCACCGTCATAATAATCCTTGATATTCGTCATCGCAACTACTTGTCTTCTACCAACATGGTCAACCCCGCAGAAACAACAAACGACACCCCTCCGATGATCAGTGCATACACTGCGTGTCCGTCAAAAAAGCGGGACACCAAAAAACCGAGGATGGATGCTGCCACGATTTGCGGAATGACAATGAAAAAATTGAACACGCCCATGTAGTAACCCATTTTGGCCGCCGGAAGCGAGCCCGTCAGGATGGCGTAAGGCATGGACAGGATGCTCGCCCAGGCAATGCCGACGCCGACCATGGAGCCGATGAGCAGATTAGGGTCTTTGATGAAAAAGACAGACATCAGGCCAAGCGCGCCGAAGAACAGGCAGATGGCATGTGCCATTTTGCGGCTGGTGCGCGCGGCCAATACCGGAATCAGAAAGGCAACCAAAGCAGCTACACCGTTGTAAACAGCGAAACAAACGCCCACCCAGTCGGCGCCTTCGTTATAGGCCGCCGAGGTGGTGTCGGAAGAGCCGTAAATCTGGCTCGTGACCGCACTGGTGGTATAAATCCACATTGAAAACAGGGCAAACCAGGAAAAAAACTGTACCGGCGCCAATTGCTTCATGGTGCGCGGCATGTCCTGGAAGTCGTTGATGATGGTGACGAAGCCGTTTTGGAAATTGCCATTGCGTTGCAAAGCGCCGGAAAGCAGCAGCAGCAGGCCGCCGAGCATCCCGCCAACAGACAGTACATACAATTCTTTATCGAGTTGGTACCACACCACCAAAGCGGTCAGCAAGATGCCCAGCACGGCAGTCAGCAGGCCAACGCCAATTTGCCGTCCGCCATTGCCGAAGTAATATTTACTGTCGCGAGCTTCTTTATTGTATTCTGTTTTGCCTTCAGCCGCCTCAAATGCCTCTAATTGTTCCGGCGTATATTCTTTGGAGCGAAAAACTGTCCACAAAACAGCCAGCAAAAATACCCCGCCACCGAAGTAAAAAGACCATTTCACCGAGTCAGGCACCACGCCTTTTTCCGCTATATTGCTCACGCCCATCCATTTCGATAGCATATAGGGCAACAAAGAAGCGACCACAGCGCCCGCGCCAATAAAAAAACTCTGCATGGCAAACCCCTGGGTGCGCTGCTCCGAAGGCAGGTTGTCACCCACAAACGCGCGGAAAGGTTCCATGGTCACGTTGATAGACGCATCCATGAGCCAAAGCGTGCCGGCTGCAATCCAAAGCGTGGGCGAGTTGGGCATAAACAGCAGTGCAATGGAAGCCAGAATGGCGCCTACCAGAAAGAAGGGCCGCCTCCGCCCCAGCCGACCCCAGGTGCGGTCGCTGAAATAGCCGATGATGGGTTGGGTAATGAGACCCGTGACCGGCGCCGCAATCCACAAAATCGGAATTTCGTCTACTTTGGCGCCCAGCGTTTCGAAAATGCGGCTCACGTTACCGTTTTGCAGCGCAAATCCAAATTGAATGCCCAGAAACCCGAAACTCATGTTCCAGATTTCCCAAAAAGAAAGGCGAGGTTTGTGTGTAAGCTGGCTCATTTCGTTGTGTGGTTTTGATTTTCAGTTTACAATCTTTCAGTTGGCAGTTTGCAGTTTTTTAGTTGGCAGGAGTGTTACGTATTTCCTGATATTGGGTGTTCAAAGGTTGAAGGTGGCAGTTGGCAGGAAAACAGTTGGCAGGAGTGTTACCTATTTCCTGATATGGACTACAGCAATTGGATTTTCATTTTTCAAATTGGCAACCTGAAAATTCCCATCCAAAACGAAAACCCAGCTGCCAACTCTAAAACTGCCAACTGCCAACT
>JBJXFD010000136.1:0-7212 GCA_046153985.1 Saprospiraceae bacterium
AACTCAAGCCATGACAAAATCTAACACCCGTTTAGTGTTGGTGATCTTACTGGCAGCAGCGAGCTTCGCTTCTTACCTTTACCTGAATTCTCTCAAATACGAGAACGCTGTCCAAACGGCTGAGCCGGCGGCAGAGGAAGAAATGGCGGAAAGCGAATTAAAAGCCCCGGGAAATGCAATACTCCCCGATGTCTATCTGCTTAAAAAAGCGGTTGCGGCGGGGAAGAGGTTGATGCCGTATCAGTAGAAATTACCAACTGTCTGAATGACAAAAAACCGTAAGCAACAACATTGCTTACGGTTTTTTTTGTCTTCAACCCAACCCCTTCAACAACCCACCCAACAATTGCAATGCCCCCTTCACCATGTCCTGGCTTTCCACCGGGATTTTCAAGTAGGTCTGACCCGTAGTTTTGTCTTTTTCCACAATGCTGTCTACCAATTGGCGCGTGGCATTTTCGTCGCTTAGGGTACGGGTAAGCGCACTGAAAAAATTAGCACCCATTTGCACCAGATCGGCAGCCTGTGGCGCCGAATTGCCAGCGCCATTGCCCGAAGCCCCGCCACTGCTTTGCGCGACGGGTTTGGCCTGCTTTTGGGGACGATCCACCGCTTCCTCGCGCTCTGGTTCGTCTGTGGCGGTTTCGCCGGATGTGCTGCTGCCCGCTTCGCCGACTTCGATATGCTCCATATCGCTGTCGGAAGTTACTTCTTCCGGAACTTGCACTTCGGGTACGCCTTCGGTTAGGCGCTCCACATTTTCCATGAATTCCTTAAAGCGTTCGCTGCTCATGAAAATCGCATCTTCGCCATCGTCGAGCACACCTGCTGCCATTTGCGATTTGAAATTCAGCGTATAAAGCATCCGGTGCTCGATGGTGCCGGTGGCAACCAGGTTAATGATATTGACTGGTCGTTTTTGCCCCATGCGGTAAATCCGGCCAATGCGCTGTTCCAGTACAGCAGGGTTCCACGGAATATCGAGGTTGACCATCAACGAGGCACTCTGGAGGTTTAATCCCACGCCGCCTGCATCGGTGGACAGAAAAACTTTGCTTTCTGCATTGCCCGCAAAGTTTTCCAGCAATTTTCCCCGGTCTGCACTGGGCACGCCCCCATGCAGGTATTCAAACCCAATGCCACGCTCTTCCAATTCCTTTGCCACGAGACGTGTCATACGCTCCCATTGGCTGAAAACGACGACTTTGGTTTCTTCATCCGTCAGCGCTTCTTCCAGAATGCACATCAGCTCATCCACTTTGGTATCGTGCCTGCTGGCCTGGTCGAGGATGTAGGTACTATCGCACACCATGCGCATCTGGTTGAGGAGAATCATCAGAAGCTGGCGGTCTTTTTCACTCAGAAAGCCCCAACGTCGCCACTTTGCCACCAATTTTGCAACTTCGTCTGCATTTTGGCGGTGCACATCGGTTTGCATTTCCGTCATGGGCACGAACAGGTTTTTGTCCATGCGTTTGGGCAATTGGGTGAGGACTTGCTTTTTCGTGCGGCGCAGCATTAAATCGCTCAGTAGTTTTTTAATGTTGCTCAAATCGCGGTAACCCACAATGCGCCCGAATTCATCTTTCACCTGGTAGCGGTGCTGGAAAAGGTACAGCGGTCCCAACCGGTAGTTGTCCACAAACTGAACGATGGAGTACAATTCTTCCAGCTTGTTTTCGAGCGGGGTGCCCGTAAGGACAAGTGCATAATTGGTGCGCAGTCGCTTCACGGCGCGCGATATTTTGGTATTCCAGTTTTTGATGCGTTGCGCTTCATCTAAAATCACCGCATCGAAATCCGCTTCATTAATATAATCCGCATCGTTGCTGACGACATTGTAGGTGACGATTTGATAGAAACTTTCTGTTTCGCGGTAAGCGCGGCGGCGTTTGGTTTGCATGCCTTCGATCACAGTCACGGCGCTGTCGGTAAATTTTTCGATCTCACTTTTCCACTGGTATTTCAGCGAAGTAGGGCACACAATCAGCACTTTGGAGACGCCCATCTCGCGCTTCCATAACTCGGCGGTGGCAATCGCCTGGATGGTTTTGCCCAACCCCATTTCGTCGGCAATGAGGCAGCGGCCAGCCTTTGCGGCAAATTCAAGCCCTTGCAATTGATAGGGAAATAGTTTGGCTTTGATGAGTGTTTTCAGGTAGTCGCTGTTTTTTGTCAGCTTCAGGTTTTCTACAACGCCTTGACGGCGAAGGTCTTCCCGGTGTTGAAGGATGTATTCCATCGCATCCGGATAACACCGAAAATCAGGATCTAAGCGCCGGGCCTCCGCTGAGAATTTTTCAAAATGCGCAAAGCCGGATTCACTCAGTACGAGGTCTTTCCCGAAGTACGGAGCAGCTAATTTTTGCATTTGCAGCCGCTGTCCCGAACCGATCCGGATTTTAACCTCCCGCGTTTCGCCATAGTGCAAATACACCGATGAGTATTCGGGGTCGTATGGCTGTTTGAAGTGCTTGCGCGAACCCCGGGTATTGAGAATTTTAAAAAGTACGGCTTCTACGTGCTTGCAGGTGCCCAGCGTATTGCTTTTGAAATCGGGGCAGGAGCAAAAATTCAGCCCGGGTTTGTTGCTGCGAATCGCGACTTTATAGGCACTTTTGAAATCGGGGTTATAAACTTTGAACTCGCTGTAGACCGGATGCGCTCCAACATTTTCTATCGTAAAAGCCTGCGTTTGCGCAAATTGTCGCCGCAGCTCAATTTGCCAGTCGCGGAGTTCTAACGCCTCCGGCTTTTTGTGGTAGGAAACCTTGGGTGGTTTGGATTTTTTTCCCGCCACTTTTTTGGCGGACTGTTTCGATTGTTTTTCGTTTGCTTTCCGCGCCATGGCTGCTGTTTTTTAATTTTTCACCACATAGATACATAGACGTTTTCACATAGTTCACATAGACGGCTTTACTCTATGTGAACTATGTGAAAACACCTATTGTGAACTATGTGGTAAAAAAATCTATATACCTATATGATAAACAATTATCCAAAAATAAAGAATTATAGAACTTCCCACAAAATAATACTCTTATCATCGCTGCACGAAACCAGCACACCGCTTTCTGCCAGATACAACAAGGCATTGACGGAATTGACATGGCACCCGCTGCGGATGGTGTCCAGTACTTTCAGGAGCTGAAACGATTGCGCATCCCAGATTTTGATGGTTTTGTCGCGGCTGGCTGTGGCAAACCAGGAGGAATCCCGAGGGAAACAAATGTCGTTGATGGTGAACAGGTGAGCCGGCTGGTTAAAAAGAGGTGAACTTAACCGATCCAAATCCCAAAGTTTTAAGTGGGCGTCCCGGCCGCCGCTGAGCAAACCTGGGGCGTTGGGGTGGTAACGCACCGAAAAGACGGAATTATCGTGCGCCCGCAGCAGGGTTTGCCGGATTTCAAAAGTGGAGGCATTGAGCAGGTAAATGTTGTTGTCGCTGCCGCCGATGGCCAATTCGTTCCGCGCTTTGGAGTAGTCTATGCTGCGCAGGCTTTGATTGCTCAGGTGCAGGCTTTCTAAACTGCGGCCTTCGTTGGCCGACCATTTCGTGAGGATGCCGTCCCCGCCAATGGTGTAAACAAAATCGCCTGCGTGCAAAATGCCAAATACGCCTTTGCCGTGGTGGGCGATGTCGCGGGTGCGTTCCGGCTGCCGGAGGTCCACCCAGTGTACGCCACCATTCATATCGCCGGCTACAATTTTTTGCTGTTCCGGCAGTAAAATCATGGAGAAAATCTGGGTATCTGTTTTGGCTAACAGGCGCCCCAGATCCGGGTTTTGAATGTGCCATTCCACCATCCAGCCGTCGCCTGCGCCTGAAAGGAAGGTATTGGTTTCTGCGCCTTTGCAAAGTGCAAAGATGGAGGCGTTATGACCGGTGAGGTGAGCTGTTTTTTTTAGCATAAGAAATTTTTTCAACTCACTTCACCCCACTCCCATTCTCCCAACCCTCTGGCGGCGAAACCAGCCCCAGTTTCCCTTCGCTGTTTTCTGCCGTCAGGATCATGCCCTGCGACTCGATGCCGCGCAGCTTGCGGGGCGCAAGGTTGGCCACCACCAGCACTTGTTTACCAACTAAGTGTTGCGGCTCGAAGTGTTCGGCGATGCCCGACACGATGGTCCGCTGCTCGAAGCCCAGGTCCACCCGCAATTGCAGCAGCTTGTCTGCTTTGGGCACGCGCTCCGCTTCAAGGATGGTCGCCACGCGAATGTCAAGTTTGGCAAAGTCGTCGTACTGGATTTCATCCTTCACCGCAACCGGCTCATTAGCAATTGCAGTCGGGGTATTGGTCGCCTCGGCCACAGCCAATGCTTTCTGGCGTTCCGCCTCCGCTTGCAGGATGGCGGCCAGCTTTGCTTTTTGGCGCTCCACAATCTCCATGCGTGCCGGATCTCGGCGGTCGGAAATTTTGGGAAACAACACTTCCGGTTGGCCTACGCGATGGCCGGAAGCGATGACCGGCTGGCTGTTTTGTAGGTTTTCGAGCACCCGTTCCAGGTCTCCGCGTTGTAAATCCGGTAAGCCCAGCAACGCCCGAACGCGCGGGGCCGTAAACGGAATAAACGGTTCGCACAGCACGCTCAGCAGCCCCACCACTTGCAGGCAGGTAAACAGGCATTCGCGGATCAGCGGGCTGTCGGGGTCGGTTTTGGCAATATTCCAGGGCGAAACGTCCTGCAGGTGCGTATTCCCCCACGACGATAATTCCATCAGCGTTTGTGCCGCCTGCTTAAAATTAAACGCTTTCAGGTCGTCGTGGACGCCGAGCGCTAAGCGGTGCGCGTCGCTCAGGGCATCCATCCAGTCGAAATCCACCTCCGGAACCAGCCCGTCGAAGTATTTTTGCGTCAGGACAATGACCCGGTTCACGAAATTGCCAAAGTTATCCGCCAGTTCCTTATCATGAAAATCCACAAACTCATCCCACTTGAAATCGCTGTCCTTGTTCTCCGGCATGTTGCGCAGGAGCGCCCAACGCAAAGCGTCTTCTTTATTCGGGAAGTCTTTGAATTCTTCGAGATAGATGTGCTGCTCGATACCCCAACCCCTCGATTTCGAAAACTTCTGGCCTTCAAAATTGAGGAACTGGTTGGCGGGCACATTGCGCGGCAGCGCAAAATCGCCATGCGCGTGCAGCATCGCCGGAAAGACGATGCAGTGGAACACGATGTTGTCCTTGCCGATGAAGTGGATCAGCTCCACGTCGTTGCCGTACCAGTAATCTTTCCAGTCTTTTCCGTGGTCCAGTGCCCATTGTTTGGTCGCTGAAATGTACCCGATTGGCGCATCGAACCAGACGTAGAGCACCTTGCCCTTTGCGTCTTCCAACGGCACCGGAATACCCCAGTCCAGGTCGCGCGTGATGGAACGCGGCTGGAGTCCATCGCCGTCGTTGAGCCACGACAGGCATTGGCCGGTTACGTGTTTTTTCCAGGTATTGGCGTCGTGGTGTTGCTCCCCGTCGAGGGTCCCCTTGTCAATCCATTCGCGCAGCCAGTCGGCGTGTTTGTCTAATTTAAAATACCAGTGTTTGGTGGGTTTCAGCACCGGCGACTCGCCACTGAGCGTCGAGCGCGGGTTGATCAGTTCGGTCGGAGAAAGGGCAGTGCCGCATTTTTCGCATTGGTCGCCGAAAGCTTCCGTGTGCCCGCAATTGGGGCAGGTACCGATTATGTAGCGGTCGGCCAGAAACTGGTTGTATGCTTCGTCGTAGTATTGTTCGCTGAACCGCTCTTCAAACTCGCCGCCTTTTTCGTACAGCTTTGTAAAAAAATCCTGCGCCGTCTGATAGTGAAGCGGTTCGCTGGTGCGGTGATAAAGATCGAATGAGATGCCCAGTCGCTCGAAGGTATCTTTATTCAGGACATGGTATTTGTCAATGATCTCGCGGGGGGTCGTGCCCTCTTTTTTGGCCTGGATGGTGATGGCCGCTCCGTGTTCATCCGATCCGCAAACCCAGACCACATCGCGCCCCAGCAGCCGAAGGTAGCGGACGTATATATCGGCAGGCAGGTAAGCGCCGGCTAAATGGCCCAGGTGCAGGGCGCCGTTGGCATAAGGCAGTGCAGAGGTAATGAGGTATTTTTTAGGACTGGCCATAGATTGTTCTTGTTTAATGGAAACGAGGTTTCAGGTCGCGAAGATAAGCTATTGAACAGGAAAGACCGTTTGTTTTGGATGCAGGAATTGCTTATCTTTGTATGTAACACAGAGAACAAAAGGATTTCTGATTTTGATCCATATTGAAGAAATATTGTTTAGATGATAAACATCACGAGATGGAAGCGACAGCCTTAGCTTTGTCAGATTACGAACTTGAACGCGGAAAACCCATGCCAAGTAAAAATCATGCTTTGATTCAGAGCAGGCTGATTATAGCGCTTGCTTTGAAGTACTCCGATCTTTACGATTTCATGAGCGAAGCGACCCTGGAGGTTTCAGGCGAGCAAAAAATACCGGATATTGCCATTTATCCCAAGTTGGTCTTTGACCCCCTTCGAGACGAGATTAGCATGAAAGCACTCCCACTTTGTGCGATAGAAATTTTGTCCCCTTCTCAAAGTTTGGACGAGTTGGTGAACAAGACCAACGACTACTTCGAAGCGGGCGTTCGTTCCTGCTGGATTGTGTTGCCGAGGCTCAAAACGGTTTATGTATTTAGTACGCCGGAAGTTTATGAGCCGTTCACGCAGCATAGCTTGCTTCACGACACCGAAATCGGCGTTGAGCTTCAACTTTCGGGGTTATTTGGGTAGCTTTTGGCGCCACTTCAGCGCCGTTTTTTTCCCGTTCGGTATGATACCATATTCAGGGTATTTCAATAACAAAATTTATCCCTTACCTTTGTTCTATGAAATAATTGAATCCATCCCTCGTTTAATGGATTCTGCGCTCAACAACAAAAACCTTGTTTACAGCGCCACTCAACATTGAAGACTTAAGAAGTCAAAGAATATAACTGGGGTTTAGTTTTATTTTTGGGAAGTGCAGCTCAATGCTGCACTTTTCTTTTTTACCCCTCCCCTTCCTTCCGTTTGACGGTTTTTGGCTAACTTGCAGCACGAGATTTGTCTCAACCGTATACCACAGCACCATTCATGCACATCAAAACTTTCGTCGGCGTTTATCCCAACCTGGCGCGCGTCCGGCCTTCGGTTGGTTCCTTTTTAGATCAGGTGAAAGAGGCCTATCCGTCCCTGCGG
>JBJXFD010000139.1:0-4825 GCA_046153985.1 Saprospiraceae bacterium
CGTTGGCAAAGATGTGCATGTAAACCGGGAATAACCTGGACGCTTCGATGAAGTCGGGGTAAGCATCTTCTTCTATGTTATTGATGAGGCGCGCGAAGTAGTGGTAAATCGTTTGGCGGATGCACTCATTGATGGTCGAAACGCCTTTGTGAACGCTGTATACCTCACGCACAGCCATCTGGGCTTCTTCGTTGATGTAGCCTTTGCTGTGGATGATGTCGGTAAGGGTGTAATAATCGGCCAGGTCGCCTTTCACCTTTTTGTCAATCAGGGCAGACACGCGCTGGTCGGTGCGCTGGTCGAGGTCTACTTCGTTGCTGCGGTGCAATTCGCTGATCAATGACAGAAACTCTGCATCGAATTCCGGCATCGCACGGCGGGTTTTGTTCAGGTGCTCGGCTAAGTGTTTGCTGTCGGCTTCGTCCAGATCGAAAAAAGCAGCGTACAAGGCCATAATCTGGAGGTGTTCCGGTCTGCCCTGAAGCGCTTCATTGGCCACAAAGGCTTTCATGGGCTCCATCAGGCTGCTGTTGTCTTGTTTTGTTTTGATGCGGTAGATCAAAAAATGTTTGAGCTGGCCGAAAAAGAGCGTCAATTCCGTTGGCGTCGTTGGAAAATCAGCGGTATAAAAATTGTCGTTTACAAACTGGCGCTGGTAGCGCTGGTAACCAGAGATGCGCTCGGCGTCAACGCGGTATTTTTCTAATTTCTGCGATTGCAAAAAGTGCCGGATGCGTTTGTTGCTC
Source organism: Saprospiraceae bacterium (assembly GCA_046153985.1). Taxonomy (GTDB): domain Bacteria; phylum Bacteroidota; class Bacteroidia; order Chitinophagales; family Saprospiraceae; genus JABWAJ01. The sequence goes on from JBJXFD010000139.1 coordinate 747, forward strand.
TGGCTATTGATGAGGTTCGTAACCCAGATGTCGCTGCTGAGCGCAAAACCGATCTGGATGGATTGGCCGATGCGCTTTTTCAGGATTTCAAAGTTGGACGACTGGCAGATGGCCAGCAGAATTTCTTTGAAATGTTCCTGCGGACGGGTATACGCGTATTTAGCGTCTATTTCGCCCCGGAGTACGGAATAGCCTAAGATTTTAGGCAGGAAAAGCCCTTCGAATGCAGGATCAAGCAAGACCTGCTCCAGCAAAATGAGTTGGAGTGGTGTTTCAGAAGCAACCTGCTCATAGATTTCACCAATCAGCGGCTCATACAATTCTTTCAGCTGCATGTAATCGGCTTCTTCTTCCTCTTCGAGGTATTTGGCCAATTCATCCGCTTCCTGAATGGCCTGCGCCAGATCTTCCAGCTGGTCAATGTATTTTTGATCCAATTCGTACATAACCGACAGTTTTTTGTAGATAAAACCAATGACCCCTTGGGGCTAAGAAAGGCGAACCTGATAGTGCAAATCAAGGCACTACCAGGTTCACGTATATAAAAAATAAAGTATAGCCAAAAAATAGTGCTGCAAAGATATGTCGAAATCCGGGAAGTCGTACCTGCAAGCCCTTGATTTTTTATTTAACTAAACCGCTTAAACCCTCACAGTCACCCCATGCTCCTGCAGATAGCCTTTCAACTCCCCAATTCCGATTTCTCCAAAATGAAAAATACTTGCCGCCAATCCTGCATCGGCTTTCCCTGTGGTGAAAACCTCCAGAAAGTGCGCCATGGTACCCGCGCCACCAGAAGCAATGATGGGAATAGAAACGCTATCGGCCAAGCGGGCCATGGGCGCACAGGCAAAACCAGTTTTTGCGCCGTCGTGGTTCATGGAGGTGAAGAGGATTTCTCCGGCGCCGCGGGCTTCGCTTTCTTTTGCCCAGTCGAACAGCCGGCGCTCGGTGGCAATCCGGCCCCCGTTGAGGTATACGATCCAGTCGTTTTCAACCTGACGCGCATCAATGGCGATGACCACAAACTGGCTCCCGAAGGCTTTCGCCAAATCTTCCAGCAATTCCGGTCTGCGAACCGCCGCAGAATTCACAGAAATTTTATCTGCACCTGCTTCCAGCAAGGCGCCTGCGTCGGCAACCGAGCTGATTCCGCCCCCGATGGTAAACGGGATATTGAGGTTTTTTGCTACCTCGCGGGCTAAGGCTGCCAGGGTTTTGCGGTTCTCGTGCGTGGCCGTAATGTCTAAAAAAACCAATTCATCTGCGCCGGCTTCGCTGTAGCGCTGCCCCAACTCCACCGGATCGCCCGCATCCCGCAGGTTGACGAAGTTGATGCCCTTAACGGTTCGGCCATCTTTAATATCCAAACAGGGGATAATGCGTTTTGACAACATTAATTGTTTTTTATGCCGGGGTGATCAGGTATTTCTGCACATTCATAAAATGATCCACGCCCTGCGCATCCAACACGCCAACCAACCGGTCATTTTCGTAAACCGGCAAAATGGGGTGCGCTTCTTTTTGAAGCAGGCTTACCGCTTTTTTTAATTCATCGGTGGGCAGCAAAACTTCCGGGACCTGCGTCATCAGGTCGGCCACCCGCAGCCGTGGGGCATCCGGTTGGGTCAACCCGTTCAGGGTGCTTTGTTCTGAAAGTGCCCCTTTGAGGTTTTGCCATTCATCAAAAACGAGAAAATTCCGCTCCGGGCCGCGTTTGAGGCACTCCAGCGCCAGTGCCAGCGAGTCGCCTTCGTACAATTTGGTAAACAGTCCGCGGTAGACATCGCCAACCTTGTAGCGCTCCAGAAAACTTTCATCGCGAATGGCACGGTATTCCCACCCGGCTGAAAAGAACACAAAAACGCCAATGAGCAGGGTCGCCCAGTTGACGGTACCTTCTGTATAAAATGTGTATCCTATAAACCCAACCACACAAGCCTGCCCAATAAAAACGGCAATGCGCGTAGCTAAGAGGCGCGTGAGGCCGATTGACAACAAGGCGCGTAGGATGCGACCACCATCCATCGGGAACACGGGCAGGAGGTTGAATGCGCCAACAAACAGGTTGATCATCACCATAAAAAACAGGAAGCGCTCGATGGCCGAAGCCTGAAAATCGAGAAATACATTGCTGCGCTCCGGGTGCATCAGCGCGTAGGCCAGTTCGGTCAATCCATAAGGTTGCAGGATCAGCAAAATGGGTAAAAAAATGAGCGCCAGCGCAAAATTGACCAAAGGGCCTGCCAGCGCGACCAGCAATTCCTGCATAGGTTTTTCGGGAAGGCGATCCAGAACCGCCAGACCGCCAATGGGCAGCAGCAGGATGTTTCGGGTGCGAATGCCATAGCGCCGGGCCGTCAGCGCATGCCCCAGTTCGTGCAAAATGACGCAAACAAATAAAGTGGCCACCAGCAACCCCGTTCGGGCCAACAGCTTCCAGTTCCATGTCTCCATGCCCGTCTGACTCACATAAACCACCCAAAACAGGAGCAGCACAAAAGTCCAGTGTATTTTGATCGGAATACCAAACAGTGTTGCAATTCTAAAAGCGCCGTTCATGCGTGAGTTTTGTTATTATGATGCTTTCGTTTTTTGTTGGTTGTTCGTTGAGCGTTGTTGGTTGTTCGTTGGGTTCCTGGAAACGAAGAAATGCCACTTCCTCGCTTTACGGCCGATAACGAACAACGCTCAACGAACAACCAACAACGTTCCGACCCCCAATATTCAAATTTTCAAATTTTCAAATCACTCCACCTCCACTTTCGTTTCCAAATCCCAATTCGCGCGCAACGGCTCCAGCTTCGCTTTGAAGATTGGCTCCGGCTGGCGTTTGGCGTCGTAAAGCCCGGCATCCCAGCGACCGTTTTGATTCAGGTCGGTTACGATCTGAACCGAATAATTTCCGGGGGGCAGCAGGGTAAAGACACGTTGATACGTTTCAGCGTTTTCGATCAACAGCTTTTCCACCACATTATTCTCCTGAAACAGCAACTCCGCAACGTAGTTCAATCCGGGGTCTAAACCTTCGATGTTCAGGGTGATGTTGCCGAAGCTTTTTACCGGCTCCACGACCCATCTTTTTATCAACGAATCGTTCGCTAAGCCATACCAGTCGCGCACTGCGCCGGGCAGCAGTTCCATTTCGTAGCGCTTGCCTTCTTTCCAGTTCCAACCGATCAGAAGTTCGTGCGGGGCGCTTTCGCTGATGCCAATCCGGGCCGGTATTCGGGTGCGGGTGGTGTCTTCGTACACGGCCAAACGCGAGGTGTCTATGGCATCCAAAGGGTGGTTGAACTGAATGCGGAATTCCTTGCCGGGGTTCACTTTCAACAGCGATCCCTTAGAGCGGGCGTCGGAGTCGAGCAGCTTGGCCGTTTTTAAGAAAGTTTCTCTGGGGGCCGGGCTCACGTACAACGTATCGCTGAAGGTGGAATCTGCTTCAAAATAAATCGCCCGCAGCGCAGTGGAATCGTCCGGGCGGTACCACAGGCGAATGGAATCGGCAACTTCCGATTTATACACCACGGCGCCGGAGGGATTGTAGCGCAGGTTCAGTCCGCCTGGAATGCGGTTGAAGACCACCTTTGCCGAGCCGTAACCTTTGAGTTCGCTGTCTTTTATTTGAATTGGAATTTCTTCTGCAAAAAGTTTGATGGTCAGTCCGCTGGCGGTATCTGCCGGTATGGTGATCAGGCTGTCGGTGAACCCAATGCGTTCGGTTTTGAAATTGAACAGGTAATTAAAATCGCTGTCCACCAGCGCCAGCCCTTTGAACGTGCCGGCTTTGATGTTTTCAATTTTGAAACGCCCGTCTTTGCCTGTGCGCCCGAAATAAAACGGTTTTTGGGTACGCACCACGCTGTCGGCTAAATTGTCGTAAAGCATAAACAGCGCGCCGTCCACCGGTTCGCCGCTTTGGGCGTCCACAATAGTTCCCTGCAAGCTGAGTGAATCAATCTGATCGCCGGTGGAAAAAACGAAGCGCAGGTCTTTGGCGGGGTTCCGTTCGGTGAGGTCTTTCACCGCTTCGCCGAAGTTGATGGTATACGTGGCCGAATCGCGCAGCACTTCCCGCT
>JBJXFD010000146.1:0-14019 GCA_046153985.1 Saprospiraceae bacterium
TGAATGGAAGGTCGGTTCGGGTTTCTGATTTGTAGTCATTCGGAGGTTCATGGAGCGGTCTAACTTCCATGAACCTCCGTAAAGCTCCATCTTAGTAATAGCTTATTGGGTATTCCCGAACAAGCTCTAAGACAGTTACGGCTCCAGCCCCTCCATCAATGCATCCGGCCCCAAATTCTGAAACTTGATCTGAAAACTGATCCGCGTCCAGTAGTTGCCTCGTTCTGCGAAGCGGTCGCGTATGTTTTTGGAGTTGACAACCGGGAAATAAATGCCCAGCGTGTTGTTGAAAAACTCCAGTGCAAAACCGCCGCTCCAGAGCAACTGGTCTTTCAGCGTGGCATCGTTGCCGGTGGGCATCGCGTTGTCGAAATAGCCGATGTCGAAATACGGCTTCAACGGGAGATTGAGCGGGAGTTTCAGCGGCAGATCGGCTTTCAGGTTCAGGGCCAGAATGAAATTGTTGCTGCGCCCAAGGTTGAAACTGTTTTCGATCACGGTTTTAAAGCCGCCTTCGCGCAGGTTGATTTGTTGCGAAAAAAAGCCCCGGTCTTCGCTCCGGGCGAAATACAGGTCATCGAAGCGGTAATCGTTCGGGCCACGGGAAACGAGGTTGAAAGCGCCGGGGAAAATAGCGCCCCCGTTCCGGCGGGTATTGTCTAAAAAACCGCCGGCAAAAACCCGCATGGCCAAGCGTTTACCCCGGGCATAAGTATAAGCGCCCTGCCAGCTTGCTGAAGCTTTCAGGTAGTATTGTGGTCGTCCAAAAAAGTCTTTGTAGGATTGGTATTCCAAAGCGACCTGGCTCGCGGTGGGCACAATCGGGTGTCGGCGTTCTGTGGAAAAACTCAGTTCGTGGATCCAGGTGCGGTCATTCCGTTTGCCGAAAAAATCCCCCGATTCAAAAACCGGCGCTTCTGTATCTAAAAATATACTGCGCCATTGCAGGCTGCGACGGCGGTCTTGGGCGTGGCTTTTCCGCCAGGCGTACCGGATGTAAGGCGTTACCCGCGTGTAGGCGAGCCGGTAATCATTAAGGGCATTGTCATCGAAATGAAATCGGCGGGCGTCCGCACCGACAAAGAGTTGTTGTGGTTTAGTGCCTTTCGGCAACAAGCGAAGCCTGAAATTGGCAAAACCGGTCAGGGATCGGCTGCCGGTGGCGTACATTGGCGCGAGGGCGAATTCGAACGGCTTTTCAGGAACGCCGTAGTTGTGCAGGATAAAACCGGCCATCCATTTATCATAATGGTTCCAACCAATAGCAGGCAGCCAGTTGAGGTCGGTACGCCGGTCGTTTTCCAACCCACTGAAAAAGCGCAGCCGCAGCGGCTCCAGTGTTTTCAGGGCGCCGGCAGTGCGGATGTGGTTGTCGCGGCGATTCCATTCGGGCATGGCCCGCGCTGCGTCCAGCGTAATACGGTCGTAGTCGCCTTTCGGAAAAACGAGCTCGTGCAAGCCCTCAAAGCCCTCATACCACTGCCCGACCACGACCTGATCTCCTTTTATGCCCGACAGTCGGAAAGGTGCTTCCACCGACCCTTTGTTGACGACGCGCAACACATAGCCTGCTGCTGTTTCGCCCAGCCCGAGGATGGCGTAGTCTGTTTTTTCGGTTGAATACAACCAGCCGTCGAAAAACCAGTCTAAATTTTTGACGGTAACCGTTTCTATATGGCTGCGCAGATCCTCCGGTTGCGGGTGTTTGAACTGCCAGGCCTGGTAGTAAGCGCGCATCATCGAATCGAAAGGAGCCGTTCCCAAATAACTTTCCAAAAAGGCAAAAGCCCGGGCCGGACTTTCATAAGCCCCCAGCCAATAATTGATGAGCCCGAAGTCGTCGGAAGTCGTCGCCGAAGGCTGAGCCATTCCCCGGCGCGCCTGGTGCAGCCGGGCCACTTCCCAAAGGTTCATTTCAGAACCCTTGACAAGGAATTCTGGTATCTGTGCCAGCTTTTTCGGCGGGTAGTGCTGCGCCATGTAGCGGTTTTCATAGTAGGTATTGATGCCCTCGTCCATCCAGCCGTGGTCGCGTTCATTGGTGGCGATGACGCCGTAAAACCAGTTATGCCCAACCTCATGCGTGATCACCGCGTCGAGGTCGCGCGCGTTTCCCGACAACCCAATGATCGTAATCATCGGGTATTCCATGCCGCCGCCGGCGCTCAGCGCGCTTTGGATGGCGGTGGCCTGCGGCCAGGGGTATTCGCCAACCAGGTTGGAATAGAAGGCAACCGAACGGTTCACGTAGCGCAGCGCATCTTTCCACAAATGTGCTTCGACGTTCGTGAAGGCTGTCCAGGTTTTAACAATTTTGCCCGATTCAAGCGCGACGCTGCCACTTTGTACGTGGAAATTTTTGTCGGCAAACCAGGCAAAATCGTGTACGTTTTCCGCCCGATAGCGGATTGTTTTTTGGTTGGAAGAAGAAGGCGGCGTCACCTCCGAAAGCGTTTGCAAAACACTATCCGGAGTCGCTGCCAGCCAGGCGTTTGTTTCCGCCACTTTTTGTTCCAGAAACACGCGTTCGCTTTCTGTTTCCAGTTCGCCGGTGGCCATCACCACGTAGTTTTCCGGCAGGGTCAGTTCCAGTTCAAACGAACCGAATTCGGAATAAAATTCGCCCATGTCAAGGTAGGGCATGGCGTGCCATCCTTCCCGGTCGTACACCGCCGGTTTGGGGTACCACTGGGTTATCTGGTAGGATTGATCCACGTGGCCGAGGCGGGAAAAAGAAGCCGGGATTTTTACCTCAAAAGGCGTTTTGATGCGGAGGGCAGCCTGGGGCAATAAGGGCTTGGCCAATCGCAATACCGCAATGTCCGGGTGTTGCGGATCCAGTACCCAACTGACTGTTTCACCGGCTATCCGGAAATCCAGTCCACTGATACTACCCCATTCCGGTGCCTCAGAAAAATAAAAGCGGGTATTGTTCATCCGAAGCGCTTGTTTGGCGTAAGCCGTATTCCGGTCGCGGAAGGCATTCGGCCAGAGGTGAAACCAAAGCTCACGGAGGGTATCCGGGCTGTTATTGATGTAAAACAAATCCAGCGTAGCCCGAAGCAGATGCGCCGTATCGTCGAGCGTGGCCGCAATGCGATAATGTACTTCTTGTTGAAAATAGGGCTGCTGAGACCGGCAGTTCAGCGTAAAAGACAAGAGCAGGGCAGCAAACAGAAACCGGAGCATAGGCGTGACGGTATTTTGAAACGAAGATAGTACAATACAAGGTGCGTTCAAAGGGGTAATCCAGGGGCGTCCAATAAACCCGGATTTACCAACCGTCCCGTTTTTCCGGCCAACCATAAACCGACAGCCCTGGTTCGTTCCCCGCAACCCTACTTTTGCAGGGAAACACGCATTGTTTTTATTCATTCCTATCACAAAAATTAACATCAAGATGAGAAAGTATTGCATCCTGCTGGTTGTGGCTACACTTGCCTTCTTTACGGTAAGTTGTGAAAAAGACAACTCAGGGCCTAAGCCTACAGTCATTAAGGCTTCCGGGGACATTCTTGCTGCCCTGGAGGAATACCGGGCATTATTGGGCCCGAACAACGGTGGAACTGCGGGCTCCCAGGCAAGCGGCAGGCGGGAAATCAATTGGGACGGTGTACCCGACGAATTTTCCGCGCCGTTCAACATGCCCCTCGATTTTTTTAATACAAACACGGGCACCCGTGCTCGTGGCGCTGTTTTTAGCACGCCCGGTTCGGGGGTTCAGGTGAGCGCAGACAGCGACAACCCTTCGGGCGCTGCACCTTCATTTGGCAACATCAATCCTTACTACACGCAACAATTTCCGGCATTCAGCGCGCAGCGCGTCTTTTCACCCATTGGCAGCAATGTGGTTGACCTTCGTTTTTTTGTGCCGGGATCAACTACAAAGGCGGTCGTCAAAGGCTTCGGCGCCATTTATATTGATGTGGATCGGGTAGAAAATACGGCCTTTGAATATTTTGATATCAATGATAAGTCGCTGGGTGTGTACGCAACCCCGGTGCTGAACGAAGGACATGTATTTTTGGGGGTGTTTTTTGAAGAAGCCATTGTCCACCGCGTCCGGATAGAATACGGCAATGCTTCATTGGGCCCGAGTGAGAGCGGCACGGTAGATGTGTCTGTGATGGACGATTTTATTTATGGAGAGCCGCAGGAGGCAAATTAGTATTTCCCAGATAAAAAATTCAAGAGGCGTTCCAGATTTTGGGATGCCTCTTGTTGTTTCGGAGACCAAGCAATCTGCTCAATCCATGCTTTCGTAGAAAAATTCAGCCGTACCGCGAAAGCAATGGCCAATTTATTTACCTTTTCTGGATGTAAAAACTCATTGCTACATCCAAATCAATCTGTCATGTTCCTTAAAAGTCTATTGTTTTGTTCGCTCTTGTGTACCACTGCCTATGCCCACGCCCAGGAAACCCCAACTTTCCCCGCCTCCTGGACCGGCGTCTGGGCCGGCGATCTCCTCATCCACAACGCCAAAGGCATCGCGCAAACCGTGCCGATGGAAGTAATCATCCGACCCGTGCCCGGCAGCGCCAATTACGACTGGATCACGGTGTACAATAAGGATACCCTTGCCGGGAAACGCCCGTACACCTTGCTGGTGAAAGACGCCGAAGCCGGCCACTACGCCATTGACGAAAACAACAACATCGTACTGGACGCTTACCTGCTGGGGGGCAAACTGTTCAACAGCTTTGAAGTGCAGGGGCAGTTGCTGGTCTGCACCTATGAAATGCAGGGCGAAAACCTTGTTTTTGAGGTTATTGCGGGGCCGACAGTGCCCGTAGCAACAACAGGAGGCGGGGAGGGAGGCGAAGAAAAAATCCCGGAAGTGAAGTCCTTTAAAGTGAATGTGATGCAACGCGCAGTCTTAAAAAAAGCGTAGCGCTTCCCTTAAAATAAGTGTGGTAAGAACACTTCAAAAAAGCCACCCGATTTGCCTATTCTCTAAAAAAATCAGGCTTTACTATAAACCCCAAAAGAAAAAAAGAAAAATTTTAACGATTTTGTAATTGTATTTTTTACAATAACCCTTATATTTGCATTATCAATTGATACAAACGCACGGGCAAGTCCCGGTTAAAGACATAATTTGGTTTTATTTGGTTAGGGCTGAGGTAGTGCTACATAGCGCTGCCTCTTTTTTATTTTACAAAAATCGGGTTTCTGCAAAGGGTTGACCTAATTCATAAAAATCTGATTATCAAATCAAAAGACAAGAACCACCCTACACTGAATCTTATCCAACGCCTCCATCTCTCCTGCCTTCTCCTTTCTTATGCCTGCTTGTATCCGGTGTCGCCGGCTTCAACCGTCCGTTGTCCGGGGCGTACCTGTACGAATGCCGGAATGACATAAAAAGAGGGTGGCGCGAGCGGAAATCCCCGCTCTTCTTTCGGTTTGATGACGAGCGTTGGCATTTTTTTGAAAAAATTTGCAGCAAAGTTTGAAAAAAATTCCGGCTGCTGCTGAAACGCCACTTGCGTTCTTTCGTTCCTAACCGGTTGTTTGTTTTTCCTGTAATACTTATCGAGGTAAGCGGCTGCGATCAGGGAGGGAAGGTATTGGCGGGTTTGTTTTGGCAACAGCAGTTTAATGTCGCGATATTCGCGGCAATTTGTTTTCCGGATGGCCTTCTTCACCTTTCCGGCGCCGCAATTGTAAGCCGCAAGCGCCAATCCCCAATCGCCAAACTCATAATACAGGTCCTCCAAAAAGTTGAGGGCTGCTTCGGTTGCGCGTTCGGGATCCAGGCGTTCATCTATGCGGGAAGAAACTTCGAGGCCATAACTCCGGGCGGTATTGGGCATCAATTGCCAAAGACCGGCTGCCCCTTGGGGGGAAACAACCCGAACAGAAAGCCTCGATTCTGCCACCGGAATATATTTTAAGAAGTCAGGCATGCGTTTTTCTTCCAGCAGTTGTTCTATGACTGGAAAGTAGTGGTTCATCCGCCGTAGCAAGCGCCGGGCGCCGGGTTTCATCGGGCGGACATAGTCGTTGATCTTGTGGATGGCGATGGCTTCATACCTTGCAACCCTAAAAGGCGCCTCCAACTTCGTGATGCGGGTCATGATCGCCTGATCGGCTTTAGACGAAAATGGGCATAGCAAAGCCCAAACACTCAGGACTATGCAGCCTGGGGCATTCAAAACATTCATGGGAATTCAGTTTTGCATTGATGAATAGACGCCCCTTGCAGGAAACTAAAAATCAGTAAATGTTAAGGCCTCAAGTCCCGACCGAGGTCGGGGTAGGAATCCTTTTTTGTCATACTGAACGCAGCAAATCGTATGGTTAAGTTAAAGGCCATGCGCAAGCTAAGCAGCGTGAAGTATAAAATGGAAATGATGTCACCGTGTAAACAGTGCATTTGGAAAGTAACCGGCAAAAAAGCGGATAAAATTTTGGCAGGTAGTGTAGCATTCTCTAAGAAGCAGTAAATATACTAAAAAACCGATGATTGTCAAAATAATTGTCATGTAAATCAACTTTGCATAAATAAAAAATTATGAGAAATATTAAAAATACCTATACGACAAGGGTTTGCTTATCTTTGAGGGGCTTATCCTGAAACCTGTTTCGGCAGCATTAGTGAACAAACACGCGTTTTACCTGGAATTAAGAGCTTGTTCCTTAAGGCAACGCATTTTCTAATAACTTTGCCATAAAAGTCACCTCGTTGTGCGATACTATCCGGCACTTATCTTGTTCCTTGCGGCACTGTGTTGCGCGCCTGCCGCCACGAAGGCGCAGACGCCCCGTTGGGAAACCGGCGTGTTGCTGGGTGGCGCATTTTATTCCGGCGATATCACTGCAGCTGCTATGCCTTACCTGCCGGAAACTCATTTTGCCGGCGGCCTGTTTTTTCGCCGCTATTTTACCTCCCGCTGGTCGGTTCGGGTCTCGGCGATGTTTGGCAGGCTGTCTAACAGCGATTTGAACTATACCACACCCTCCTGGCGCAGCGAACGCGCTTTCAGTTTCAGTACTGAATTTGTGGAAGGCGCCCTGCTTGCGGAATGGTCTCCATGGTCAATCGAGGGCAACACAAGCCACATACGGCCTTACCTGTTTGCGGGCGGCGGCATTTTATACTATGATCCGCGACCCGTTTTTGAGCGGTGCAAATTAGAAGACCTTTCGGAAGGCATCGCTGCCGATAAATTAGCGCTCAAATCCGAAACGCAATTTGTAGTGCCGTTTGGAGGAGGCGTCCGCTGGCAGGCTGGCAAAAAATGGTACCTCGGCCTCGAAGGCGGGATCCGGCTGCCTTTTACAGACCGGCTCGATGGCATCAGCTTTTCGGCCAATTCATCCAGTAATGATGGGTATGCTTTTGGAAGCCTCCTGGTAGGCGTGCAGTTGGGTCGCGAAGTTGTGAAAGCAGATGTCGCCGGGAAAGGCCGGCTAAAACAAAAATTGCCGGATGGCGATGGCGATGGCGTCGCAGACGAGGACGATGACTGCCCAGATCAAATCGGGTTATCGAAATTCAGCGGCTGCCCCGATGCTGATGCCGACGGCATTCCCGATGCTTACGATCAGTGTCCTGACGAACCTGGCTTAGCTACCCGCAAAGGTTGCCCGGTTGCCGACAGCGATCAGGATGGCGTGGAAGATGCCTTGGATCTTTGTCCCGATTTTCCCGGATTACCAGAATATAAAGGCTGCTCCAATGATATGGACAGAGACGGCGACGGCGTGCCGGATTATCTGGATCGCTGCCTGAACGAATTTGGTGTCGTTATCCTCAAAGGTTGCCCCGATGCGGATAATGACGGCATTGCCGATCTCGACGACGCCTGCCCTTTGGTTTTTGGCGCTTACGCAAACAAAGGTTGCCCATTAGCCTTGAGCACCGAACAGGAAGTTGCCTGGATAACCGAGCGGGTTATGTTGTTTGAAGAAGGGAGTGCTGTCCTTGCTGACCCTTCCATCCTGGATCAGATCGCCCTGTTTCTCGTCAAAAACCCGGATTATCGCTTAGTGCTGGAAGGCCACGCTGATCCCGGAGAATCCGGAGCGATGCGCCTTTCTCAAAGCAGGGCGGAGGCTTGCCTGCGTTATCTGGAGGAGCAGGGTGTTACGGCTACCCGGCTTCGCGCCAAAGGATATGGAGCAACACTTCTTACCCCTACTGATGCCTCCGGCATGCTTCCTAGCAATCGGAAAGTGAAGTTTGTTTTGAACCACCGGGGCTGATTTATTTCTTGTTTTGTTTGCCACCTGAGCGGAATGACGAGTTTCACGGAGTAAAAGGAGTCTCGCGGAGTTAAGCCCCCTGTCTTCTAACACTAAGTTAGTGTCTCTCCATCTACCTGGTGTCTGTTCTTTAGAGTTCGAGAGCAAGGCATGTTTTGCCCAAAAACGGGCGGTCGTTGAGCGGAATCGAAACGAAATGACCGATTTTGAACCTCCGCATAACGCAGCTAAGGTGACTGAGCGCAGTCGAAGCCTCGGACTATAAAAACAGACACTTCTTATGACCCAAGCCAGCGGCCCAATTTGCGTAAGCTCTCCACATTATGCCCTGGCAGAAATACATCCAGATGCGGCCATGCTGCTTGCATGCCTGCAGTTTGTGGTTGGTATTCCGCATACCCGGCCAGCGGGTTCAGCCAGATAATTCTTCGGCTGTGGGTTCGTATCCTGGATAATGCATTGGTTAGTAAATCTGTTTCCCCCGTATCTAATCCATCGCTGAGGATGATTACTGTGGTGCGCGAATCCAGCATGCGGGCGGCGTGGTCGTGGACGAACGTATCGAGTGCATGGCCGATTTTAGTGCCACCGCCCCATCCTAAGGGCTGGGAAGAAAGCACCTGGAGTGCCTCGTCGTAATTTCGTTCGCGTAACAATGGCGTAATGCGTTGCAAATCGGTACTGAAGGTAAACGTCTCCACACGGCGGAAAACTTGTTGAAATGCATACAAAAACTGGAGTAAGAAAGCTGTGTAGAGTTCCATACTCTGGCTCACGTCGCAAAGCACGACCAGCTTGGCCCGGTTGCGTTTTGGCTTGTTCCAGGCTAAATCGAGCAATTCGCCGCCGCGCCTGAGGTTGGCGCGCAGGGTGCGACGCAGGTCTAAGCTGGCATGTTGGCGGGTTGCCTGCCGGCGGCGGTTGAGGTGGGCCGCTAAGCGCCGGGATAGGGCGCGAATGACGCGCATCAGCTCGTCTACTTCATCTGCGGGTACTGCTGCAAAATCGCGGCGGTTCAGGTTTTCGGAAAGCCCGTAATACGCGGTGCGTTCTTCTTCTTTTTCCCGATTGCCGTTGAGCCAGGTTTTCAGAGATTTAAAGGCTTCCTGCTGCCTGCCAGGCTTCGGTTTCCGGTGTTCCTGCTGCGCAATTTTGCTGTCCACCGCTTTTTCTAATTCTTTCCAATACTGTTGAAAAAGGGCGTCGAAAACCTCAAGGTTGCGGCGATTCCGGCACAATACCGCCCGAAGCGCATCGCGCAATTCCGCTGGTTTTGTATAGTCAATCCATTCCAGCGCTTGGAGGGCATCCGCTTCCTCTTCCGCGCTCAGGGTAAACCCCTTTTTGCGCAAAAACCGGCAAAATGCCACAATATTCGCCGAAAGCGCCGTATGCCGGGCGATCACAGGTCGTCAAATTTGGACTGAATGCCCGTGCGTTCCAACAATTCAGATAAAGACATCTGAACCCGCCGCGTATCTTTCCAGTCTTTGAGAATCACCCCGAAGGTTTGCTCAATGATGGAGCGGTCTAAGTGGGCGAGGTGCATCCCTGAAAGGGCAAACGCCCAATCGAGCGTTTCGGCAATCCCCGGCGTTTTTTCCAATTGCAGGGTGCGGAGGACTTCCATAAAACGGCAGATTTGTTCTGCAAGGCGGTCGTCAATGCCCGGCACTTTATTTTTGACAATCAGCCATTCTTTCTCAAAATCGGGGTAGTCAATGTACAGATAGAGGCAGCGACGGCGCAGCGCTTCCGATAGTTCGCGGGTGCGGTTGCCGGTCAGGATCACTTGCGGGATATGCGTGGCTTTGATGGTGCCGATTTCAGGAATGGTGATTTGCCAATCGCTCAGCAATTCGAGTAAAAAACTCTCGAATTCTTCGTCCGAGCGGTCAATTTCGTCAATCAACAGCACCGGTTTTTTGTGGTGCGTGATGGCTTGCAACAGGGGGCGTTTCAGTAGAAAATTTTGTCCGAAAATAGTGGCTTCTTTCTCTTCCACACTTTGGACACTTTGCTCCGTAGCCTTGAGGTGCAGCAACTGGCGCTGGTAATTCCATTCGTACAACGCATGCGTAGCATCTAAACCTTCATAGCATTGCAGCCGGATCAGGTCGGTCTCCAACGCATTGGCCATCACTTTTGCAATTTCCGTTTTTCCTACGCCGGCAGGGCCTTCCACGAGGAGGGGTTTCTGCAATTGCATGGACAAAAATACAGCCATGCTTACTGCATCATCGGTAATGTACCCCTGCCCGGAAAGCATGGTTCGGATCTTGGCCAGCGATGTCGGATTGTCTGTCATGAACACGCCTTAAGCAATCGCCTCCAAGGCTCGTTTAACGTAAACCTTTGCTAAATGTTTGCGGTATTTCTCCGAAGCATAATGGTCCACATTGATGGCAACGCTTTCCCCGGCGGCAGCAGCCGCAGCGGCAATAGCAGCAGCATCGAGCGGTTTACCGGAAACGGCGGCTTCTGCGGCATGATCCCGGTGAGGTGTGTCGCTCAGGCCAGTGAACGCAATATGTACCTGTCCGTCAGGCGTGCGCTGCGCCGCGCAGCCAACGACGGCAAAGCGGGAAGCAGGCTGAGGGAATTTTTGATAGGTTGCCCTGGCGCCTGCTACAACCGGCACGTGGATGGCCGTGATGATTTCATCCTCTGCCAGCGCGGTCATAAAAATGCCCGTAAAAAAATCCGAAGCGGCAATTTTCCGGGCGCCTTTGGGCCCCTGAACGGCAATCGTAGCCCCTGCGGCGAGTACGACCGCGCTCCAGTCGGCAGCAGGGTCGGCATGCGCTAAACTCCCGCCGATGGTGCCCCGGTTGCGCACCTGCACATCACCGATTTGGCCTGCACTTTCAGCAAACATGGGCAATTTGGAGCGCACCAGCGGGTTCGTGGCAATTTCGTTATGGGTAGCTGCGGCGCCAATGACAAGGCCCCCGTTTTCTTCCCGAATGGCACGAAGCTCGGCAATCTGGCTGATGTCAACCAAACGTTCGGGTTGATTCAGGCGCAACTTCAGTGCGGGCACCAGACTATGGCCGCCAGCGAGAATCTTCCCGTCGCCATTGCCGAGGGCGGCGATGGCGTCTGCCACCGTAGTGGCTCTTGTATATTCAAATGTGGTTGGTATCATTTTTTTTAATAATTGTTTGGCAGCCGTTTGAAGGCTGCTTGCTTTTAAAAGATACGGCGATGCCGGCAGTTATTGCATCGCGGTCCAAACGCGTTCCGGTGTTAACGGCATCAGGATGTCCCGCACCTTGTGCCCGCCGCTCCAAAGTGCATCAATCACTGCGTTGACCACTGCGGGCGTCGAGCCAATGCAACCTGCTTCACCGGCGCCTTTTACGCCCAGCGGATTGTGCGGACAGGGCGTGACCTGGCTGCCCGTTTCAAACATGGGCAAATCGTCGGCGCGTGGCATGCAATAGTCCATGTAAGAAGCATTGGTCATCTGGCCGTTTTCATCGTATTCCACGCCTTCAAACAAAGCCTGACCGATCCCCTGCGCAACCCCGCCGTGAATCTGTCCGTCCACAATCATCGGATTGATCACATTGCCGACATCATCCACCGCGATGAACCGTTTGAGGGTCACTTTGCCGGTTTCCTGTTCCACTTCAACCACAGCGATGTGGCAACCGAAAGGATACGTAAAGTTGGTCGGGTCGTAAAAGCTGCTGAAATCCAATCCGGGTTCCAAATCTGCCGGATAGACGTGCGGGACATAGGCTGTCAGGGCAATATCGCCGAAACTGAGAGATTTGTCGGTGCCTTTAACGGTGAATTTACCGTTGGCAAACTCCATATCACCCGGCGCTGCTTCGAGCTTGTGCGCCGCTATTTTTTTGCCTTTTTCAACAATTTTGTCAATGCTTTTGATGATCGCAGAACCGCCTACCGCAAGGCTGCGAGAACCGTAAGTCCCCATCCCGAACGCGACCGTATCGCTGTCGCCATGAACGATGTCCACGTCTTCCATCGGAATGCCGAGCTTGTCGGCCACTACTTGTGCAAAAGTCGTTTCGTGGCCCTGGCCGTGCGAGTGTGCGCCGGTAAAAACGCTCACTTTACCCGTTGGCTGCACGCGAACCTGGCCAACTTCATAGAGACCGGCGCGGGCGCCAAGCGACCCCACCACTGCCGACGGCGCAATGCCGCAAGCCTCGATATAGGTCGAAAAGCCGACGCCGAGCAATTTCCCACTCTTAGCCGCTTCTTTTTGGGCCTTGCGGAAATCCGCATAGCCAAGCATTGCCAACCCTTTTTCTATGACGCCCTGGTAATTGCCGCTGTCGTATTGCAGGGCAACCTGGGTTTGATAACCCGGCTGTGTCACGCCGTCGAAAGGAGGAATCAAGTTTTTAAGGCGCAATTCAACCGGATCAACGCCCATTTCCAAAGCGGAAAGATCAATCAGGCGTTCCAGCAGGTAAGTCGCTTCCGGGCGACCGGCCCCGCGGTAAGCATCCACGGCATTGGTATGCGTGAAAACAGCCGTCACATCCACATTGATTTTGGGCGTGGTGTACAACCCCTGAAGCAGGGTGCCGTGCAGATAGGTTGGAACAGCCGGCGCAAACGTAGACAGAAAAGCGCCCATATTGGCATAGGTATGAACTTTCAGGGCCGTGATTTTGCCGTTGGCGTCGAAACCCATCTGTGCTTTCGTAACATGATCCCGGCCATGCGCGTCGAGCATAAACGCTTCGCTGCGTGTGGACGTCCACTTAACCGGGCGGCTTATTTTTTGAGCGCACCAGGTGATGAGGGCTTCTTCTGTGTAATGGAAAATTTTGGATCCAAATCCACCACCGACATCCGGGCCGACTACGCGAACTTTATGCTCGGGAATGCCGAGTACAAAAGCGCACATCAGCAACCGGATCAGGTGGGGGTTCTGGGTACTTGTATAAAGCGTGTATTTGTCGCTGGTGGTGTCGTACGCGCCAATGTAACTGCGCGGTTCAATGGCGTTGGGCGCCATGCGCTGATTCACAAATTCAAGGGTGGTGACATGCGCTGCCGCAGCTAGCGCAGCGTCCACTTCTGATTTTGGATTGCCCAGTTCCCAGTCGAAAGCGACATTGCCGGGCGCCTGGTCGTGTACCAGCGGCGCGCCGGCCTTGACGCCAGCTGCTGGGTTGGTCACGGCCGGTAGTTCCTCGTAATCCACCTCCACTGCGTCGGCGGCATCTTTGGCTTGTTCACGCGTTTCGGCAATCACAAAAGCGACCGGATCGCCGACGTGGAGGGCTTTCCCATGCGCCAGAAGCGGGTGTTTGGGCTCCTTCATGGTATCCCCGCTTTTGAAATTGACCTGCCAGCCGCAAGGTACGCCATTCACATCCGCAAGGTCGGCGCCCGTAAAAATCGCCACAACGCCCGGCATTTTTTGCGCAGCAGCGGTATCAATACCCTTGATTTTGGCATGCGCGTAGGGGCTGCGTACAAACATCCCATGCGTCATGCCGGGGAGGACGATGTCGTCTGTGTAGTTCCCCTTGCCGGTGACGAAACGTTTGTCTTCAACCCGTTTGACAGATTTCCCGATGTAATTCGTACTCATGGCGCGACCTCCTTATTTATTTTTTCGGCAGCGTACTGCACGGATTTTACAATGTTATGATAACCGGTACACCGGCAGATATTGCCTTCTAATGCGTGGCGGATTTCTCCCTCACTGGGGTTGGAATTCCGGGACAGCAGGTCTGCGGCGGTCATAATCATACCGGGGGTACAAAAGCCGCACTGCAATCCGTGCATCTGATGGAATCCTTCCTGCAGGGG
>JBJXFD010000153.1:0-5450 GCA_046153985.1 Saprospiraceae bacterium
TGGTTTCCAGCTCGTCTAAGGTGTGTGGGATCATAAATTGCTGTTCATCGAAGGTTTTCAGGTAGTAGTTTTCATCGCGTACATAACAACAGGCAATGTTTTCTACCGGGACAGGGATGTTTTTTGCCCCTTTCACCGCAATCAGTGATTGTATGACCGGTGCTGCGGGTGTTTCTTCCAGCCCCGTTAATATGGGCGGGCGAACGGCTTCCAGGTCTCTTGCCTGCTGCTCCGCGAGTCGGAAACGGAAGTAAAAATAATGCCCCAGGTAATACCCGTTGATCATCAAAAGGAACAAAAAGGTAACCCGGTATTCAATCAGGAGCCAGGGCGTTTCAAAGATGTTGGCAGCAAGGAAGTACCTGAAATAAAGAAACATGATAAAAAACACCAGCAAGCCGGGCAGGGCCGCACCAAGTAGCAGTTGCAAAAAGACCCGCATCAGCGTGTGCTCCAGCCAGTCGTAGTGCCTATCTAACCACGTTGTCATTTGTCGTATCAATTCCCAGACCAGCAGGGTTATAACCGTTCCCGCCAGGATGTCAACAAAATAGTCTGGTTCCATGAACATTTCAAACAGGCTTTCCCGATATCCCAGCGACTTGATGAAATGCGCCCACAACACAGCGCCACTGATGCGAATCCAGTGATCTTTGTATGGATTATACGGTGCTTTCATGGCGCGAGTTTACGAAAAAAATTGCCTTCCCGCGATACGGGACAAGTTTTGCACCTTACTTTTTGCCTTTTTATACCTCCCCTCCTGAAGGTCTGCCAGCTAAAGCTGGCGACCACGTTAGGACAACCCAAAAACATTGCCGTCCGCATCAATGTCCATCCCTTCCGAAGCGGGAACGGGCGGCAGTCCGGGCATGCGCATGATTTCGCCTACAATCGGAACGACAAATCCTGCACCGGCGGCAAATTCAAACTCCCTTACGGTGATGTTGAAACCGCGGGGTCTACCGACTTTGTTTTCATTGTCGGAAAAAGACTTCTGCGTTTTGGCAATGCAAACCGGCAGTTTATCAAAACCTAAGGATTGGATGATTTTTAGCTGTGCTTTCGCTTTGGCGCTGTAATCAACCCCGTCGGCGCCGTAAATTTCTTTGGCAATCGTCAGGATTTTTTCTTCAACTGGCAAATTCCAGTCGTACAGCTGATGGTAGTCGTTGACGCCGCTGGCAATCATGTCCACCACCGCCTGAGCGAGCGCAGTGGTCCCGTTTCCACCATTTGCAAATCCATCCGACACCACGGCTTTCACATCCAGGGCAGCGCAGCGTTCCTGTACGTATTGAATTTCTTCCGGCGAATCCGTGGGAAAAAGGTTGATGGCCACCACGGGCGTCAGTCCGAATTTTTTGCAGTTTTCGATGTGCTTTTCCAAATTCTCAAAACCCTTACTGACCAAAGCAAGGTCGGGCGTATTGTACGCTTCTTTTTTGGCGCCGCCATGGTGGCGCAGTGCGCGAATGGTTGCAACCAGCACCATGGCCTTGGGTTTCAGGTTCCCGTAAGGGCATTTGATGTCCAAGAATTTTTCTGCGCCAAGGTCGGCCCCGAATCCGGCTTCCGTCACCACATAATCGGCAAGCGAAAGCCCGGTTTTGGTCGCAATGATAGAATTGGTGCCCTGCGCAATGTTTGCAAACGGGCCGCCGTGCAGAATGGCGGGGTTTCCTTCCAGTGTTTGGACAAGGTTGGGCAAGATGGCGTCTTTCAGTAGCAGGGTCATTGCGCCCTGCGCCTTCAGATCGCGGGCAAAGACCGGTTTTTTGTCAAAAGTGAAGCCGACGAAAATATTCCCCAAACGGGTTTTTAAATCGGTAAAATCTTTCGACAGGCAAAGAATGGCCATGACCTCGGAGGCCGGGGTGATGTTGAACCCGTCTTCCCTTGGAATGCCATTTGCGCTGCCGCCAATCCCAATAATGATGTGCCGCAGTGCGCGGTCATTCATATCCATCACCCGCTTCCACACCACAGTGCGCGGGTCAATATTCAGGTTATTGGTTTTGTTTTGAATGTTGTTGTCAATGAGCGCAGCCAGCAGGTTATTGGCCTTTTCAATGGCAGCAAAATCGCCGGTGAAGTGCAGGTTGATGTCCACCATCGGGATAACCTGCGAATAACCGCCGCCCGCAGCGCCACCTTTCATGCCAAATACCGGCCCCAGCGAGGGTTCGCGCAGCACCACAATTGCGCGTTTTCCGATTTTGTTCAAGCCATCGGCTAAGCCGATAGAAACTGTGGTTTTCCCTTCGCCCGCAGGCGTCGGACTGATGGCGGAGACCAAAATCAGGTTGCTTTGAGCGATTTTTTGCTCGTCAATGAGTTGGTGCGGGAGCTTGGCTTTATATTTTCCATAAAGTTCGAGTACCTCCTGCGAAATGGATAATTTGGCCGCAATGTCCTGTATCGGGCGAATTGCGGCCCGCTGTGCAATTTCAAGATCTGTGAGTTGCATATTTTGTTTGGTTAGAACGTATTCGCTTATTTCCGCCCAAAGTATGGCGTTTTTTGTTTAATTTTATGGCAAAATATGCAAAATCAAAACTTATGGAAGCGGCGCAGACTGAAAAAACATATACAGTAGCCGACTACCTGCGCTTAGAGCGCAAAACAGGTAGGAAATACGCTTTCTATAATGGTAAAATTGAACCCATGGCTGGTGGAGCGATCCCCCATAATCGCGTGACAAGAAATATTTTTGGATTACTATTTAACTTTTTGCTTCCAAAACCGGACTATGAAGTCTTCGGCAGCGACCAAAAAATTTACCTGCCTAAATTCAATTTCTACGTCTATCCCGATGCCGTTGTCGTAGCCGGCGAGCCTTTGGTTACTGACAAAGAGGCCGACGCCATCATCAATCCACTGCTCATCGTTGAAACGCTTTCCAAAAGTTCGGAGCGCTATGACCGGGGGCAAAAATTCGTGGAATACCAGAGTTTGCCCTCTTTCAAGGAATATGTATTGATACGCCAGGATGCACCGGAAGTTTACCTTCAGTTTCGTGAAGAACCCAATCTGTGGCGCACTTCTGAAGTAACCGGACTGGAAGGGGAGGTTTATTTCCGCAGCATTGAAGCCCGGATTCCCATTGCCGATATTTATTATAAAGTGCAGTTCTGATTAAAATTTGCACTATGGAAAGATTATACACACAAACACTTACCTCACGCCGCTTTACGCCGCTGCACCAGTGCTTTCACAAAGGGCTGCGGGTGGACAGAGGTATTTCGGATGGTGTGCTGCGTAAGGGGGGGGATTTCAAAGTAGTCGCCAGCCTGGAGATGGATGATTTTTCCACCAATGTTGCATTCACAGGTTCCTTCCAGGATCAGGAAACTCTCCAAAAAATCATTAGAGTCATGGCCCTCTTCATGCAACTGGTCTTCAAGCCAGACCACAGCAAGCTGAAATTCGGGGCGTTCTTGAAGGAAATGGTACTTGGCGGAGTCCTCTTCAATGTTGGGCGTCAGGCCCTCAATGGCTTTGTTCCAGACTTCGGCATCGCTGTGGCGATGGATAAATGGAGGCGCTTTGAGGTCAATGATTTGTTCGGTTTCCAAATGATTAATCAATTGGAAAAGCGAAGCTTTTAGGTGAGGCCCGGGCTCGGCAATGGTGCTGAAGCGGGCGAGGGTTTCCAGGGTTTTATTTATTTCGAGGTCTATCTCCCGAAATTGTCGGGACAATCGTTCAACCCCAATAGCTGCTTCAGAATCGAGCAAACCGAGGCAGTATTCTTCGACAATACCGGAATCAAGATAAGCGCGGATGTCCATGTTAGTTTACTTCTAAAACTGTCCTTAAATGCAATAATGTGGCCCTGCAACGGCTTTTTATCGTACCCAACGGCAATTGAAGCTCGTCGGATACCTCCTGTTGCGTCAACCCCTGAAAATAGATAAGGTCAATGATTTTCCGCTGCTCTGGTTTTAATTTTGACAGCAAGGCATCCAGACCAATGAAATCCATTTTTGCCATTTCAGGGCTTGGGCTTTCAATAGATACGGCGGCATCCGTGGTTTGGATCATTTTCTGGTTGCTTTTGTACGCCGACCGGATAAAATCCAGTGCGGTTCGTCGCGCAATGGTGGCCAAAAAAGTAAATAGCCGACCTTTTTCGGGGTCGAAATATTTAAAATTTCTCCAAATTTTCACGAAAGTATCCTGCAATAAATTTTCAGCATCGGACTCGTTCTCCACGATGTTCAGAATCAACCCGTACAACGCGCCGGAATAGCGGTCATACAAGCCGGAAAATGCAGCAGGGTCTCCGGCAAGGAGTTGTGCCATCACTTCCTGTTCATTCCATATTGCAACTGAGGAATTGTCCAATGTGCTCATTTTGATGGGGTAAAGATAAACACTTAGTAAATCTTATTTTATATTAGGGCGATTTTTCAATCAATTCAAAACGAAACAAACACCACCATGAAAAAACTCTTTAAATTTTTGGCTTATGCCTTAGGCGCCCTGATTTTGTTGGTTGCAGCAGGCGCTGCTTTCATTTATTTCCGGGGCATTCCGAATTACCCGTATGCGCCAACCCCTGAGATCCTGGCATTAAAAGTCAACCCAGACAGTATCCGGGTGGAGCGTGGTGCAAAAATCGCCTCCTTGCTTTGCAACGAATGCCATAAAAATCCCGAAACAGGCCGCCTCACCGGCAGGATCATGCTTGACCTGCCTAAAGAATTTGGAACGGTGGCTTCCCTGAATATCACCCGTGACCCGGAACACGGCATTGGCGCCTGGACGGACGGAGAACTGTATTATTTCCTGCGCACCGGTATCCGGAAAAATGGTTCCTGGGCACCGCCAACCATGCCCAAATTTCCGCTCATGGCCGATGAAGACCTCTACAGTGTAATTGCCTGGTTGCGCTCCCCGAGCCCGTATCTCGATGCGGATTCAAAGGAATATCCGCCCAACAACTACAATATGTTTATCAAATTCCTGGGGCATGTCGCATTTTTTCCGCCGGAATTGCCCGCTCAGCCCATTGTAATTCCTGATACGTTGGATCAAATCGCTCTTGGCCGGTATGTAGCGGATGCGCTTTGCTCCTGCTATGCCTGTCATTCCGCAGATTTTACCAAGCAGGATGCCCTGAACCCGGAAAAGAGTTTTATGTATTACGGCGGCGGCAATCCTATGCTTGATCTTGAAGGCAATACCGTGCCAACAGCCAACATCACATTCGACAAAGAAACCGGTATTGGAGACTGGACGATTGAACAGTTCCGGGATGCCGTGAAATACAACAAAAATCCGCGTGGCGGCTTACTGCACTATCCGATGTTCCCGCATACTACCCTGAGCGATACGGAAGTGGATGCAGTTTATGCGTTTTTGAAAACCGTGCCGCCTTTAAAAAATGCTGTGGCGCGGTATCAGGGAAATTAATAAAAAACATGAGTCATGCGAATCAGGGG
>JBJXFD010000171.1:0-4238 GCA_046153985.1 Saprospiraceae bacterium
TTTTGATCGCGCTTTGCGCTTTTGTGGCCGTTCAGGCACAATCCGCAGATGATATTCTGGCAAAATACTTTGAAAATACCGGGGGCCTCGACAAGTGGAAAACATTGGAAGCTTCCAAAATGGTTGGCACCATGAGCATGCAGGGCATGGAATTTCCCGGCACGATCTATGCGGCACGACCCAACAAGCAACGTGTGGAAGTCAGCGTGCAGGGCAAAAACATCGTTCAGGCTTACGATGGCACAGATCCATGGTGGATCAACCCATTTGCGGGCAGCGAAGATGCTCAAAAAATGCCGGCTGAAATGTCGGAAGAGATGACCAAGGCAACGTTTGAAAGTGAGTTTCTGAACTACAAAGAAAAAGGCCATGCCGTCGAATTGGTGGGCAAAGAAACCATCGAAGGCGCCGAAACCTGGCAAATCAAGTTGACGAAAAAGAATGGCGATGTCGAACATCACTTCTTTGATACCGAACACTTTGTACTCATTATGACCCGCACAATGATCAACAACGGCCCCATGAAAGGGCAGCATGCTGAAACGTTTCTCAGCGATTACCAGGAAGTGGATGGCATCGTGTTCCCTTTCTTTATCGAGGTCAAAATGGGTGGGCAAACGGCGCAAAAGATCACCATCAGTTCTGTTGAGCTGAACGGAAAATACGACAATGCGTTTTTTGCAATGCCGAAGAAGTAGTACCTGAATCGGTTATTGGTTATCTGTTATTGGTTACTGGTTATTAGGAGGATGTTCGTTGATCCGTATCTACCTCCTCTTTACCAGTAACCAATATACCAATAACCAGTAACTACTAACCAACCTGAATTATGTATAAAAAAACACCTTTCTCCCTTATTGTCCTGTTATTACTAAGCCTTACTGGGCTTCATGCACAGTCCGACAAACTATCCGGGTTGCTCGGCTCCTTACGCGCCCG
The DNA here is from genome assembly GCA_046153985.1 of Saprospiraceae bacterium. GTDB lineage: Bacteria > Bacteroidota > Bacteroidia > Chitinophagales > Saprospiraceae > JABWAJ01. The sequence goes on from JBJXFD010000171.1 coordinate 940, forward strand.
CCACATCGGACCGGCAGTGATGAGCGGCCGTATTTCCTCCTTAGATGTGGTGAACGCCAAACCGGAAATCATTTACATCGGTGCTGCCGGTGGCGGCGTTTGGAAATCCATCAGCGGCAGCGCAGATTTCCGACCGGTGTTTGACGACTACACACAGTCAATCGGTAAAATTGCAATTGATCAAAACAATCCCGAAACCGTTTGGGTGGGTACTGGCGAACCCTGGGTGCGCAACAGCGTTTCCGTGGGCACGGGTATTTACAAAACCACCGACGGCGGTTCTAACTGGAAACACATGGGGTTGAAAGACTCCGAACGCATCAGCGACATCGTCATCCATCCCAAAGACCCGAATACGGTCTATGTTGCCGCTCTGGGTCACCTCTGGAATGCCAATGAAGAGCGCGGCATTTTCAAAACCACCGACGGCGGCGCTACCTGGAAAAAAATCCTTTATTTAGACGAGCACACCGGCGGCTCTGATTTGGAAATAGATCCGGAAAACCCGGACATCGTTTACGCAGCCATGTGGAGTTTCCGCCGCCTCCCCTGGACTTTCGACTCCGGCTTTAACGGCAAAAGTGGGTTATACAAATCTACCGATGGTGGCGCCACCTGGAACCTTGCGCACAACGGGCTTCCGCAGGAAACGCTCGGGCGATTGGCCGTAGCAGTCGCGCCTTCCAAAAGCAACGTCGTTTACCTGACGGTAGAGTGCAAAAGCAAAGACAAAAAAGGCTTGTACCTGTCGGAAGACAAAGGCGGATCGTGGAAAAAAATCAGCAACGATTTTAACACCACCGTTCGTCCATTCTATTTTTCCCGCATGGTGGTTGATCCCAAAAACGACAGCATCGTGATGAAGTGCGGACTTAACATGATCATTACGGAAGACCGGGGCGACCGTTTTCGCGCCATTGACGGCACCGTACACTCCGATATTCACGACGTCTGGATTGATCCGAATAACACCAAACACCTCATCATCGGCACCGACGGCGGCGCTTACGAATCGTTTGACCGCGGCAGCTCCTTCAAAATGTGGATGAACCTGCCTTTGTCGCAGTTCTACCACGTGAGTGTGGACGATGAAAAACCATTCAACGTGTATGGCGGCTTGCAGGACAATGGCTCCTGGTACGGTCCGTCGCGCAAAGCAGGCGGCATTACGAATTCAGACTGGAAAAATTCCTTTGGCGGAGATGGGTTCTATTCTTTCCGGCATCCGACCAAAAAAGAATTCATTTTCAGCGAATACCAGGGCGGCAATTTCGTCCGCTACAACAGCAAAACCGGAGTGGCCAAAGAAATCAAGCCCTATCCCGCCGTTGGAGAAGCGGAATTCCGGTTCAACTGGAATACGCCCATCCACCTCAGCCCAACCAATACTGACCGCATGTATTTCGCTTCGCAATACCTCTTTATGTCGAATGACCTGGGGGATACCTGGAAGCGCATTTCACCGGACCTGACCACCAACAACCCGGAAAAACAAAAGCAAAAGCAGTCTGGCGGCCTCACGATTGACAACTCGACTGCTGAAAACCACTGTACGATTTATGCGATTGCTGAATCGTATAAAGACGGCAATATTGTCTGGGCCGGCACCGACGATGGCAACCTTCAGGTGACGGCCAATGCGGGCGGTTCATGGAGCAATGTAACGGGCAATCTCGGCGGCCTTCCGGCCAATACCTGGGTAAGCTATATCGAACCCGGGCGGTTTGACAAAAACACTGCTTTCGCTACCTTCGACGGCCACCGTACCGGTGATATGAAAACGTACGTTTACAAAACCACCGACCTCGGCAAGACCTGGAAAAGCCTGGCAACGCCTCAGATCGAAGGCTACGCATACTGCATCCGCCAGGATCTGGTGAACCCTGAACTGTTGTTTTTGGGTACGGAGTTTGGCCTGTACATCTCTGTGGATGGCGGTGCAAACTGGGCGCGGTTCGAAAACAACCTGCCAAAGGTAGCCATCCACGACATGGTCATTCACCCGCGCGACCCTTCGCTGGTGCTGGCTACCCACGGTCGCGGGGTTATCCTTTTAGACGACATCACGCCGCTGCGTCAGTTGAGCCTGGAAGTGATGAAAGCGCCGCTGCATTTTTTTGAACTGGCGCCCACGGTGTTGCGCGATCCCGGCGCAGGGGGTAACTGGTTTGGCGGCTCGGGGAATTACGTGGCCGGAAACCCGCCGTCGTCCGCGCAGATTGCCTACTACATGTCGAAACGCCATACCTTCGGGAAAATGGACATCGAAATCTGGAAAGACGGCAAATTGCTGCGCACCATTCCGGCAGGAAAATCGGCGGGCATCAACGTGGTGGAAATGCCCACTTCCATGGAAAAGCCCAAAGCGCCGCCCACCAATAACCGCATGGCATTGTTTGGTTCGCTCTTCGGCCCAAACCTCGAAGCCGGTAAATACGACGTCAAAGTGATCAAAGGCAAAGACACCTACACCAGTACCTTCACGCTGGCGACGGATCCGGAGTCGGTTTATTCAGATGCGGAACGCAAATTGCAGCGCGAAACTACCTTGGGCTTGTACAACATGTCGGAACAGTTGGCCTATATCTACCACGTTTTTGGCGACGTTGAAAAGAAAGCCGGCGCGTTGGGCAGCACGAAAGGCAAATTGAAAAAAACGCTGGATCTGCTGATTCAAAAAGCCAAAACCGGGAAAGATACCTTAGTTGCCCTGGGCGGCGATTTTTATGTAGATGAAGATGAACGCCTTGGTGAGCGCATTTCCGACCTCTACCGGCAAGTGAGCAGCTATCCGGGGCAACCTTCCAACTCGCAATTGCAGCGCACCGCCATCCTGAAAGCGGAAATGACGGCTTTGCAAAAGCGTTTCGATGCGTTCCTGAGCAAAGACCTGGCAGAAGCCAACAAAGCTTTGGCTGCCGCCAAAATGACGCCGATTACGCACAACACCTTTGAAGCGTTTAAATCCGCAGATTCCGGCGGAAGCAGCAAAGACGGAGGGCAGTTGTACGTTGACGAAAATTTGATGTACAAGGGGTTGACCCGGTCGGGGATGGGGCAGCTTTGGTTTTTGAGTTGGATGAATTTGTAAATGGTGTCTGTTTTTATAGTTCGATAGGGGCAAGTGAGAGACGTCACTTGAAGTGCAATGTCCTCAACTTAGCGAACGATAACCACGAAGTGTTTGAAGGTGAATAGCCCCCGATGCAATCGGGGGTAGGTCATAAACGAAATGTAACGGGCAACCCCGAATGGGGTTGAATGTAATACATCAATATTCAATATTCAACCCCATTCGG
>JBJXFD010000110.1:0-8379 GCA_046153985.1 Saprospiraceae bacterium
TGTTTTTCTGGGCCATCGTTACGCACCCCTTGCTCGATACCTGTACGACCTACGGCACGCAACTTTTCCAGCCGTTTCACGACCACCGCGCCGCCATTGACAATATTTCCGTGGTGGATCCGCTCTATACCGTTCCGTTCCTGATTTGCCTGATCCTCGCTTCCCGGCGGCAACGCGGCAGCAAGTGGCGGCTGCGCCTGAACTACCTCGGCATTGCCATCAGCAGTGCGTACATGTTGTTTACTTTTTACAACAAATACCGCGTCCATGAAATTTTTGAGCAGTCGCTGCAACGCGAAGGCATCGCATACCACCGCATGACGGTATCCCCGTCCATTTTTAACAACATCCTTTGGCAGGGGCTTGCCGAAGGGGATACCGCCTATTACCACGGCATGTACTCCCTGCTCGACCGCGAGCCGCGCGTGCTTAAGTTTTCCACCATCCCGAAAGGGCACGACTTACTTGAACCTTACGAAAATGACCGCGTTGCAGGCATCCTGAAATGGTTTTCCAACGGTTACTACACGGTGCTGGTCCATCCTGACGGCACACTCCAGTTCAACGATTTGCGATTTGGCGCGTTGGGAGAAACTTTCAAAAGCGAAAAGGATTTTGTGTTTCGCTTTTTGTTGAAGGACGAAAACGGAGCGCTGAAAGCGGAACAAAACCGCGAGCAGCCCCCGGATGCTGGTGAAGCTTTTCACCGGCTTTGGGAAAGAATTAAAGGGATATAGCACTCTTAAAAAGGGCAAAAGGCGAGGGACAAATGAGCAAGGGGTTGCCAAAATGATTGATCTTTCAATAACACCATAAATCAACCGCCATGAATCTGACCTTTTTCCCGCTTACGTGTTTTTTCCTTTTTGGAATGGGCATCCCGGTTCTTGCCCAACTCCACTCATCGGATGACCTTAACCTTAAAGGCAGCGTAAAATTTCTTCATTCCACCCATTATGCTGTTAAAAAGAAAAAAAACGGGGAAATAAAGAAAGAAGGAGTGCTGGACGGAGGCGAAGCCTATAGCTTGATCGTTTATAACCCGGATGGCTTGCCTGTAGAGCGATACATGGGACATTTGAGCCAACAAAAAGACAGTACCTGGAAGGCTTCGAGAGGTATGATCAAATACATTTATGACAACGAAAGCCGGCAACTGAAAGGTAGTCTTTACAAATTGCGTGGCGAACAGTATAATTCCATTGCCTATTCCTATGACGACGCAGGGCGGCGCATCAGAGAAATTCACGACGACGCATACGACAAAACAGATGCCCAATGCGTATTTCAATACGATGAGAAAGAGCGCTTAACTGTACGCAATTGCTACCGTCCTGATGGGGCTTTTGGAAGCAGGACCATACAACGATTCGATGAAAAGGGCAACCAGATAGAGTACAGTCTCTTCATGGATGGCTGCTGTGTAGATTCAAAAATTGTCATAAAATATGATGATCAGAACACACTCATTGAAGAACGTGTGTTCAATAGCGAGGATCAATTTCGTTATTCCATGACTTACGAATACCAATACGACGAAAAGGGCAACTGGATTCAGCGCTTAGAATACGTTGACGGCAAACTGATGTATTTATCCGAAAGAAAATTGGAATACTACGAGTAGAATTCGTGGATGTGTCCTGTTCACCCGGTCAATTTTTCACCATCTTCCTGAGTATAGTATGCGCTTTTTCGTTGCTGGCTTTCAGCACATACAATCCTGCCGGAAGGGTAGAAACATCCATCTCTACACGCGAACCATTAGCCATTTTTGCAGGCGTAACCGCTTGACCGAGGGCGTCAAAGATTTGTAATTGCCAGGCTTCGCTTCCTGCTGGATACTGGAACTCAACGTTCAGCAAACCTTGAACCGGTTGCGGAAAAAGCCGGATATTGCCTGCCAATGTTGCTGCTTCGCCGGAAGCAGACACCAACAATGGGTCGAAGCGGTACCATTGTCCGTCTGCCGGGCTGCCTTGCAGCACATTATTGAAAAGATTGACCGTTTCTTCTCCCTCCTCCATGACTCCCACGCTCGGAGCGTCTGGCTCGCCAACAAGGTAATAGAGCGTTCCAAACTCGGTTAACGCTTCATTAAATTCATCAATAATGCCAATCAATGGCCCGCTTACAAAATCGTAAACCAGCATATTGTCTTCAATCGCACTAGGTCCGAAGCGTATTTCGATGACGCCGGAAGTTTCGTACAACCAAAGCTGAAGGTTCACAAAAGAGTTACTCGTTTGATTCTCATCCAGTTCATTGTAAAAACCCGCGTTTTGCCACTCTATCTTAAAGATGCGGCTGCCAGGGGCGCCTTCCACCAAATAGACAATTTCTGATTCGGAGACGTCGTCAAGATAACCCCGGTCAATCAGATCTGCATCGTAGGCAAAGATCAGGGCGGTACTGCCAGAACCGAGTGGAGGAGCGAGCGATGCCCCGAGGCCGAATGAAAAATCCAGTTCGGTGATGGTGTCCGAGAACAGCGGGAAATCGAATCCGATCGGGATGATGTCTTCGGGGTCGTCCCAAGTCATGCCATTGGTAATGGACGTGGCATTTTCCAAAGGAACGTAAGGCGCATTGCCATGGCTAAAAATGTACGGAGTATCCTGGCTTTGTAAGTTAAGCCCAGAACAAATGAAGCCAAACAAAAGCATGAAGTGTGTGAATTCCTTTTTCATGTTTTAGATTTTTGGATGAGTAAAAGAGGCACGTAATTATTCATTCCGGCTATTAGCATGGCAATTTATAAAATTTTATTTAATGTAGTCGTGAATTAAGACAGCACAGCGATTTCAATTCAAATTGTGCCGCTGCTGTATCGGTGGCGACACCGACCGCGAAGCAAAAACCAACCCCTGAATGATGAGGGCAATAATCACAATCAGGGCCGCTTCCAACATAGTGAGCACTTTGGTACTGGCGAGCAAGCGCAGGGAATCGTCGCGCATGGCCCGGCCAACATCAATCTGGAGCTGGCTCAGTTGGGTGAGTTCGATCAGGGTGACATCAAATAATGCAATCAGGTCGGCCCGGTCCTTTTCGAACGGTTGCCGAAGTTGCGCTGCATCCAGCAGGTTTTTTTCCAAACGGTTATAGTCTTCAAGTTGCTCTTTGAACGCGCCGAGCAATTGCCCTTCTGTTTCGACAAGGTAAGTTGCCTCAAAATCGGCGATCAGGGTATCCATCGCTCCATTGTGGATCGCTACCTGCCGCAGCGCCTCGGCAGCTTCCAGAGTGTCGTGGTGGTGGAGTTGATGCTCCAGGATCAGGCGTTTCTGGTACAAATGATCGGTCAGGTGGAACACATACGTCGCGGGCAAAAGCCGGTCGGCGTAAATGGAACAAAAGGAATCGTTCATGCTGGCCATGCTGCTGCGCTCCCAATAGATGTTCGCCAACACCAATAAACAGATGAGCGCCAAAAAAAAAGCCAGCTTGAGTTTTGCCCGAATGCTGAAGATCCAATCCATGTGCTTTATTGGTTAGCGTAATTTTTCCTGTCCCAATATAAGCCTAAGAAAGGATTTTACCAAACTTTATCTTGTTTTGCAGAGGCGCGTATTTCCTTCCCAAAAAAAATTCGGCCTTGCCGTTGCCGACAAGGCCGATGTGAATGCCCGACACTTCTTAAGTTTGGCAGATCAAATGCCGGGGCATCATTCTAAGTGTACTTCACCAATTTGTCAACCGGTGCGACATGGTTTTCATAGCTTATTCTTTTTACAAGTTAAAGGAGAAAGGAATCTGCTGCCTGATACACCAGCATATTGGCATAAGAAAGTGCTTGCTGCTGTGCATCGAGCAACCGGCCGATGACGGCGCCTTCGGAGGAGTGGCTTTGGGCATGCAATGGCCATACCAATGCCGCGCACGAAAGCAGTGCGAGGATTTTTTTCATAAAAAAAGTCGGGTTGATTTCTACTGCAATATTAGCGGGAAGAAAAGGACTGTACAATCACGTGCAAGGGGGGATTTTGTGATCATCACCCCATCTCCTGCAACAACTCCCTGACCACCAAAGACATGTGGGGACCGGCCTTTTCTACAGCAGCGATGACGTCTTCTACGGAAGTTTCCTGAATGGCCTCAATTGGATAGCATTGATTGGAAATGACCGACACTACCCAAACAGGTAAGCTCATGTGGCGCGCCACCAGCACTTCGGGCACGGTAGACATGCCAACAACGTCAGCGCCAATGCGGTGCAGGAATTCGTATTCAGCGGGCGTTTCTAAGTTTGGGCCCTGCCAGCCAAAGTAGACACCCTCATGCGCACGGATGTTGTGCTTTTTGGCAATGGCCAAAGCCTTCGCATTCAGGGTGCGGTCGTAGGCGCCCAGCATATCGGGAAACCGCGGCCCAAGGCGTTCGTCGTTGGGCCCGCGTAAGGGGTTCTCCGGTTGGAGGTTGATGTGGTCTTTGATAAAAACCAGATCGCCGGCCTGATAAGCAATATTGAGCCCGCCGGCCGCATTGGAAAGCAGGAGCTGTTCGATGCCCAGAAATTTAAGCACCCGCACAGGGAAAGTGACCTGCTGCATCGAGTAGCCTTCGTAGTAGTGGAAGCGGCCGGCCATGGCGACAACGGGTTTGCCCGCGAGCATGCCAAAAATAAGCTTCCCTTTATGGCTTTGAACGGTGGAAACCGGAAAATGCGGAATTTGTCCATAAGGGATTTCCGCAACCTTTTCGATTTCATCAGAAAGATTGCTCAGTCCCGTACCCAGAATGATGCCGTAGCGCGGATGAAAATCCGTTTGTGTGCGCAGCCAGGCGCAAGCTTCCTGTATCTGATCGTAGAGTTCCATGCCGGTCCTACATGCTGTCCAGCGCCTTCACAAAATAAGTCAGAAAAAACGGCAGCATCACCCAAAACCACTCGGGCAATACCATCAGAAATACTATAATCGCAGCTAAGGAAGCCAGTGTCATCAACCAGTCAAAGGCCATAGATTTGCTGTTGCTCATGTCAATCTGTTTATTTGAATGGCAAAACTAAGGAAATTTTGAACTTTCCAGCAAAATGAACGCAGCTATCGGACGCTAAAAACAGACAGAATTATTCCTTGATCCCCAGCTTTGCCTTAACAGCCGGCATCAGGTCATCAGCAGGTTGTGCAAAAAGAATCGCATTGAAGACGCTGCTGTCAAAAACCATCAGGTAGCCGCCAGCTTTGGCAGTCTCGTCAATGGCTTTGCGCGCTTTCTCAACGATGGGTTTCAACAACTCCGCCCTTTTGGCTTCCAATTGCTGCGAAATCTCCTGCTCGTATTTGCCGATTTCCGCCTGTTCTTTTTGAAGTTCTTCCTGTTTTTGCTGTTGCTGCAAAGGCGATAAAGCGCCGGTTTGCACCTCCTCAACAGCTTTGATGTATTTAGCCTGGAACGCTTTGGCCATCTCTTCGCCTTTCGCTACCAATTGCTTTTGGATAGTCTCCAGTTCTTTATCCGCAGCGTCCGTTTCCGGCATGACTGACAACAAAGTACCAAAGTTCAGGTGGCCGTATTTTTGGGCCTGGGTAGCAACAACGCCTGTCAACAGCAGGGCAAGAAACAAAGTGATTTTTTTCATCAGTATGCTTTTTTTAAAATTGGACGCAAATCTAAGAGAATAGATTCAAGAAGGTAGAAAGTAGAGGGTAGAAAGTAGAGGGTAGAAAGTAGAGGGTAGAAAGTAGAGGGTAGAAAGTAGAGGGTAGGATGCCCCACTTCCTTCTACTTTCTACTTTCTACCCTCTACTTATAGTACTTGCTGAAAAACTCGGGCAAATGCCGAAGTGCCGCCATTTCGCGGTAGTTGGTCATTGCTTCGGTCGCCGGGTAACCAAAATAGCTTTTGCCGCCTTCGAGGTCTTTGGAAACGCCCGACTTAGCCAGCACAACTGCTTTGTCCCCTATTTTCAGGTTCTGTGCAATGCCGACCTGGCCAAACAGCACCACCCCGTCGCCCAGCGTAGTATTGCCGGCAACGCCCACCTGGCCCGCCAGCAGACAGTTTTTGCCAATGACCGCATCGTGCCCGATGTGTACCTGGCTGTCTAATTTAGTGCCGGCGCCAATGACCGTATCGCCCGAAACGCCTTTGTTGATGGTACAGCCGGCGCCGATTTCCACCCTGTCTTCCAACACCACCCGACCGCCCGACCGCCAGCGTTCATAACCGGCTTCGGTTTTTTTAAAATAAAAAGCGTCTGTGCCGATGATGGCGCCCGACTGTATGACCACCTCATCGCCGATTACCGTATGCTCAGCAATGGTCACATTTGCCTGAATATGGCAGTTACGACCTATTTTTACGTGATGCCCGATGACGACATTGGGTTCGATGATCGCAGAAGGGTCAATTTCGGCAGTATCGCTGATCACGGCAGTCAGGGGCCGGAAAGGGCGGTGCTCCAGTACGATGCCGTTGTAAGCCTCAAAAGGATCGCGGCACAATAGGAGCGCCTTACCTGGCGGGCATTCAGCCACTTCGTTGAGTAGGATGATAGTCGCCGCCGAGTTCAGCGACTTGGCAAAATATTTTTTCACATCTACGAACGTGATGTCGCCGGGCTCTACTTTGTGGATTTCGTTGATGCCGGTAGCCATCAGGCTTGCATCGCCGATCAGCTCTGCGCCAATTTTTTTCGCAAGCTCCGAAACGGGAATAGGAAGCGCAAACTTCATACGATATGATTTTTAATATTCAGGCATTTAACATTACTGGAAGTGTGCGCGAATGGAAGCCGCAATGGCTTCCATTTCCGCAGGACTGAAGCTGAGGGGGGGGTTGGTAAAAAGCATGTCCCGAACGGTTTGAAACGGGATCAAGTGGACGTGGGCATGGGGTACTTCATCGCCCACAACGGCCACGCCTACGCGATTGCAGGGAATTGCAGATTTTATAGCTATTGCCACGCGCTTTGCAAAACGCATCAACCCGGAGAGGGTTTCATCGTCTAAGTCGAAATAGTAGTCAATTTCCTGTTTGGGGATCACCAACGTATGCCCTTTGTGCAGGGGCCGGATATCGAGAAATGCCAGGTATTCCGGCGTTTCCGCAATTTTGTAGCAGGGGATTTCTCCATTTACAATTTTGGTAAAAATACTTGCCATGGCCAGACAATTAACAGGCACTCAACCGGCATAGGCGTTCTCTCGCCAAAAGCCGGTTGGGTTGCCGCTCACAATTAAGATTGAAAAAATATATCAACGATTTCAAACTCCATTTTACCGCCCGGGGTATCAACCGTGGCGATATCCCCGATCGTTTTTCCCAGCAATCCCTGTCCAATGGGCGAGCCCACGGAGATTTTTTTTGCTTTCAAATCTGCTTCCGTTTCTGAAACCAATTTGTAGGTCACATCCTTCCCGGTTTTTACACTGCGGATGGTCACATTGGAAAGCACGGTTACTTTGGAGGTATCCAACTGGCTCTCGTCAAGGATCCGGGCAGTGGCCATCACCTTTTCCATCTCGTTGATTTTCAGTTCCAGCATGCCTTGCGCGTCTTTGGCTGCATCGTATTCTGCATTTTCCGAAAGGTCGCCTTTTTCGCGCGCTTCCGCAATCGCTCTGGCCATCTCGTCACGGCCGTTGGTTTTCATTTCATCCAGTTCGGCCTTGAGCCTTTCGTAACCTTCTTTGGTCAGGTAGTTGATCGCTGACATGGTTCTATAGTTTTTCTTAGTCAAATGAGTTAAAAAACGGGCTGCGAAGATTTGCACTTCGACATCAGGTAATATCCGTCTTGGGTTGTTGAAATTTTTCAGGCAAGTCACCCAGGATGCTCAATCATAACAGTCGGTTCCCTGCTTCGCACAAAAAGGCGAGAACGTTTCCGCACAATGCGCAGAAACGTTCTCGCCTTTAAACCCAGGACAAATATACGCAATCCCGGGCAATAAGTCAAATACTATTACAAATTGAATCGCACCGTGATGTTGTGGGTACCATTCCAAATGCGCGATTGCTGGTAAGCGTAGTCAAGACCGAAGTGTGTATTCCGCTTTTCTTTGCTCAACGGCACCTGTAAGGTAGCGCCTGCGCACAAGCCGGTGTAAATCGGACGAGTAATGACATCATTCGATCCAAACTCGTATCTGTAACCGCCGCGCAACATAAACATATCGTTCAGAGAAAACTCCACGCCGCCGCCGATCTGATCCTGCGAAAAAGAATTCGACGTGAAGTTGCCCAACATGGTAAACCGGCTTTTTTCACCCAGGATGATATCGTAGGACAAGCCAATGTTCAACATTGAAGGCAATTCAAATCCCGTAGTGCGCTGATCGAAGGTCAACTGGTATTGCGGGCTGGAGCCGGCAGCAGGCCCCTGAAAGGACAAACCTTCACCGCTGAAAGCCATACGCGAACCGATGTTGCGCA
>JBJXFD010000188.1:0-53607 GCA_046153985.1 Saprospiraceae bacterium
AATTCTATCGTTTCGGTCACCAACCCGATGAGCAAGCGAACCGTACACGCCAAGGTAGTCGGGCGTATTCCCGATTCGGCCTATGGCGATGACATCATCATCGTGCTGTCGCCTTTAGCCGCTAAAATGCTGAATGCGCGGGATCCGAGGTTTTTTGTGCGGGTGAAGTATGTGGAGTAAGGAGCTTTTACTTCCCCACACTCCGATTCACCAATTCCAAAACGGCTAAAGAAAGGAAAAGCATCTCTTCTTTGTCGTTCAGGTCGGGGCGTACAAACTCAAAAGCGCGTTGGCTGAGTTCTTTTTTGACTTCCGGAAGCGGTTTGAGCAGGTTGCCCACTTCGCGGTCTTCCACCAGCACGGGCAGTAATTTGTCATGCTCGCGGTTGATGCTGGCCACCACGCGGTTACGGGCATCGTACAGCACACCATTATCTTTCAGCGTACCTGCATGCTTTTGATCCACCACCAACTGTACTTCTCCTTTTTTGATGCGGTAGACGAATTCGTGTTCCGCAGAACGCGCATAGAGGATGGCGTTCAACTTTGCAGAAGGATAGCGCTTGTAGCTGTAAGCAACCAAAGGCTCGTGGTATATGGTCGTAAAAACGCCTTTGGCCGAAATGCCGGATTTCTTTTTGAGCGCCGCGTTGATCTGGCTTTGAGAAAACAGCTCGAATTCCTCCTTACTGATGGGTAGCAAATCTTTAGTCAATGGCTCCAGGTCTGCCTTCATTTTTTTTATGTCGGCATCAATTTGTTTGTCGCTGGGCTGCACCGCGCTAAAAATTTTCAACAGCAGCATCCCAACCGAGACAACAGCAATCAACAAAACAATCAGTAAGAAACTCATGTGCAAAATATTTTAGACAAAGGTAGCGCGTTCAATCTACACTCCCTGATCCCAGGCCGGTTTTTATCCCATGCGTGGCCGGTTCTTCAAAGTGTTTTCTTCTCGTACTCAGGGCAATCCGGTCGGCATCATCCAAAATTTCGAAGTTACCTTCCAAAATGGCGTCTAACTCCTGAATGATATTTTCCGGTTGTTCCCAATATTCAACGCCCTCTTGTGTCATATCGTTGATCATTTCCGCCTTGATGCGCAGGATTTCCGACCGAAAGGGGGTATTTGTCGTGCAAATGCGGTTTGCCGCAGCTAAAAGGCGAAGGTGTATTCCTCTACCTAACAAACTACTACCGCCATAATCCCAGGTTTGCATAAACCAGGCCGGGTAAAAATACTCGATGCTGTCTTCCGGAAAAACCTGTGTACAGAACTGAAAAAAGGCGTCGTCTTCACGCTCCGGCGTTTGCGCAGCCTTCTGCAACCAGACCCGGTAATCGGAAAACAGGTAATAGGCTGTGCCTTCCGCTACTAATTGCGGTTCAAATGCAGGCAGCAGCGGTTTTATCCAAAACAGGTCGGGCGGCGGGGCGGCGCCATCACCTTCCGGCAAACGCCTGACCAAACTGTCGCGCAAGGTTCTGCCTTTCAGGTAACTTTCTGCTAATTGGCCCTGATTTTGAATCTTTTCAAAACCCTGCCGCCATTGTCCTGTTTGTTCGTACCTGTTTTTGCCCAGCAAAGCCTGAAAACGTTTGGCGCCAAGCCGGGTCGTGTCGCTTCCAAAGTCAACAGCAGCGGCATACACCCACCCCTTTACCTCCCCGGCTTCAACCTTGAGCCAGGGTTCATACAGGGGTTGCCCCTGCACCGTAAGGCGGGTCATAAAATCGCTCACCTCACCCAGATCGAGCAACGGCGTTCCTTTTTCAAGCTCTTTCAGCACCTTCCCGTTTTCGCCGGGGGAGTCGCGCAGCGGGGTTCGGTCGGTTTTGACGGTCAGCGTATTTTCCGGATTGCCCACATCTGTTTGTTGTTTGTTTTGACAGGCGCCAAAGGCAAAAGCCCAACAACAGATCAAAAGATATTTTGGAAATGCAAAATGCAACCGAGTTTTAAGTGAATATTTGAATATACGAGCAGCTTCTTTGCGCTCTTTGCGAGGCCTTTGCGCTCTTTGCGGGAGCCCGTTTCCCGCAAAGGGCGCTAAGGTTTCGCTAAGGCCGCAAAGGGAGGGTTTTACTTCATTCATAAGTTCGATTTTACTAATTGTTTTGAGTGAAACCTCACCTGAAACTACATGAGCCACCTCCAAAATTCAGAGGTGACTCATGTTTGACGCTGCCTTTCGGCAAATATGACTTATGCTTAGCCCAGATATGAACGCAGAGCATTCTTATTGTACGACTTGCGCAAGCGACGAATCGCGCGTTCCTTGATCTGCCGAACCCGCTCGCGGGTCAGGCCGTATTGCTCGCCGATTTCCTCCAGCGTGAGGGGTTGAGAGCCGTTCAGTCCGTAATAAGCCGACAACACCTGCACTTCGCGGGGCGCCAGAATGGACAACCCTTGCTGTACTTCCTCTTTGAGCGACTCTTCCATCAGCGTATCGTCGGGGCTGAGGTTGAGGTTGCTGGGGATGACGTCAAGCATGGTTGAATCCCCTTCTTCCCCACTGATGGGCGCGTCTACGGAAAGGTGGCGGTTCGTGTTTTTCAACATGTTCGACACTTCCTTCGGCGTCATCTCCAGAATTTCGGCCAACTCTTCGTTCGTCGGATCGCGTTCATACTCCTGCATAAAGGTGATGAACGCTTCATTGACTTTATTGTAAGAACCGACTTTGTTCAGGGGCAGGCGAACGATGCGCGAGTGTTCTACGATAGCCTGGAGGATGGATTGCCGGATCCACCACACGGCATAGGAGATAAATTTAAACCCTTTGGTTTCATCAAATCGCTTGGCAGCCTTGATCAGGCCCACGTTGCCTTCGTTAATGAGGTCGCTGAGTGAAAGGCCCTGATTTTGATACTGTTTGGCAACAGAAACCACAAAACGCAGGTTCGATTTGGTCATGGTCTCCAAGGCGTCCTGACTACCTTCGCGAATATCGCGCGCCAACTGCGCCTCCTGATCGGCGGACAGCATCGGAATTTTACCGATGTCATTAAGATACTTATCCAGCGCGAGGCTCTCCCGCGTGGTGATCTTATTGGTAATCTTTAATTGGCGCATACACAATAGGGATTTTGAGAAACGATGTCACAAAACTTTGCTCTTGAAAATACACGTTTATATTAGAAAAAAGTTGCCTTGTAGCCGTAAAAAATTGAAGAATCATATCACCTTTTGATATACAAATAAGTCTCACAAAAGGTTTCCGCCCCGAAACAAAAACGCCTGAGCCCCGCGTATTGCGAAGATCAGGCGTTAAGGTACGCATTTTATATTAAGATACTAATGCTATTCTTCGTTGCGGTCGTTCCTTCCCTCGCGCGGGTTGTTGCCGCCACGCGGTGGGGCAGGCAGAATCGCCTTGCGGGATAAACGCAATTTTCCGGTTTTTTTGTCCAATTCGATGATTTTGAACTTCACTTCATCGCCTTCCTTGAACACATCTTCTACGTTGTCAATGCGCGAGTGCGACATTTCAGAAACGTGCAGCAACCCGCTCTTGCCGGCAAAGTCAACGAAAACGCCGTAAGGCATCACCGTTTTCACAATACCCGTATACTCATCGCCGACGTTCGGGACGAATGTGATGCGGCGGATGCGATCGAGGGCGGCCTGAATGGACGCTTTATCCGAGCTGGCAATGTTGACTACGCCTTTATCGCCAACTTCCGTGATGTTGATGATGGTGCCGGTTTCAGCCTGCATTTCCTGGATGACTTTACCGCCAGGTCCGATCACAGCGCCAATAAAGCTCTTGTCAATGATCAGCTCAACAATGCGCGGTGCGTGTGGTTTGTAATCTTCACGCGCCCCAGGCAAGGTTTCGCTCATTTTATCGAGGATGTGCAAACGACCGGCGCGGGCCTGATCGAGCGCCTTTTCCAGCAATTCGTATGGCAAACCATCAATTTTGATGTCCATCTGGCAGCCAGTGATCCCTTTCGGAGTTCCCGTGATCTTGAAATCCATATCGCCGAGTGCGTCTTCATCACCGAGGATGTCAGACAAGATTGCAGTGCGCTTGCCATCGGAGATCATCCCCATAGCAATACCGGAAACCGGCGCTTTGAGCTGTATCCCGCCATCCAGCAACGCCAGCGTGCCTGCGCAAACCGTTGCCATGGAAGAAGAACCGTTCGATTCTAAAATATCCGATACAATACGGATGGTGTACGGACTGTTGTCCGGCAACACCTGGCGCAGGGAGCGGGCAGCCAGATTGGCGTGACCTACTTCGCGACGACCCGGACCGCGTTGTGGTTTCACTTCGCCTACCGAAAAGCCCGGGAAATTATAGTGCAGGATAAATTTATCGTAGTGGTTCGACAAGGCGTTGTCCATCATCGCCTCGTCATTTTTGGTACCCAGCGTGAGCGATGTCAAGCTCTGGGTTTCCCCGCGGGTAAAGATGGCCGAACCGTGCGTGGAAGGCAGGTAATCCACTTCGCACCAGATGGGGCGAATTTCGTCTAATTTTCTGCCGTCCAGACGAATACTGTCGTCCAGCACCATTTTGCGTACCACGTCTTTTTTCAATTTGTCGTAGTAACGCTCGATGAATTTGCCATTCTCTTTTACGTATTCTTCGCCTTTCTCCTCAGTCAGGTCTGCAATTATTTTCGCTTTCACCTCTTTGAAGCTGGTGCTGCGGGTATGCTTGTCCAGGTAAGCGCGAGAAATCGTCAGCAACTGGTCGCGGTAAACTTCCACTTTTGCCTTAACTTCTTCATCTTCAGGGATAGCAGCCACTGCGCGTTTGTTCAGCGCTTTGTCGCCAACCAATTTCGCGAGGGTCAATTGCACCTCACACTGTGCTTTGATGGCTTCGTGTGCGATTTTGATCGCTTCCACCAGGTCTTTTTCAGAACATTCTTTCGCTTCGCCTTCCACCATCATCACGTCCTGCATGGTAGCAGCCACGATGATGTCTAAGTCGGCGGTCAATAAAGCACTGGTGCTCGGGTTGACCACAAAATTACCGCCGATTCGTGCAACGCGCACTTCTGAAATCGGGCCGGCAAACGGAATATCGGAAACCATCATCGCTGCCGAAGCTGCAAGTGCAGCAAATGCATCCGGCGGCGTGTCTTTGTCGCCGGAGATCAGGTTGATGATGATCTGGGTTTCATTCATGTATCCATCCGGAAAGAGGGGGCGGATAGCGCGGTCCACCAGACGTGAGATGAGGATTTCGTAATCGGAAAGCCGGCTCTCTCTTCTGAAGAAGTTACCTGGAATACGGCCTGCTGCCGCAAATTTTTCCTGATAATCAACAGATAAAGGAAAAAAGCTTTGTCCTTCTTTGGCTTCTGTCGCTGATACGGCAACGGCAAAAATCATGGTGTTACCGCAACGAACAACGACCGAACCATCTGCTTGCGCAGCTAATTTGCCTGTTTCAATGATAACTTCCCGGCCATCCGGTAAATGAAAAGAGGTAGAAATTGGAATCTGTAGTCCCATGGGTAGGTAAAACTTAAATTAGATGATCAATAAACGCTTTTTTTTCCGCTGTGTACTTAGTTCTTTGTGTCGTTCCGGGTGGGTTGCCGGATAGCAAACTGGAAAGGCCTGAGAAAGCAGGTTAGGATAAAACAACAAGGAAGCATTGTTGTCAATGCTTCCTTGTGATGTCTTACTTACGAATGCCTAATTTTTCAATCAAAGCACGATATTTGCCAAGGTCTTTTTTCGATAAATAGTTGAGCAATTGCTTCCGCTGACCAACCAACGCCAGCAAAGCGCGCCGGCAAGAGTGGTCTTTGTGGTTTTTGAGCAGGTGCTCTGACAATTTTTCGATTCTGTAGGTAATGAGCGCAATTTGCGCCTCGGTCGAACCTGTGTTCGTTGCTGAGCCACCGTGTTCGGTGATGATGCTCGAAATTTTCTCTTTCGTTAAATAAATCGCCATTGTTGTGTTTTAAACCGTTAGTGATCACTGAAATCAGTTACAGCGGGCGCAAAGATATGGTTTTGTGTGGGGAATGCAAGGGGATGGGGGAATATTTTATTCGGTGGACGGTGGACGGTGGACGGACGGTAGCCAATTATATGGGATTGACGATAGAAACCAGAAACCAGGCTACAAGAAGAAGCGGATTTTTTCCGCCTCGCGCCTGGATCAGTTTTTTCAGGGAAGCTCTTATTTTTTCTGCCTGATCCTCCAATTGATTAAGCGTATCCTTGTCAATGTATCCAATGCGATGGGCAAGGTTGAGTTGCGTAATGATTTCAGCAGCAGAACCTTTTGCAATATTGAAAAAATGTACTGCTTCCCGGTTTGTTCCCCGCTCATCGCCTTCTGCGATATTGGAAGGCACTGAGATACAGGCTCTGGTGATTTGGTTGGTCAACCCAAAATCTTTTGAAAAAGCAGGCAGCTTGGTAATGGCATAGATTTTTTCGGCTAATTCCATCCCATCATTCCACACACGTAAGTCTTTAAATTTTCCCATTTTCTCTAAATTTAAAGATGAAAAAATTCTTACAATGCAAATTTTTACCGCCAATTGCCCCCCGTCTACCGTCAACCGTCTACCGTCAACCGTTCCCCTTAAACTTCCGGAAAGCCTCCGTCAAGCGTGGCACCACCTCAAACAGGTCGCCTTCCACGCCGTAATCGGCAGCTTTGAAGAACGGCGCTTCTTTGTCTTTGTTGATGACCACGATCGTTTTCGAGCTGTTCACGCCGGCTAAGTGCTGGATGGCGCCGGAAATACCGATCGCAATGTACAGGTTAGGGCGGATGGCAATGCCCGTTTGTCCCACATGTTCGTGGTGGGGGCGCCAATCGGCATCAGCAACCGGACGTGAGCAAGCCGTTGTAGCGCCAATCACCTCGGCTAATTCTTCCACGATGCCCCAGTTTTCCGGGCCTTTCATGCCGCGGCCCGCCGAAACAACGAGTTCGGCTTCCGGCAGCGGCACAATGCCTTCCGCACGCTCCACCGATTTCACTTTCACCCGACCAGCCGGTACGCTGACCGAAAGCGCTTCCACCGGCGCATCCTGGCCGATAGCCTGCGGTTGCAGGGCGTTGCCCATCAACGAGATGATTTTAATGTCCGATTTCAGTTCGTACTCTGCGATGGCCTTGCCGGAAAATACCGCCCGTTTAACGCGAAACCCGCCGTCTACTGTGGGCAAGGTATTCACGCCTGCTACAGAAGCGGCATTCAACCGTGCAGCGAGGCGCCCCAACAGCGATTTGCCCGTGGAAGAATGGGGCAACACCAGCACTTTCGCGCCCGTTTGCTCCACTGCAGCGCCGATAACCGCTGCATAAACCTGGCTGTCGAAGTTCTCCAGCGCAGCATCCGCCACGTGGTAAACTTTCGATGCGCCGTATTTGCCCAGCGCGCCTGCATCTGAGGCATTTCCCAAAACCAGCGCCGCGCAGGAGCTGCCCATTGCCTGGGCTACTTTATATCCGTAAGTCACTGCCTCAAAAGCAGCTTTTTTGAATTGTCCTTTTTGATGTTCGACAAATATGAGGATCATGTGAGTTGAGTATTTGAAGAGTTGAGTATTTGAAGAGTTGAGGATTTGAGGAACTGAGTATTTGACGGGAAGGATCGAATACTCGAATACTCAGATACTCAAATCCTCATTAAATGGCTTTTGCTTCCTCGTGGAGGAGCCGCACCAGCTCATCCATATCATTCGGGTCAACCATCTTGACCGCCGATTTTTCCTTTGGCAATTCGTAGCGCACTGTGACCGCAAGGTCGTCGAAAGCGGCGGGCGGCACCACTGCGATAGGTTTGGTTTTGGACGTCATGATGCCGCGCATGTTCGGGATGCGTTGTTCAGCTAAGCCTTTGGCGGCGCTGATCACAAAGGGCGTCGCGACTTCCACCACCTCTACCCCACCCTCGATGTCGCGCGAAATGGTAGCGGTATTTCCGTCGAGTTCCAGCTTGCTGGCATATGAAATAAACGGCAGGTCGAGGTATTCAGCGATCATAGGGCCGACTTCCGAGCCGTTGTAGTCAATGGTTTCTTTTCCGAGGAAAATGATGTCGTAGCCGCCGGTTTTTGCGTGTTCCGCGATTTGTTTGGCCACACCTAAGGAGCTTTGCGGCTCCATGTCCACCCGCACTGCATCGTTGGCGCCGATGGCCAAACCTTTGCGGATGATGGCGTCGTTGTCGGTTTTACCCACGTTGATGAGGGTGACCGTGCCGCCTGATTTTTCTGTGATTTCGAGGGCGCGCACCAAGGCGTACCATTCGTCGTAGGGGTTCATGATGTATTGTACGCCGTTCGTATCCAATGCACTTTTGTCGCCCGTGAGGACGATTTTGGTGGTTGTGTCCGGCGTTTTACTGATACAAACCAATAATTTCATCGAAGACAGTTTTATGTTAGGTAGTTGATCGTTTGGTGATGTTGCTGATTAAGACAACGCAAAGATAGGACATCTGTTCGCATCTGAAAAAGTTTTAGCGAAAATTCGCTGCAATGTTTTTGTCAAAAGTTTGGGATCAGGCCGGAGTCTGAAATCAATTTTGTCAGAATCAGAATTTGCAGAATTTTAGGATTTTCAGAATTTTTGCGCCCCAGACGGCCGATTCTGAGAATTCTTTAATCCTGAAAATTCTGTTTCAGACAATTTTTGCTGGCGCGAGGCAGTTACTGAACCCTGACCATTTTTTGCACACCCGTCGTTTCCCCAACCCGCAACACACACGTATACATCCCCGGCACTGCCCGAAACCCGGACAGCGAAAGGCGGTTTTCACTTCCGGCCACCACGTTGAAGCTGGTTTGGAAAACAAGATTCCCCGTTTTCCCATAAATGGAGCAATGCGCGACGCCGGACGCTTTGGCGTCAAAGACCAGTTGACTTGCTTCGGTGACCGGGTTTGGCGAAATCGCAAAATCAACCGTCGCTTCATTGGTGTTTTGTACGGGAGAAACCGGCGAAAAACCGACAAACAAAATATTGTTGCCCGCTGTATTGGGGATGGCGAGTGTGTCAATGGCGGTGGCGTAACTGATGTCGGCAGGATTGTTCAATCCGGGAACGGTGATAACTTCGGATGCGGAAAAATCGGCGTTGTAGCGTATAATCCGATCCGGCGACCACGAAGCGATGTAAAAATTCCCCTGCCCATCCATATCAATGCCGTCTATATTGGAAACACTGGTTGTTGTAATCGTGCTCACCAGATTGGTGGCGAGGTCCACGGCTTTTATTTGGGCGTTATTTCCCCAGGAAACCACCACCAAACGGTTGTTGGCGGCATCGTATACAAGACCGTTCGGCGTGCCCCCGTAAACTGGGACGATCGTTGTCACGACGGGTTGTTGGAGGTCGAAAACATTGATCTTGTGTATTTTCCCTGTCGTAAAATCGGTGGCCCAAAGCAGGGAGTCGCCATCGGAAGCTAAGCCATTGAGGAACGTTGCTCCGGGAATGGGAATGGCCGCCAACTGGGTGGCCGTAGTCAGGTCGTAAGCGTATAAGGTCGTAACCGTGAGGGCAAACAACCGCCCCTGCATGATTTCCATCCCGTATTTGGCTTTTAGCCCGGTTCCGAAATAAGAAATGGCGCCGTCGGCACTGCGTTGCACGATGCTGACGCCGTCGTCAGAGGTCAAAAAACGCTGGCCGGCAGCGTCGTACTCCACGCTTTCGCCTTTGAAAACCTGGGCAAATGCAAAAAGAGGGAGGCATAAAAACAAGAGCGCAAACTTCATATTAACTTTTTTGCAAAGTTAGGGATAAAAAAGTTGGGAGAGGGGGAGAGAGGGAGAGAGAGAGAGAGAGAGGGAGAGAGGGAGAGAGAGGGAGAGGGAGAGAGAGGGTGAGAGCCCGATGAACAGGAGGCACGAGGCGGAGGCAGCGTTTTTTTTGTTAAAAGTTGAGTGCCAGCAGTGACTCGGCTTTTTTATCAATTCCTGCATGAAATTCAAACACTTACGATCCAAAAAAAACTTTCAAAACAGGAAAAAAAAGTCCATTTTAAAGATGAATATTTAGGAAAAAATTCTTAGCTTTATAAGAATATGTTCATTCTTTCATTCACAAAAAAATAGTAATTTATGAACCCAAAAGCGCTATTTCTCTGCGCGGCATTGCTTTGCGGCAATGCCATTTTCAACCATTTGTCCGCACAGCGGGTTGACCTCGACAACAGGTCCGTGCCCACGCCATTTATTGAACTGCCCAAAAAGCCGTTGCCTGCCGATTACACCACCTACGGCGCCACCATTTCCGCAAAACCAGACCAATTGCGCAGGTGCAATTTGACCGAAACTACTTTGCAAAGCTATTTGAACCTGCCCGGTTTCCAAAAGCTGAACCAAGGCGGGCATTTCCACGTGGAAGTCGTCATTGACGATTTTTCGGTATCCAGCACCAGCATCCAGTCAAAAACGGAAACCTCGAAGGACAAGGACGGCAAACAGACCAGCACGACCACGTATTGGGTGCAAGCAATTTATGCCATTCCCATACAACTCAAGGTGACCAACTTTCAAGGGAATGTCATTGAGGAAACGATCCTGAGCAGCATGGAAAAAACCGGCACGCACGTCAGCAAAGCATTTTATTCCTCCAGCCAGGCACAGGACCATTGGAGTAAAAACCGTGTTTCGGAACTGAGCAAGGTGGAACAGAACGCCATCCAAAGTGCTTTTTCCACCATCAGCGCACAGCTAAAGAACAACTACGCCTACGACCCAAGGCCTAAGAGCACCAGCGTTTTTCAATATGTGGACTCTAAGAAGCTGCCCGATTTTGGGGGGTTTGACAAGGCATTCACCGTGCTTTCGGAAAGTTTTGCCAAAATGAAATACGACGAGCCGTTGGACGAAGTCAAGGCGGGCATGCAACCTGCGGTTGACTATTGGCTGTCCAACAAGGGCAAGTTTGACCAGGAAGACAAACAGCAGCGGAAGCTCAAGTTTGCCTGCCTTTACAACCTGACCAATGCCTATTTCTGGACAGAACAGTTTGACCTGGCAGAACAATACGCCAAAGAACTTGCCGCCATGGACTACAAAGAAGGCAAAGCCGACAATTTCTTAGACAACATCAAAAAGGTAAAAGAAGACCTGGCCAAGTGCAACAAAACCACCCGCCACTTCAAGGCGGAGGCTTCGAAAGAAGATATCGAGGCTGCCTCGGAGGTGGAGTACAAAACTGAAAAAGGAGCGAAGCTGGATGCCCAAAAATTCGACCAGCTCAAGCGGATAGGCGTTGGCGAAGGCGCTGAGTACTTCGATGGCGAAATCGTGTTCAAGGACAAAGGCGCCGTCAAATGCGCTTTTTGGGTGGATTATACCAAAAACAGCGAGCTGGTATTCCTGCGGGGCCAGCAAAACGTTGTGGTCATTGAGGAAAACGACAAGGGCATCAACCGGTTAGACATTGACCCTACAAAATTGGAGTCGTTCAGCTTTGCGGGCAAAACCTTCCGATGCCTGCCCTACTCCCCCGGCTCTCAGCTTTCCATGAAAAAGAGCAACCAAATTATGGAAGTCCTCTTCGAATCGGATAGAATCCATGTCTACAAGTTTTACCCGCTTGCTGAGGCGAATGTAGGCAACACCACCACCGAAGTGGCCTTCCAAAAGCAAAGCGACAAAGAGTTTACTTCCCTTGGCGGTATGAAATTCCTGAACTGGAAAAAAGGGCTTTCCAAATATTTCGACGACTGTCCGTCGGTGAGCAAGAAGGCCTCCGAAGGCGTTTATGAGCGCACCGACAATGGCGTTTTGAACATTGCGAAGGCGTATTCTGAAGAATGTAAATAATTGATTGTGAAATTTTTACGCCCTGAATAATGCATAGTCGAATCCTGGAATAGGTTTGCAGATTAAAAACCTATTTCAGGATTAGACAATCTGTTTAATATCGTCAACTTAGTGAAGTGAACGACCCTGCAAGGGTCAAATGTAAATAGCCCCCGATGCAATCGGGGGAAAAGCGGGAGTAGGGAGGTGAACCAACCCCGAATGGGGTTGAATATTGACAATGGAGTGGCAGCGTATTAACATTAACATTCAACCCCATTCGGGGTTGGGCGTTACATCTCGTTTATGGCCTACCCCCGATTACATCGGGGGCTGTTCACCTTCAACCACTTCGTGGTTATCGTTCGCTAAGTTGACGACATTAGACATTCCGTTACCTAACTTTGAAACGATGATAAAAAAAATCCTTTCCTGATTTTACAACGCTTTGTCCAAAAACTGTTATCGTTTAGTTTTTGAATGAATGCACCTTTGTTTTGTTAAATACAACACGCCGAAATGGACAGAAAAACATTCTTAAAAACACTGGCAGCATTGCCCATAACCGCAGCAGCAGCAATGAAACTGAATGAGTTAAATAAAATGACGGCGCCTTTGAGCAGCACCGCTAAAATGCCTGTGTTGTTCCTGGGGCATGGCAGTCCGATGAATGCCATTGAAGAAAATGAGTTTGTAGCTGGATTCAGAAATATCGGTAAAACAATTCAAATCGTTCGACTTAGAGCTTGTTCGGGATTTCATGATCGAGCGAGGGTGAGGAAATTTTGTTTTAGACAAGGCGGATTTTGCAGACGTAGCCTGCAGCTACGGCGAAAAAATCCAACGCAGTATAAAATAAAATTTGCCAACCGTAGCCGATTGATGAATTCCCGAACAAGCTCTTAGCCATTCCAACGCCTGAACATTACCTGCCTTTGCTTTATTCCTTAGCCTTGCAGGACAAAAATGAGGAAGTGAGTTTGTTCAATGACAAAGCTGTGGCGGGTTCCTTAACGATGACCTCTGTTAAAATTGGACTCTAAAGCTCAGACACTAATTAAAAATTCAAAAACTGGAGCAACGCCTGCTCACATTTCACCCGGTGAAAATGCCATTGGCTATAGGGCAACGTAAAACTACACAATCCAATCCGGTCCAGCATTTTCCAGCGTTCTATCGGCGGCGAAGATTGAAATGCGCCAGGATAACCAATCAGATCAATGCAATAGGTTTGACCCTTGTGGATGATGACGAGGTCAATCTCCATGCCCGCGATGGGGTAGTTTGTGAAATAAAGATTGATCCCCTTGCGCTCCAGGAAACGAAGCACTTCAGCCATAAAAACATCCGTCGCCGGTTCGGTTAAAGATTGTGGCAGTGGCGTATGGCGGCTAACTATAGCCTCCAGATAATGCCGCAGCAAGTTGTTGACAGGCATCTGGTCAGCAGGCACAGACAACAAAATATGCTGAGCCACACGGGCGCGCGTGATGCTGACATTGAAGACATCCTCCTTGTTGAGGTAATGGAAAACACCCGCAGGACTTTTGCCATCAACCACCCGGCAGCAATGGCTGCTATGGTAAATGATTTGCCTGTTCCCGGTGGGCCATTGACAATGCTGAGTATTTCTGTTGCACTGGCTTGAAGGATCGCTTCCTGGTTTACACTCAGGGTGACCGGTAGCGGGCTTATGCGCTCAACCGAACGTTTTCGGGTGCCCTTTGACGGTAAAAACAACTGCTGAATGACCGGTGAAAACTGCTGCTGCGCTGCCATGGTTTCCAACTCATTCAAAATACCCAATGACCCGGCTGGCTTATCCATCACCCCAAGTCCCATAACCGGCAGCAGCCGAAAGCCTTCACGTTGCGTTTTAATCAGCTCTTTGAGTGCTTCTGCGGATATTTCCACTGGAAATTCCATCAGACCCTGGCAGTCAATGGGGATTTCAAGATTCTGAAGGACTGTTTGTATGGCACAAAGGGTCTCGAAACCAATTGGACCGGTTGGTAA
The DNA here is from genome assembly GCA_046153985.1 of Saprospiraceae bacterium. GTDB lineage: Bacteria > Bacteroidota > Bacteroidia > Chitinophagales > Saprospiraceae > JABWAJ01. The sequence continues at coordinate 13,781 of JBJXFD010000188.1, forward strand.
CTGCTGCTGTAATAGTGGATACAAGCCATTGAAAAGGTCTTCGCTCCCCTGTAATACCTCGGCAAATGCAGGGTTTAAAACCATATTGGAAAAGTCGGCCTCTGCCAGAAAAACTTCCTTGTTTTCGGACAGGGTCACCGGGATCAGGTACAGGGGTGCACAAACCTCCCTTGATTTGCCCAGAACCTTCCCCCGCCCGATGAGCATAAAAGCGCAGGCATACAGCTGTTGTTCTTTGCTGTGGAGCAACAGGTGCTTGGTCAATGCTGCTCCCCACTCTGTGGGCACAGGATGGCTGTGCAACCGACCGCTTATCCATTCCGCATCTGCGTCTAAGCGGGCAAAAGTTACTTTGCTGCTAAAAAAATTCAGCAGGTGTACCGCTCTAAGGTCGGCTTGATAACAAGCTCTGAAATAACGAATTATGGACGGAAGCATGGTGAGGGTTGTTTGGGAATTTATGGTGATGCTTTTTAAGCGATGCAAAGATAGGGGTTTATTTTGAGGCCACCATCGATTTAAGTCTTCCAACTTCCAGTACCCCGATTAACAACATTCAAAATTCACTTTGCCCTTTGATTCTTTATAAAAAAGTTGATCTTTGTAAGATTGGTGCTAACCGATATTGAGTAACGGTTAGCACATTGAAATTGGATGGCTAAGCGCTATGTAGTAGTGGTTGTAGGCAAGTTAGCGGTCAATGTAACTGACGACACCAACAGACAAAAAAGAACGAATGAAACCAACTTTCAGATGTGGGACAAAAAAAGCAATTGACGAGTTGGCAGAAGAATTAAATCTGCCAAACGACTTGAATATGCAAGATTGGTCTTACGAAGTTTCAAATCCAAACGACATTGACAAATACATTTCCCACTACTATTTGACGGCAGACGATGACAAAAAGTTTGTTTTAATGGAAATGATATTGCAAGCAATAGTTGACCAATCTGACGTACAACAACTACTGATTTGTTGGAAAAAAGTAAACCCTATTTTGACGGACAACTTTAAAATTCACGAATTTACTGTTCACTATTGGAAAGACCTTACTGACGACAACTTTGATAATTGTAAAATTCTTAGTCCATTGCTAAGACAGCTTTGGAAAACGAAGACTTCAGACTGTGGAATTATATGACGACATAAAACAACGAACCAATAACAGTACATTTTCAATAGCCAGGGTTAGCTCCGCTGATTTTCAATTCGTGCTCCGCAGACAGTTTTGTGGTTACAGAAAACTCAGTTCTCCACCTTATAAAGCCCAAATTAATTAGTGTCTGTCTTTATAGTCCGATAGCTGCGTTATGTTTTGCCCCAAAATCGGTCATTTATACGAATAAACTCCCGTTTTTGGGGCAAAACATGCCTTGCTCTCGAACTCTAAAGAACAGACACGCGACTAAATGGACGGACACTAATTAAGTAGAAAACCCGAAGCGACACTTTTCGCCAGCAGCGTTATTTTTATTAATTTAAGCACAATTGAAAGAAAACTCTAACGGAGTAAAATTTTAATAAGCTAAAATTTGACGTAGTTTCACGAAGTAATCTAAGATAGGATTGCCCCCCGTCCCTAAGCCTCCCGAAACACCTGATTGGGCGGAGGAACCGGCGAGGACGGAGGAAGAATCCCTGTAGTTTTATTGCATCATCGCATCCAAAAAGGACTTGTCAGACCCATTGCCATTGTTTTTGTACACGAAGTAATAATTGCCCGACTCCGTGTAATAAAGCATATTGGTATCAATGCCCACCAGGCCGCCGCTATGCCCAAAAGCGATGCCTGCCGATGTGCGATAAAGGCTCAAGCCCAAGCCATATTCGCAGTCGTAGTTGTCGCAGCCTTCGAGTTGGATACTTTTCATGGCTTCGAGGGATGCTGGCGCCAAAAACTGCCCGGTCATCAGTGCGTGCAAAAACTTGGCGATGTCCGCTGCCGTGCTGACAAGGCCGCCGTCTGCTTTTCCATCTCCATCTGCCCGGTCCCATCGGCTGACGTCGAGCAGCTTCCCATCCCCGTAAATATCAGCGTAGCCACGGGCAACATTGCGGTCGTCACGGCGCTCAATATAAGTCTGCGTGAGTTGCAAAGGGGCGAAAACCAGCTCGTTGAGCGCCTCCTGGAGCGATTTGCCGGTGACCTTCTCAATGATTTGCCCCAACAGCAAATAGTTGGTGTTGCTGTAAGACCAGGCAGTGCCTGGCTCGAAGTGCAGTTTTTCACCATACACATACGCCTCCAGCATTTCATCAATGCTCATGCGCTCTATCCGCTCAGGGTTGTTGACGATGTCAAGCTTGTAGCGGAGGCTCTCGTTGGCAGGGTCGAAGAGGCCAGACAGGTGTGCCAAAAGGTGTTGGACGGTGATTTTTTCCGGCATGGGAATCTTGCCCACGACCTTCGGCAAAAGGTCCGACAGTTTGGCTTCAAGTTCCAGATTGCCCTGTTCCACCAAGCGCAGCACCGCCGCCGCAACGAAGGTTTTGGTAATGCTTCCGGTGCGGATGAGGGTATTGGTGCGCATTGGCGTTTGGTGTTCCACGTTGGAGCTTCCAGAGGCGCCCACCCACAGTGGCTCGCCTTCCCGCTGCAGGAGCAGGACGGCGCCAGGCGCATGGTGTCTGGTGCGGAAGTCGTCGAGCGCTGCCTGGTATTCTGCATGGCGTGGATGGTCTTCATAGCTAATGCCCTCGGCAGGGTCAGGCTTGGGTATGGTAATGTCTTTTTCGCAGGATGTTGCAAAAAGCAACAAAGCAAGGAGGATGATTGAATTTTTCATGATTGAACTGGTTTTAGTCTAAAAAGGATGAAACCGAGTGCCCAAATGCAGCGCCTTATGTGGCAATACGGGCGAGCCGCCATTGCTGAAAGGTATTTCTCCAAACATTTCGTAGCGGGAAAAAACGGTCATTTCGCCAAAGCGGTAACCCAGCCCCAGCCCAAGTGTCGGCATAACCTTGTGCATCCGCTGGGAGGCTGGACGGTAACCATCGCCATTGGGCTCGTAGCGGCGCAGGTCAGAAATAAGGTGGAGATAGCCAGCCCCGATGGTCGCATCGGCGAAGAAATTGCCGATAAATTTGCGGTAGCCGAACTCAGTGCTGGCGAAAATGCCCTGGTGTAGCCCGTTGTGGTGATAGTAACCAAGCTGGAGGGTTTGGAAGGTTTGCCGATCGCTGCTTTGTCGGTAGTAGAACTCTGTGCCGATGCGGACGCCCAGGTTCGGGTTTTTGAAGAAGCCCCGAAAATTGGGCAGGCTCACCGACTCAGAAAATACGCTGATGGTGATGGGCATTTTCATGCCTTTCCCGCCATCCTGTGCAGCAAGTTCTTGACTGGCGCCGCAGAAAAGCAGGAGGAATAACAATTGAAAATGAAATCTTTTCATTGTTGGGTTGATTTAAAAATGATTGATGGTTCAAAAATGGGGTTGGATTGGTTGGGGATGCAAAGCCAAAAGCCCTGAAACGGCGGAGAATGGGAATGAAGCTGGCATAAACCAGTTTGAAGGGCAGGTAATAACCTAAGAGCTTGTTAGGGTTTTCATGACGGTGCGAGAGCGAGGAAATTTTGTTTTAGACAAAGCCTGTCCCGAACTTGTTCGGGGGCGGATTTTGCAGACATAGCCGGCAGCTATGTTGAAAAAATCAAACGCAGTATAAAATAAAATTTGCCGCTCGCAGCCCGTTGATGAAATCCCGAACAAGCTCTTAGCAACCTTGAAACCTGTTTCACGCTCGAAATTGGTTGTTTTAATCCCTATTTTGGATGCTACGGGCAATGACTTGTTGAAAATAAAAGGTACAAAGCGTTATTTTACCGCTTCATTTCCAGCTATATGAAAAAAAAATATCAATGGATGGTTTTGTTGGCAGGTATACTGCTGTTGATGGTTTCCAATGCCATCAATTACAGTTCTTCGGATAATATGGAACTACAACAGCTTCTTGGCTACCTTTTATTGTTGGGGCTGGGCATAGGCTTGCAGTTCGCGGCAGTCCTGGCCATCGGGCAGTGGAAACAGCGCCAGATACCAGGGCTAACCCTTACGTTTCGGCGTATTATCCAAGCATTTATGGTGGCCGTACCGACCCTGACGCTGCTGATGACCCTGACCGATTTTGGGCTATCCCAGTTTTCCATCAACCCCGTTTATAATTTCAATTGGAAAATCGCTTTGCTCAACCTGACCCAATCAGCGGTAACCTCGATTTTTATACTTGGGCTTTCGGAGGCATTTTATTACAACGATCTATTGCGAAAATCAGAAAAAGAAAGAGAAGAACTGTTAATCATTAACCTCCATGCCCAATATGACAGCCTCAAGCAACAAGTCAGCCCCCATTTTTTGTTCAATAGCCTAAACAGCCTGAGTTCCCTGATCAATATTGACCCCAAAAAGGCAGATAAGTTTGTGGAAGAAATGAGCCAGGTCTATCGCTACCTGCTGCAAAGCAACCAACAAGGATTAACCACGCTGCGCAAGGAACTTGATTTTATCACCTCTTATTTGCACCTGCTAAAGACCCGTTTCGGTGATGGATTACAGGTGGATATAGCGGTAGATGAAGCTGCCCAACAGTTCATGATTGCACCGCTTACGCTTCAACTTTTGGTGGAAAATGCGGTCAAACACAACGAGGTTTCCGCTGCTCACCCACTTATGCTGCGTATCTTTACACAAGGCCATGATCGCCTGGTGGTGAGCAACAACCTGCAACGGCGCAGCATTACTGTGCCATCGGAAAAGGTAGGACTGGCGAACATTATTGCCCGTTATCGGCTGTTGAACCACCCGTACGTGGAGGTGCGGGAAACGGAGTATGAATTTTCAGTGGTGCTTCCGCTAATAGATAAAATATAACCATGAATGTATTTATAATCGAAGACGAATACCTCGGCTTACAGCGACTTTGCAAATTATTGAGCGAAGTGGATAATAATATTGTCGTGCTGGGACATTCCGAGAGCATCAAATCAACCGTACAATGGCTTCAAAACAACCCGGCGCCCGACCTGGTATTTATGGACATCGAACTGGCAGACGGTCAATGTTTCGAGATTTTCAAACAAGTGGAGGTGAAGTCACCCATCGTTTTCACGACCTCCTATGACGAATACGCCCTCCAGGCCTTCAAGGTAAACAGCGTTGACTATTTGCTAAAACCCATAAAAAAGGAAGAACTGGAAGCAGCACTCTCCAAATTTCAGCGGATGCGGGAGCAATTTCAGTCGCCTGCACCACAAATGGACATCGAGAAGTTGGTGCAGGAACTACGCCAATCGCAGCAACCGAAAGCCTACCGCAAGCGGTTTTTGCTAAAACAAGGACAGCGTTGGCTCAGCGTCGAAGTACCGGAAATTGCCTGGTTCATGGCGGATGGCAAGCTCTGTTTTCTGAAAACATGGGACAATCGCCGCCTGTTGGTGGACTATACGCTGGAGGAACTGGGCGAAATGCTCGACCCAGCTGAATTTTGCCGGGTAAACCGCAGCTATATTGTCCATGTGAAAGCCATCAAGTCCATTGACACCTATTTTGGTGGAAAACTCATCCTCCAACTCTCCCCAAAAACAGAGGCGAACGATGTGGTGGTGAGTAAGGAGAAAGCTACTGATTTTAAGCAGTGGATGGGTAGGTGAGCCTGGGCCAGTTGGGCGGGGGATTGTCACATTGGTTCTCCGTGTCCGCTTCCTTGAAGCTCGTTGCGGCGACTATACCGCAAGAATTGGAATGCAGTTAAGAGCTTGGCGTTCCTTAAGTCTTCGAACTTCCAGTACCTCGATGAACTGTATTCAAAATTTACTTCGCACTTTGATTCTTTGTAAAAAAGTTGATCTTTGTGAGATTGGCGCCAACCGATATTGAGTAACGGTTAGCACATTGAAATTGGATGGCTAAGCGCTATGTAGCAGCGGTTATAGACAAGTTAGCGGCAAGCGTAAGACAGACTTCCCGAATGAAAAGACACTATAAAATAATAATACAGAAACAATGAAATTAATAAAATTAAAAAATCCCTACTTAGTTGTTTCCATATTAAGTATTCTTATTCTATCAGCACTTATAGTTTTCTTTTACAATACCAAAGAAAAAAATAATTCAACAAACCTGACAGAGCATTCACATCAAGTAATAAGGAGTAGTAGTGACTTATTAACAGATTTGATTAATCACCAAACGAGTATCAGGGGCTACATAATAACCAATGATACAGACTTTTTGGAGGCCTATATGGTTTCCCTCCCAAACACAAAAAAACATTTCAGTGAGTTAAGAATACTCTCCAAAGACAATCTGAGACAACAGAATCGGCTGGACACATTGGAAACATTAATCAATCAAAGAACTGAACTTTCAAAAAAAACAATACTCCAAATAAAGGAACTTTCACTAAATAAAAATCAAGAAGTATCAACCGCTGAAGAAGGAAAACGAATTATTGATAAAGCAAAAGTCTTATTAGCCAATATTATTGACATGGAATATAAGTTACTTACTCAAAGAAAAGCCATAGATGCTTATGAAGATAAAAAACAAGTTTTACTTTTTATTATTCTGTTTTCAACTAGCGTTTTCATTTTAATTCTCTCCCTTTTAAACATCGGGAAACATTTAAAAGAAGTCCGCAGGTCTAAAGGCGAAATAATAGGCTTGGAACAAAATGCCATTCAACTGAAATCTGAAAAAGAACTTGCTGAAGAAAATGAGCGAGAATCCCAAAGAACTATTGCGTCAAAACAGCAGTTCTTATCAAATATGAGTCACGAAATCCGAACACCAATGACTGCGATTATTGGTTTTACAAAAGTAGTGCTGAAAACAGATTTAACAGAAAACCAAAGGGAATATATCACAGCCATAAAAACAAGCAGTGATGCATTGTTGATTTTAATTAACGACATACTCGATTTAGCAAAAGTTGATGCTGGGAAAATGACTTTTGAACAAAATACATTCGAGATGGAATCAGATATTTTGGCAATGCTTCACTTATTTGATTTTAAAATTCAAGAAAAGAATTTAAAATTGATTAAAGAATATGATGCTAAAATTCCAAAATATTTAATTGGAGATTCGGTTCGTTTAAATCAAATCATTTTGAATTTAATGAGCAATGCCATTAAGTTCACTTCTGAAGGTAAAATTGGGCTAAGTGTTCGACTTATAGATTCAAATGAAGAAAAAGTGACTATTGAATTTGCAGTTACCGACACAGGAATTGGAATGGCTGAAAATATGATTCCAACTGTTTTTGAAAACTTTCAACAAGCAGCAAGCAGTATATCGAGGCAATATGGTGGAACAGGACTTGGACTTGCCATTGTTAAACAATTAGTAGAACGACAGGGCGGAACAATTAATGTAAAAAGTAAATTGAACGAAGGCTCAACCTTTAGTTTTATTTTAAGTTTTCAAAAAACAAATAATGAAATTGAAAGTAAATTGCCCATACCTGAAACAAAAGCGAAAATCAAAAAGATAAAAATATTGGCAGCAGAAGATACTCCTCTAAATCAAATGCTGTTGAAAATAATGTTGGATGATTTTGGCTTTGAAAGAGATATTGCTGAGAACGGAAAAGTGGCCATTGAAAAACTGCAAACTAATTCGTATGATATTATTTTAATGGACATACAAATGCCGGAAATGAACGGAATTGAAGCTACCGTCTACATCCGCAATACAATGAATTCTAAAATCCCAATTATTGCCTTGACAGCCGATGTTACAATGGCAGATTTAGAAAAATTTAAAGCAGCTGGAATGAATGCCCACGTTGCTAAACCTATAGACGAAAAACTGCTATACAATAAAATAGTTGAGTTAGTAATAAAATCATAATGGACAGCAAGCCGTTACCCACAACCATAAAACATCACACAACAAACTAACAACCAACCATGAAGCATCCAATTTTCACGCTCTTGACCCTGATGGCAACCTTAGAGGTCGCCTACCCTTGCTCCGCAATTGTATTGAAAGAAGGCCCGCAAATCTTTCTGGCAAAGAACTTCGATTGGACCCACCGGGGAGGCATCCTCATCAAGAACCTGCGGGGAATCAATAAAGCGGCCTATTTTACCCATACCGGCGAACCGGCCTCCTGGACGAGCAAATACGGCAGCGTCACTTTCAACCAAAACGGGAAAGAAATGCCGTATGGCGGCATGAATGAAAAAGGGTTGGTGGTGGAAATGCTGTGGCTGGAAATTTCCCAATACAACATCAACGAAGAAAAAAAGTATGTAAATGAGTTGGAATGGATTCAATACCAGCTCGATAATTTCGAGACCATTCAACAGGTCATTGACCATTTGAAGGCCCTGAAAATTTATCCCATAAAAGGAAAAATTCATTACATCTTAACGGATGCTACGGGCGAATCTGTCATCGTAGAATACCTGAACGGGAAACCCGTCGCCTATAAAAAAGAAGCCAATACCTGCCAGGCCATTACCAATACATCCGTTACCCAAGCTGAACCTTATAAAACCCAAATCAAAGGAATCAGAAAAAACAACACGGCTCCAACGTACCGTTATTACCAATTGGAGCAACAAATTTCAACCCTTAAAAATCAAAATAAAATCAACGAAGCTTATGCTTTTGAGGTACTGAAAAAGGTGGCGATCCCAAAAGGCGATTTCAAAACCATGTGGAGCATTGTTTACAACATCCATCAAAAAAGCATTTCTTTTTTTACCGATACGCACCAAGCAATCAAAAGCATCCATATTTCCGGGTTAGATTTTGACAACGAGCTAACTTATTTTGCACTAAATCAAAATGAAGTCAAAAATCTAAACACCGGGCTAAAGGTTTTGACCGAGCCAATCAATCAATCTTATGTATCCGCTTCTTTGATGCACTTAGGCTTAGATGAGTTGGTTACACGTGACATCAGCGAACACCAATTCCGGCAAGGTAAAAATCAATCCAGTAATTTTGCAGCCAATTATTTTCATTTTGAAATTTCTGTTCCGTTGGAAAAGGACAGGCAAAACGGTTTTTTAGCGGTGATGGACAGCGAACAGCATTTTGAAAACAGACAAGTCGTAACCGGCGGCTATCTCTATGGAAACATCGGCAAGGGTACGCTCATCGTTCATATTTACGGACTAAAAAATGGAAAATATTCCATGCTGACTTTTATTGATGACAATAAAAACAGGAAATTGGACTTTGACAAAAAAGGGAAAGCGCTGGAAACATACGCAACTTTTAGCGAACACGTTTTGACAAACGAAAAGGAACTAACCTTTGCAAATACTTCGGGCGACTTCAATGGGAAGAATGCGAAAATGTTGGTGACGTGGAAAAAGTAGAAAGCGCTAACGACACTTTTCGCCGGCAGTGTTATTTTCATTCATTGGAATTAATGGTAAGCGCCATTTTAACACTAATTTTAACAGCCATTCATCGCATTTAACTTTTTGAAAATACTTACGGAAAGGGCAAGCGTGTACATTACAGCTACAAAAAAATAACCTGTAATGATCACCTAAAAAATCCGAAGTATGCGTATCACCTTCGCCCTGTTTATCCTTTCCTGCTGTGTGATGCAAGGATGCAATCCCCAAAAATTGCTGGAAAAAGGCAAGCCTGACCGTGCGTTCAGCGTTAGCATCAGCCTTTTAGAACAACGCCTTAAACAAAACAAGCCTTTGAAAGAGGCTCATCTCCACGCTTTAAGCACGAGCTACGGCATCCTTCAGGAGGAACAGATCCAGCGCATTGAAACCCTGGAAACCAACCGCGCACCCGAAAGGCACCTCGAACTTTACCCGATCTATCAGGAATTGTTGAAACGCAGGGTGGAAATTGACCCTTACCTCCCCCACTTCTATAACTTTGATCCCCGCTACGACATTCCGAGCCTGGAAGCATTGACGGATCATTCCCGTCAAAAGGCAGGAAGTTATTGTTCCGGCGAAGCGGCGAAATTATTTCCCGAAGCCAGATCCGACAATAAACCAGCCGCCCGCACGGCATATTCCTGGTTGGAAAAAAGCCTGGAATACGTGCCCGAGGCGCTGGAAAACAAAACCCTGCTGGCAGAAATGATGGATCTTGGCACGATTCGGGTTTTGGTTACGCCATATAAATCCAATACTACTCATGCTCAGATCCTGGCTCAATACGCCCTCCTCCATAATGGGACAGAGCGCTGGAATTGGCTGGAGGTTCATTTTTCGCAGCCCGGCAGCCGGATTGACTACCTGCTCCATGCTGAAATAGCGCAGGTGATCGTAGGGTTCGACGAAAGAAGCAGCAGTACAACCAATTATTGCAAGGAAGTCATTGACGGATATAAAACGGTAGAGAAAGAGGTTCCCAGCGGTGATTCTACGATTATTGTCAAAGAAGAAGTTCCGATCCTCATTACCGTGCACGGCTCGATTGAATCCATTGAGCAATATAAATCAGCCAGTGCAAGCCTGTATGCCCAGCTCACTACCCCTGACGGCGCCCTGTCCGGAGACGAGTGGCGCATTTCCAAAACGGCAGCATGGTCAAACCGCTATGAGCAATGTTCCGGCGATTCCCGGGCACTTCCGCATTGCTGCTCAGGATCAAGCTCCATGTACCCGTTCGATTCGGATTTGCTCCGCGACCTGGCAAGTCCGCTTCGGGGTGCGTTGCTGAATGATCTGGCTCAAATTTTTGCGGACGCAAGTGCAAAACCGGCCAGGAAACGCAAGGTTTCTAAAAAAAATCAGTGATGTTTTGAAGTTTTACAGCTCATCCAACCCCAAAATAAAGCTCAAATCGGCGTGAATTTGAGCTTTATTTCTTATCTTCGTGAGCTACAAAAGTACAACATCCATGTCCACCGACCGCATGCGTCAACTCCTCACCTACCTCGAACAATCGCCCGGCGATTCCTTCCTCACATTTGCGGTGGCGAAAGAATACGAAAGTCTCCAACAATGGGAAGACGCCCTCGCCTGGTATCTGAAAATCACCGAAAAAGACCCGGATTTTGTGGGCGTTTATTACCACCTCGGCAAACTATACCAACGCCTTGAACAGCCGGAACAGGCCATTGCAACCTACAAAACGGGCATGGAAGCAGCCAACAAAGCGGGCGACCGGCACGCTTACAGCGAACTGGCCGCAGCTAAAATGGAAATTGATGAGGATGAGTAAAAAATCTTATTTAGATTTGCTCGCTGATCTGCGTTGCCGGGTTTGAACTTTTCAGTCCGACTGTTGTAGAGTAGCATTAGATGAGTCAACACGCGCTATTCTAAAATTCAGCGCAACAACAAATCAGGGACGGCCGGGTAGAGAAATGCCCATTCATTCTTCAATCTTTTTTGCGATGAAAAAAAGAAACGGCTTATCCTTTGTGCTGGCAGTTGCCGGCATTTTCTTGATCTTTCCTTTTGCGGGCGCTCAAAACTGCCCCGTCACCGTTAACGCCGGCGCCGATAACGTCATTTGCGCACCGGGAAATACGACGTTGAGTGCAACTGTCACCGGCGGCGCCATACTCAGTTCGCTGTGGACGCCCGCAACCGGGTTGACGAATGCCGCAAGCCTGAATACAATGGCCAATGTCCCCGCGACCACCACTTACAGCATACTCGTGCGCAGCCTTTCGCCGACCAACTTGGTGGTCAACGGCAATTTCAACCAGGGCGACACGGGCTTCGACACGGACTACAGCTACGACAGCGGCGCCAGCATCGGCATCCTCGAAAACGAATACGCCATCGTTTCCAACTCCGGCCAGGCGCACAACCAGTACGCCGATTGTGAGGACCACACCGGCGACAACCCCGGCAACATGATGACCGTGAACGGTTCCGGCCAATCGAACAACGTATGGTGCCAAACCATTACCATTCTGCCAAATACGGAATATTTGTTCAGCGCCTGGGCCTGCTCGGCGGTTTCCCAAAACCCGGCGAGGCTCCGCTTTTCCATCAACGGCATACAAATTGGCAACGTCTATATGGCTTCGTCGTCTACCTGCAACTGGACGCAGTTCAGTTCGGGCTGGACGTCCGCAAATGCAACGACGGCCACCATTTGCATCGTGAACGTCAACACGACGGCCAGCGGCAACGACTTTTCTTTGGACGACATCAGCTTCCGCCAGGTTTGCCAGGCTACGGACGAAGTGACGGTCACCGTGGCCAACCTCGACGCTTCTTGGAACAACCCCGGCGCCCTTTGCACCGACGCTGCGGCCATTGATTTGAACAGCTTGCTGACCGCTTCGGCCACCCCCAACGGAACCTGGACTTTAGATGGCATGCCGGCTACTATGCTGACGCCGGCTGCGCTGTCGCCCGGCGGGCATAGCCTCCGATATAGGGTCACCCAAGGCCCCTGTTCGGAGGAATTGACACAGGCCATAACGATTCAACCCGCACGAACGGCCGGGCAACCATTACCTGCACAGTCGCTTTGCAGCAATACGCCTTCGGCGATCACGTTAGCCAACCTCCTCCAGGGCGAAGACCCGGGCGGTGTTTGGTCGGAAACTTCTGCAACACCTTCCTCGGGTGGTGCTTTCAATGCCGCTTCAGGCTCGTTTAATACCGCAAACCAAACACCGGGCACGTACACGTTCCGATATTTTATAGACGCCACCGCGCCTTGTTCGGATGTGGAAGCGACCGCTACCGTTGTGATCAACCCCGCGCCGGTTGCCGATGCCGGGGCAGACCAGGAATTGGACTGCACCGTGACGGAAGTGCCCCTTGGCGGTCCGAATACCAGCACGGGCATGACGTATAATTGGTCGGACGGCAGTGGCGTCCCTCTGAATTTGCCGGCATCGCCGATGGTGGACGTCACCAAATCTGCCACATACACGTTAACGGTGACCAATCCGACAACCGGTTGCAGTGCAACAGACCAGGTAATGGTGATTTCAACCGTAGCGCAAATCAGCGCAGAACTGAATGTTACGCAGGTTTCCTGTAGCCAACCCAATAGCGGCGCCATCGAAGTTGTGAATGCCAGTGGAGGAGAAGGGCCGTATGTCTACCAGCTTGGCACGAGCGGATTTGTCAGCCAGACCCTTTTCGGCAACCTTACTCCGGGCGATTACACCATTGTGGTGCAGGATGCAAACGGTTGCGAAACGACCCTGATGCAAACCCTGAGCGCGCCTTCGGCCATTGCCGTGGAGCTCAGTGCCCCGGGCAGCAATGGCGCCACGGTTGGCATTTCACTGGGAGACAGCATCCGGCTCACTGCTTTAGCCAATATTCCATCCGACCAGATCGCCAGCATCATCTGGACGCCGGCAATTCCGGGTTGCACGAACTGTCCTTCTGCGGTTGTGCAACCAGACGAAACAACAACTTACGTAGTGGTGGTCACCGACCTGAATGGTTGTTCAGCAACCGATGAATTGACCATTTCCCTGACCCGGCGCATCCGCTTGTTCATTCCATCTGCTTTTTCGCCCAACGACGACGGTTACAACGACCGCTTTTTTGTAAATGCCGGCAATGAGGTTGGGATCATCCGAACTTTCCGGGTTTGGAATCGCTGGGGCGGCCTTTTATTTGAGCAGCAAAATTTCCAGGCCAATGACCCAAATTATGGGTGGGACGGAAAGGCGCGCGGCCAGATGATGACGCCAGGCGTTTATGTTTATTCCATCGAATTTGAATTATTGGACGGCGATGTGATCCAGGAAAAAGGAGATGTGAGTTTGGTGCGGTAGCTTCCATTAGTGACCGGGTGACTTGAAGTCACCCGGTCACTTGCCTGCAAATCTCTCAACATAACATTTAAAAGACGCAATCCTCACAAGTATTATCCCGGATTGAAACCTGCCTCCATCAATTCGTATATTCAGACTCCACAAAAAGACTATTTTTGTCGCACGACTTTCCCCCAGCTATAGACTACTTACAAGTTGCGCAACAGTTATGAACGTACTCCAGCTTCTGCTTTGTGGATTAATTGGATGGGTTGCTTTACCGGAACCTCCGCAATCCCCACTTGCCTGCACGCTTTCCGTGACAACGAATCCGAGCAACATCACGATCTGCAATCCGGGACAAACCATTCCGCTCAATGCAATCATCAGTGGCGGTACGCCCCAGCTCATTCAATGGACGCCTACTGCGGGCGTAGCCAATCCGAACAGCGCAAGTACCACTGCTGTTGCCAACGGAAACGGTACCTATACGGTCACGGTCAGCGCGCTTTCCTCTGACAACCTGATCACCAACGGCGATTTCAGTGCCGGAGCGAGCGGGTTCACCAGCGATTACATCCCTGGAACCGGCGGTGCTTTCGGGCTGCTGAGCTTAGAAGGGCAGTATGCGGTATCCACCAATCCACTCCTCACACATAACAATTTTGCCAACTGCAATGACCATTCCCCCGGCACCGGTAACATGATGGTGGTCAACGGGGCAGGCGTTGCCAATCAGAATGTATGGTGCCAGAACGTGAGCGTTACGGCCAATACCAATTATGGCTTCAGCGCATGGATTGCTTCGGTGGTCGCTGCTTCCCCGGCACAATTGCAATTTTCTGTGAACGGCGTCATTATCGGCGGAACCTACAACGCATCTCCGACAACCTGTGACTGGACGGAGTTTTTCCAGGTTTGGAATTCCGGGCCAACCGGCATTGCGCAAATCTGCATTGTCAACCAAAATACAGCCCTTAGCGGGAATGACTTTGCGATAGACGATATTTTCTTTTCCGAAGTTTGCGAAGCCACCGCTACCGTAAATGTAACGCTGGTGGAAGTAGACCCCACCTGGTTCCCGGTAGAAAACCTCTGCATAGGCTCCCCCGCGTTTCCGCTGAATTCCATGCTGGCGCCGTGGGCTACGCCCGGAGGAACCTGGACGGTTAATGGCGTCCCGTCAACGACTTTCAATCCGGCTGTTCTGGGACCAGGATCTCACTCGGTAACCTACAGAGTTGGCACGGCGCCTTGTATTGAAATGCTCACTCAGTTTATCGTCGTATTTCCCATTCCCAATGCAAACTGGAATCCGCCGATTAACCTATGCCCAACCTCGCCTTCGTTCAACTTAAATACCCTTTTAGCCCCCGGCGCTGAACCCGGTGGTACCTGGCGGATTAACAACATGAATGCCACCTTTTTCAACCCGTCACTACTTGGACCAGGCACCTATTCCGTCTCCTATACGGTTGGCATTTTCCCTTGTACGAATACACTGACACAACCCATCGTCATATCCCCACTGCCGATTGCAAGTTGGACGCCGCCGGCCGGTTTGTGTACGACGAGCGCTTCTTTTGCTTTGAATACAATGCTCAGCGTAAACGCCCAACCCGGTGGAATCTGGACCATCAACGGATCCGTGGCTACGACCTTCAATCCGGCAACCCTTGGCGCCGGCAGCCACACAGTGGTCTATACCGTTGGCGTTTTCCCTTGTTCGGCTTCCGTTTCACAACCGATTGTCGTTGGCCTTACGCCTGCTGCGCCAGCGCCTTTGTGTCAAACCATTAGCCAAAGCGAAATCGTCTTTTTTTGGCCTTTGGTGCCCGGCGCAACCTCGTATGTGGTAGAAGTGCTGACTGGACAGACTGGCACATTAAGTGTCAATACCTTCACAGTTAGTGGCTTATCCCCTGGAGAAACCGTCACCATTCGGGTGAGGGCCATCGGTTCAGGCAACTGCCCAAGCGCGTGGAGTACTTCGGTTTCCTGTACCAGCACCTCTTGCGTGCCGCCCGTTGTAACCGTCCAGGACGTTTCGCCCTTGTGTTTCGACAGCCTGACGCCAGACCTTACTTTAACGGCAACCACCATTCCTCCAACCGGAGGAACGGGCGTCTGGAGCGGGCCGGGGATAACAGCTACCGGCGCTTTCGACCCCATACTGGCCGGGCCGGGTGTGCATACCGTTCGCTACACCTACACCATAAATGGTTGTTCAGGAAACGATACTACCCAGGTTACAGTGCAGGCTCCGGCTGTGCTGGATATGACCTTAGATACGGCCATTTGCGTTCAGGATACAGCAACGGTTGCCTTCACAGGAATTGCCTCTGATACGGCTTTATTTGTATGGAATTTCAACGGTGCAATGGTCGTTTCCGGAACCGGAAGCGGTCCATACCGGGTCATTTGGGATACGCCGGGCATCCAAACGGTGCAATTGATTGTAATGGATGGCGCTTGCCCGCCGGTTACCATTTCCCGGAGCATCCAGGTAGATTCCCTGCTTGCGCCCCCGGAAATATTTTGCAGAACGACCGTTTCTTCGGTTGAATTTTACTGGAATCCTCAGCCGGAAGTGTTGAATTATACGGTTGATGTGCTAAGTGGCCAGACCGGGGTGATGCCTTCCGACACGAGTTTTCTAATAACTGGTCTCCTGCCAGGCGCGGCTGTTCAAATTGCCCTGTCTGCCCAAAGCGCCATCACCTGCCCGGATACGTCTGCGCAACGCACTTGCATTGCACAAGACTGTCCGGAAGTAAACATTACCCTGCAAACGCCCCCTCCTATTTGCCTGCTTGCCAACACCGGCATTATCCAATTGATGGCAACTGTTACCGGCGGTCCCGGAACCGGAGTCTCCAACTGGCAGGGAACCGGGATACTCGATACCTTGGCCGGTACTTTTCACCCTGCATCCGCTTTGGATGGCGATAATTTCATCACTTATACCTATACGGAGGGAAACTGCGTCTACAGCGCGGAAGCAACCATCCGGGTTAATCACCGTCCCACTTCTTTCTTTGAACTGGATTCGGTCATTTGCCAGGATCAAACCGCTACGATAACTTATACCGGCACAGCTCCGCCGAGCGCTACTTTTTTCTGGAACCTCGACGGGGGGATCTTAGTCAGCGGCTCGGGTATTGGCCCCCTTGTCGTGAGCTGGCCAACACCCGGTACGAAAGTCGTAAGGTTGGTAGTTCAAAACGAAGGCTGCACCTCGGTGCCATTTTTTCAGCAAATCCAGGTAGACCCTTTAGTTGAAATCCCGCTCATTCAATGTATTAACACGCTGAACAGCGTAGAATTTTTCTGGAACGATGTACCCGGCGCTTCGGCTTATGTCATCAACCTCATTGAGGGCCCCATTGGAATGATCACTTCCGACACGAGCTACCGGATGATAAATTTACTGCCGGACGAGGAAGTCATAATCCAACTGACGACAGTCAGCAACAATTCATGCCCCGGGAATGTACAGTTGAGCAACTGCTCTGCATCGCCCTGCCCTGATGTTGTTTTGGATGCGCCTGCTGTTTTTACGTGTTTTGATACGGCGCCGGATACCTTACAATTGAACGTTTCTGCAACCGGAGGCGCAGGGAATGGTACGTATTCCTGGTCGGGCGAAGGCATCATCAACGGACAACAAAATCTTTTTCTGACGCATGTTGGTATGACCGGGCGCACGGTTCCGGTTGCCATCCTTTATCAGGAAGGCGCCTGCGCTTACCGCGATACGCTTCAGGTCCAGGTCAATCCCGTGCCAACGCCCGACTTTGTAATCGCCGGATCGCCCTGTGAAAATGGCGAAACTACGGTGACCTACACGGGAACGGCTTCTTCCCAAGCTGTATTTTCCTGGGATTTTGGAGTAGATGCTACTGCGAACGGCACGGCCGGCGGGCCTTATCAGGTTTCCTGGCCAAATGAAGGCATTCAAAACATCAGCCTGCAAATCGAAGACAGCGGTTGCACTTCTACCCTGCTGGAACAGACCGTTTCGGTCATCGCGCCTTTGCAGCCCCCCGTCATTACCTGCGATGCGACGTACACAGAAATTGTCTTCACCTGGCAACCCATTCCGGGCGCCACCAATTTTGAAGTCAATGTACTCGACGGGATGCCCGGCACCCTCAATTCTGATACCAGCTACCGCATACAAAACTTACAACCCGGAGACCCAATTACGTTAGAGGTTGTTATGTCGGATAATGGCCCCTGCCCGCCGGTATCCACCCAGCTTACCTGCGAAACGGACCTTTGCCCGGCGGTTACATTAGCCATTGACCCGGTTCTTCCTATTTGTTATGAAGGCGCCAATGATACCCTTGACCTGACCTTTACGCTTTCCGGCGACAGCCCGCAGGGATCTTTACAATGGTCCGGCTCGGGTGTTTTTAATGCCAACGTGCCGCGGGTGGCCCTGGCGCCCGGCATGATCGGGCAACTTAACACGGTGGTTGCGACTTACCGGGAATCGGTTTGTGTCTATTCAAACAACATCAATATAGACATCCGGCCTGTTCCCGTCGCTGCCTTTACCGCCGATCCTTTGATTTGCAACAGCGACGAAAGTACGGTCGCCTTTAACGGCAGCGCTACAAATACTGCGGTTTTCAACTGGAATTTTGATACCGGGCAGGCAACACCTGGCACCGGAGACGGCCCCCATCAGGTAACCTGGACTGATGCCGGGCAATATAAAGTAGGTTTGTGGATTGCGGACAACGGTTGTTTTTCCGATACGTTCAGCCTGAACGTGCAGGTGGACGAGCCGCTGCTCCCCCCTACCCTATCCTGTACGCCAGACTACGACAACATGACAGTGACCTGGACAACCGTGGTTGGCGCAGACGATTACGACCTTCAATTGCCCACCGGGGTCAGTGCAAATCCTTTGTCTGATACCTCTGTTGCCATCCTGAACCTGCAACCAGGTACGGCGCTGAATTACACGCTGACCGCTGTGGGAAATACGATCTGCGGCCCCGTCTCCGTCACGGGTTCCTGCACCATCCCGCTTTGCCCTGAACGAAGCCTGTCGTGGAGCACAACGCCTGTTATTTGTCGCGGCGATGCGGTTTCCATCTCCATAGACTTGAATGGGAATGGCGGGAATGCCTGGCAGGTGGCGTTAAGCGATGGTGTAAATTCCACGATCCTCAACCTGCTCAACGATACAACCCTTCAATTTTCGCCTGTGGCAACAACGACCTATTCCATTACCGCAATCACGGATCCTCTTTTGACGATTTGTGACATCGGATTGCCGGGTACGCTGACGGTGGTGGTGAATGCGCCGGTGGATGCTGGCGTTGCGTTGCCTGCCCCGGAATTTTGTACCGGTGAAAATGGCGTGGTTGCGCTCGCTGACCTGCTTCAAGGCGAAAACGCCGGGGGGGGCTGGACGGAAATCTCTGCACAATCTTCCGCCGGAGGCGCGTTTAATGCGGCAGCTGGCACGTTCAATATTACCGGACAAGCTGCCGGAACGTATCGCTTCCGCTATGCCCTGACGGCGCTTGCCCCCTGTGTTTCCGATTTTACGGAGATGAGCGTTGTCATTCATCCAACGCCGGTGGCCGACGCTGGCACAGACCAATCCTTAGACTGCGTGACCGCGACGGCGGCTTTGGGTGGACCGCAAACGACACTCACACCCGGACTGGTTTACCAATGGCAATCCAACAATGGCGCTGTTCCGGATCAGCCAACCCAGCCCCTGACGGAAACGGCTCAGGCGGGTAGTTTTACGCTCGTCGTTTCCAACCCGGTGACCGGCTGCCGAGATGAAGATGTGGTCCTCATCCGCGACGAAACCAACGTCCTTTCCCTGCATGCCCAGGCATTCAATGCGACTTGTTTGAATAAATTCGGTTCGATTGTGGTGGATTCGGTGACTGGCGGCGACCTGCCGTATGTTTTTTCACTCAACAACGCGCCTTTTGTGACGCAACAGGCTTTTGCCGCCCTGGATCCCGGAGATTATACCTTAGCGGTACAGGATGCTACTGGTTGCGTCACGGAAATCAACCTGCGGATTGAAGCGGCAACTGAACTGGAGGTTGAGCTGATTGCGAATTTAGCTGAAGAACCCTACACGATTGACCTTGGGTCCACTGCGGACCTGACCGCGCTTGTGAACATTCCGGAAGATCAGGTTCAGAGCGTTCGCTGGAACCCCGATACGCTGGGTTGCGCAGGGTGTCTGGAGCAAACGGTGCAGCCTTTCTACACCACAGGTTATACGGTGACCGTAACGGATGTGAATGGTTGTACGGCGTCGGACGACTTGCTGCTTTATGTGCGCCGGGATCGGGATGTGTTCATTCCGAACGTATTTTCACCCAATGGTGACGGACTGAACGATGTGTTTATGATCTTTGCCGGACAGCAGGTGCAGAAAATCCGCTCGTTTTTGGTCTTCACGCGCTGGGGCGAAAGCATTTTCCAGGCCAATAATTTCCAACCGAACAACCCTGCTCACGGCTGGAATGGCCTCTTCCGGAATCAGAAAATGAACACCGGCGTTTATGTATACTTTGCCGAAGTGGAATTTATAGACGGCGAGGTATTGATTTTTAAAGGGGATGTGACGTTGATGGATTAAGATAAACCCGAAGGTGACCCCTTTCTAAAAAGGTGTTACCCAACTCAGCGAAACTCTGTGTTTACTATGTGGAACTCCGTGTAAATTTTAGGTACCCTGCCGTCAAGCCGGTCAGAGACCGGCGAATAGTACACGCGAGGCGGAGCCTACGCGCGAGCGGTGTTTTACTTCATTCAAAAATCTATTTTTTCTTCCCCCGATCTCACGTTAAAAAAAAAGAGACCTCCTGAATTAATTCGGGAGGTCTCTTTTTTGTTTTCCTATAGCGTTGGGCGACCGCGAGGGTCGCCCCTACCGTCGTCCCACAGACATTACTTCACCTGAAATACGCTGTCGTCAATCCCTTTGTTGACCTCTACTGATTTTACTTCAAAAATCAGCGGGAAGGGCGCCAAACCAACTGTTTTCAGGCGATACGGCACTTTCACGCCGTTTACTTCGCGGTAGTCTTCGTAGTCGCTGGTAGAACTCGTCGGGCCTTGCGGGCCTTCTTGAGTTTCGATGCTTCTGATTTTCAGACCAGTTGCTTTATCGAAAAAGTCAACCGTCTTTTTGCCGGAAGCGGAAGTGATTTCAATTTTGTACGCATCTTTGCCCTCCACCGGCTCCACGCCTTTGAGTTCTAATTTAGCGCCATTTTTTGCGTATTCCAATTCTGCAAACATGGCAGACTGATCCTTCAATTCCTTCAAACCGGCTTCGTCCATTGGTTGTGCCTGACCCATCTGGGAGGCTTCGCCTTTTTCGCCGTCAAATTTGGTTTGGTTGAGCACCATACCGCTCATGTCCACCGTCATCGCCATTTTGTTTGGCGCTTTGCGCTGAATGGTCATCCCAATGGTCTGGCCCTGCGCGGAAGTCGTCATGCTCATGGTCATGTCCTTCACACCCAGCAGCGCTTCTTTACCGCCAATGGCTTTCAGGTAGCTGTCAATAACCGCTTCAGCCGTCATGCCAGTAGGCACGACCGCGCCATCCATATTGATTTTGGTGCCGTAGATGTCGTAGAAATGGACTTTGCCATTTGCTGAAAATGCTTTCAGTTTTTCAGCGCTTGCGTCTTTGTCGCCAACCACCACGATGTTCGCGTTGCCTGGTTTGATGTATTTTTTGCCGGTAGCCAGAATGTCATCGGAAGTGACGGCTTTCAGGCGCTCTAAAAACGTCGCGTAATAATCTTTCGGCAATTTGTAAAGCGATGTATTCAGCGCAAAGCGGGCCACCGTTTGCGGGTTTTCCAAAGAACGGGAGAAAGAACCTGCAATCTGGTTTTTGGCCAGGTCCAATTCTTTTTGGCTCACTTTTTCTTTGGTCAGCAATTCCAATTCATACATAAACTGCACGACAGCGCTGTCGGTGACTTCGTTGCGCACGCTGGCTTCAGCATTGAAAAAACCGACGTAGCGGTCTTGCTGAAGAGTGGAGTACGCGCCGTAGGTATAAGCTTTGGTTTCGCGGAGGTTTTTGAACAGACGACCGCTGAAGCCGCTGCCCAGAACGGTATTCAGTACCTGGGCCTTCACCACATCTGGGGAGCCTTGTTTGAGTTCAATCGGGTACGTCACATAAATCAGCGACTGTACAGCGCCGGTTTTGTGAACAAAACTGACCTGGTTGGCAGCAGGCCCTTTCACTGCAGGCAGGGTTGCCGTGGTCATTTCCTTTTTCTTCCAGGCTCCAAAATGCTGCTGCGCAATTTTTTTAGCCTCTGCAACAGAAATGTCTCCAACTACAACGAGGTAACCCCGATTGGGCCGATAGTAGTTGTCGTAGTAGCTTTTGCAATCCTGGAGCGTGATTTTACCAACCGTTTCTTCTGTGGTCAATTCCCCGTAAGGGTGGTCTTTGCCGTAATTCAGCACTTGTGCCACGTTCTGTGCGATGGTTGCCGGATCGTCTTTGGAAGCGGCTAAGCCGGACAACGTCTGCGTTTTCAGTTTGGTGAATTCTTCTTCACTGAAAGCCGGATTCAACAGCACATCCGCCATGAGGGCAATCAACTTGTCTTTGTGTTTGGTCAACGAAGCGCCAAAAATGCCATCCGCGCTGGTGTTGAGGCTGGCCCCAAGGAAGTCCACCGCTTCGTCAATCTGCGCTTTGGTGCGCGTGGTTGTGCCTTTGCTCAGCAACTGGCCGGCAATATCAGCAGCACCTGCCACATCGCCTTCCTTTAAAGGTGGTACGTCAATAGACAACTGAAAAGAAACCCGGGGGAGTTTGTGGTTTTCCACCACAATCACTTTCAGGCCGTTGTCCAGCACAAATTCCGTGTAAGTGCCCATTTCGATTTTCGGTGCAGGGCCTGAAGCAGGCGCTTTTTTTCGAAAATCATTGTTTTGAGCGGAAAGTTGCAGCGCCATGCCCATGACGAGCAGGGCTACTGACCCATATTTTGAAAAGATCTTCATGTTTATTTTAGTTTTTAAGGTTTACTAAACTTTAAAAGTTTGGTAAACCTGTTACCTGTTGAGAAAGTCGTTAAGATTTACCAAACTTTAGAAGTTTAGTAAACCCGGCCCAACCCAGTCCTTATGGTTTTGCCGATTTCGGCAGATAAAACAAAGAAACGCGGTTGTTTTTGTTGAAATACTGCTTGGCCACGCGCTGAATGTCTTCTTTCGTCACCGCCATGTACCGGTCAATTTCTGTATTGATGAGGTTGGCGTCTCCGTAGTAGACTTTGTAGTTGGCTAAGCTTTCCGCAATGCCAATGATTGTGGAATTGGACGTTACAAAATCATTTTCCACCTGGTTGCGCAGTTTCTGAAACTCCTCATCCGGGATCAATTCCGTTTGCACGCGCTCCATTTGGGCATCCATCGCCATTTCTAAGTCTTTGACATCTACGCCCATGTTGGTGATGCCGAACGCAATTGAGAGGCCCGGGTCTTCCATCGAAAGCGGGAAGTTGCCCACAAACAGGGCTTTTTGCTGCTCGTCAACCAGCGAGCGGTACAAGCGTGAACTTTGGCCCTGCGACATCAGGGTGCTCAACATGCTCACCGCGTAGTAGTCTTTTGTGCCTTGTGCAGGAATGCGGTAAGCGTGTACTACGGCTGGCAACTGGATGTTGTCACGGATGGTATCGCGGGTTTCAGTAGTCAGCGCAGGTTCCTTAATATCCGGGCGGTAAACCGGCTTTTTGCCTTTCGGAATGCCACCGAAGTATTTGTCCACCAATTTTTTAGCCGCTTCAATGTCAATATCGCCGGCAATGGAAAGCACTGCGTTGTTCGGTACGTAAAAATCGGCGTAGAATTGCTTGTAATCGGCCTCTGTTGCCGCTTCCAGGTCCTTCATAGAACCGATGATCGGCCACTCGTAAGGGTGTTTCTGGTAGGCTTTTTCAAATACTTTCTCCACGATTGAGCCATAAGGCTGGTTGTCAATGCGTTCGCGGCGCTCTTCTTTCACCACTTCGCGCTGCGTTTCTACGCCTGTTTGCTCCACTTTAGCGTGCAACATGCGCTCCGATTCCAGCCACAACCCCAATTCCAGTTCATTGGAGGGCAATACTTCGTAATAGAAAGTACGGTCCCAACTGGTGTTGGCATTCAGGGTGCCGCCTGCATTCTGAACGTATTCGCTGAACTGGCCGCGTCCGATATTTTCTGAGCCTTCAAAAAGCAAGTGCTCGAAAAAGTGCGCAAAGCCTGTGCGGTCCGGCTTTTCATTTTTGGACCCTACATGGTACATGACCGACACCCCAACGATCGGGGTCGTTTTGTCCTGGTGTAAAATGACGCGCAAACCATTGTCCAGCGTGTATTCCACAAACTGAATCTTGTTCATCTGCGCCTGAAGCGACCATGCACCCGACAACAGCGCGCATAGCATCAGCATTCTTAGCTTCATAGTACTTCTTCTTTTTAAGGTTTGAAAATCGGTGCAAAAATGGGGAAATATCCAATGCTTTTTATCCCCCTTTCGATGGGATTTATAAAAGCATAGACAGACGCCGCTGCTTTGGGTACGATAGGGCATTTCCACGATCGTTGATTTCGGAGTGTTTCAGTTTTTTTTTACCACATAGGCCACATAGGGGTTTTCACATAGGTCACATAGGCGGCTCCCGGTCTATGTGTCCTATGTGAAAACCCCTATGAACTATGTGGTAAAAACCTATGGGGTAAAAATCAATCGCATTCTACTTTCGTGAAGGTTTCCTCCCACGTAGCCGTGGTCGGATCTTTCATTTGCAACTTGCCGTCCGGGGTTTCTTCCAGTTCGCCGGAAGCTTTCATGGCTTTGTCGCCTTCGATTTTAAACACGACCACTTCCACCTGGTTGGATCCTTCGATTATGTAGTTCCAGGTAGCCGTAATCACGTTGCCGTCTTTGGTTCCTTTGAACGTGCCATGCGCCCCATCCTTCTCGGCAAAGGAGTAATCGAGGATGCCGACGATGTCATCGTAATATTCCGTGTAATGAAAACTTATCACGGAGCCGTCGGGCATCCGCTGTTCAAAACAATGCACTGGAAATTTTGCTTTCGCAGCGGGTGCTTCCGGCGCAACAGGCGCTTCTGGTGGGGTCATCGGTCTTTCCGGTGGGTTGCAGGCGCTGAGCAACAGGCCGAATGCGAGCTGGAGTAGGTTCAGATTTTTCATAATGGATGTTGTGCTTTTGTGCGCGCAATGTACTAAGGATAATTGAAAATTGGCGATTACCTGTTTAATGATGTTGGATTCGGCGTCTTTAAGATAACGCGGATTTTCGCGGAGTAAACACGGATTTTCAAGGAGTTAGATTACGCAAGACTTGTGTACGGAGTCTTTAAACCTAACTCAGCGAAACTCCTTTTACTCTGTGTAACTCCGTGTCATTTTTTATATTCAGGATGCCTCAAATTTACTCCTCTACGAATACCCCAATCTTCGAAGGGCGCGCAGCATCGTGGTACACCCGCTGGGTGGCTTTGATGAAATCGCTGTCGCTGCAATTGTAGATGTCTACAAACTGCTGCGGGTTGCGATCGGCGATCGGGAACCAGGAATATTGCACCTGCACCATGATGCGGTGGCCTTTTTTGAACGTGTGGCAAACGTCGGGCAGGGTGAACGGCACGCGCTCCACCTTGCCGGGTTTCATGGCTTCCGGTTTCTCAAAACTGTTGCGGAAACGGCCGCGCATGATTTCGCCGCGCACCAGCATCTGGTAGCCCGACATTGGCACAGCCGACTTCGGATCGGCAGGCGTATCGTCGGGGAACACGTCAATGAGTTTCACAACATAATCGGCGTCGGTACCGGTGGTGGACACGAACAAGTCAGCGTTCAGTGGGCCGGTCAGGGTGATGTCTTCTGTCAGCACCTCTGTTTTGTACACCATCACATCCGGGCGGCGGGCGGCAAAACGCTGGTCGTCGTCCATATATTCGGCGGTGCGTTGCAGGTGGACGTCTTCGGTATAAGGCACCGGGCGGGCCGGGTCGCTGACGCATTCGTCGTAGCTTTCTTTGGCGGTTGGCGCGTCAAAAGCAAGCTTGCCATTGGCCTGAAAATACAGGTTGCGGGCGGTGGCATTGCGCGGCGGCCAGGCGTCGTAGCGCTTCCATTCGTTGGCGCCGGTGGCAAAAACGAGTGCTTCCGGCAAATCGGCTTTCCCTTTGTCTTTCAGGTAATAATTGAAAAACGGCAATTCTATGTTTTGGCGGTAGTAGACCGACACGCGACTGCCAAAATCCACATTTCCAAGGCGTTGGCCGGTTTCGCGCGACCACCCGCCGTGTACCCAGGGGCCCATCACGATGCGGTTGTCGGCACCCGGGTTCTGCTTTTCGATGGCCTGGTAGGTGGCCCACGCGCCAAAGCAATCTTCCGCGTCGAACAAGCCGCCAACGGTCAGTACGGCAGGTTTCACATTTTTCAGGTGTGCGCGGATGTTGCGCGCTTTCCAGAACTCGTCAAGGTTGGGGTGCGACATCAGGTCATTCCAGAAGCCTACGCCTTTCATGTATTTGTTCGTGAAGTTTTTCAACGCGCCCATTTCTAAATAAAATTTGTAGTTGTCCTGGGTAGGAAACTCGAAACTGGGGCTGCTTTCCGTCGTTGGTTTTGGGCGCGGTTGGCCGAAAGAATAATAAAAGGCAAACGCATCCATCATCATAAATGCGCCATTGTGGTGAAAATCATCGCCGATAAACCAGTCGGTGACGGGCGCTTGGGGCGAAACGGCTTTCACCGCCGGGTGCGCGTCAGGAATGGAAGCCGATGCATAAAACCCGGGGTAAGAAATGCCGAAAATGCCGACGCGGCCATTGTTGTTGGACACGTTTTTGAGCAGCCAGTCCACCGTGTCGTAGGTATCGCTGCTTTCATCGGTTGCGTTTCCGGTCTTTTTTGGGTTGTGCGGGCGGATGTCCACGAAGTCACCTTCGCTCATGTAGCGCCCGCGCACGTCCTGAAACACGATGACGTAGCCCTCGCGCGCCAGGTGAATGTATTGCGTGAGGCGACTGGAATATTGGTCTTCTCCATACGGCGCGCAGGAATACGGCGTCCGGATGAGGAGGAAGGGATAGGGTTTCGACTGATCTTTGGGCGCATAAATGGCCGTGAACAGCTTGATTCCGTCGCGCACGGGGACCAGGCGTTCGGTTTTGGTGTAGTGGGCGCTGATGAAGACGGAGTCTTCGAAAGTGCCGGTTTGGGCCAGTGCCGGTGTGGATGGTATAAGCAGCCAGAGGGCAAACAATAGCACGCAAGGCAGCGCTGTTTGAAATAGCACGCGAGTACGAGCCAGGCGAGCGGAAAAGGATGTGGTCATTTCGTTGTGATTTAGGGGAATGAAGGTAGGGAAATTAGGTGAAAAGTCAAGGGGGAACTTAAAAAGGCTGATATGATTGAAAATTTGAAAGTCTTGATTATATTTACATAGTTTAACCACCACAAGATGAACCGAATGCCTTTTCTTCCCGGTCATTTATCTGCTCAGCAGAGCGTACCTCAATGCCCTTCCTGGCCGCGAGCTTTGTCACTTAGCTTTATTTCCCACAAACTGGCCAACCCGTTACAATAGACAATATTGGTCAGAAATTCCAACTACAATATCCATTCTATCACTTTTTAAAATTTTACAAAGATGAAAAACCATCAATTCTTTCTCGGCGCAATCATTTTGGCTTTTCTCTTAATCGGTTGCCAAAACACGCCCGACAACGCAACGAAAGAGGAGGAAGCCGCCATCATCAAAATGCTGGAAGCCGATACAAAGGCATTTTTGACAGGCGATGTGGCAGGTTTGAAAAACACCTGGTCATTCACACCATCCACACGTGGCATGGCGGTTTCGCCCGATGGTCAAAGAATATACGGCGGCAGCGGCGACGAAATGCTGAAATGGGTTGAAGCCATCAAACCAACCGAAATCACTTTTGCCAATTCCAATTACAACATCCACATCAACGGCAACATGGCCTGGGCAACTTTCGATCAGACACGTACACAGCCCGACAAGTCAACCTCCACCACGCACGAGGTGCGCTGCATGGAAAAAATCAATGGCAATTGGCGGATTGTGGTGGTAGCATCGCAGGCGATTTGAGGGGTTTTCAGATTCAAAAGCAATTTTTAGAGCTTGTTCGGGAATCCCGAACAAGCTCTTAATTTCAACCATGAAAAAAATCCTGTTTTTGATCACTTTGCCATTCCTGATGGTAAGTTGCGCTACGAAAAAAATCGCCGTTATTGGCAATTTTGAACATCTAAACAATCGTACCATGTTTAATATCAGTTCCATGCACGAGGCCACCAAACCCGTCTCCGCGAAACCGCTTTTCAAAGGGCAGGAAGGCACAGTCAATGCCCTGCAAATCCAAAAAGACGGGCTGCTCGATAAGCACGTCACCAAAGTGCCTGCGCTGCTGGTCTGCGTGGCGGGCGAAGTAATTTTTGAAAACGAAAAGGGCTTTAAACAGACCCTCACCAATGGCGATTATGTCAACATCGAACCCATGGTGACGCATTGGGTGAAGGGTATCCAGGACAGCCAACTTTTGCTCATCAAGTAAATTTTTTGGGCAAAAAAGTTAGTGAATGTTCACATACTTTTAATTATGCCTCGCACCTAACGATGCGAGGCCAGCAAAGGTTGCGCATTTAGGACGCTCGAAAACTTTTGATGCCATTCGATTGGATACAAAAGGGTTCAAATGTAACCGGGAGGAAGCCAAGGAGGGATGATGGTTTGGGAATTTGAAATCTTTGGTTATTTTTACACAGCTAAACAATACCAGACGAACCGGATGCCTTTCCCCCTGTCTTTTATCGGAATATCGATTGCGTAAAGTTGACTATTTCGGCTGGCTTTACATAATTGGGGTTTGAACGTCGAGGATTGATAAAGCGGGTTTTCACGCAATGGGGTTTATAGGAAGAGTTGCGCTTAACAATAGCTACACGAAACTTAAATATTATAAAATGAAATTAAAGTCGATCGATTTAAAAGGATATAAATCAATTGATAGCATTTCAGGTGCATCACTTGAATTTGGCGATATTACAATTTTGCTTGGTGCAAATGGAGTTGGAAAAAGCAACTTGGTTTCCTTTTTTAGTATGTTAAATTATATGATGACTGGATCATTACAAAATTTTATCGCTGAGCGAGGTTACGCTGATTCTTTTTTGTATTTTGGCAGTAAGATAACACGGGAAGTTTTTGCTCGAATTGAGTTTGTGGATAGTAGAGCAACAGACAATTACCAATTTAGACTAACTCACGCCGCTGGTGACATTTTAATTTTTACAGAAGAGATGCTTTCTTATCACCTGACTACCAATCCTAAATCTTATAAGTTACAACTCAATCCAGCAGTTAGAGAGTCTGATCTGCTTGAATATGTGAAAAGATCTTCCGAAAATCCAAAAGATAAACAAACTGCTTCAGTCATTTTAAAATTACTCAGAAACTGTAAAGTATTTCATTTCCATGATACTTCGATGAACGCAAGGGTAAGGGGTCAAGGATATATTGAAGATAATCATTACCTAAACAGTGATGGCGGAAATTTAGCAGCATTTCTATTTAGACTGAAAGAAAACTCCGAAACATCGGCATATTACACAAAAATCGTGCGTTATATCCAAAAAGTAATGCCTCAATTTGGAGATTTTGATTTGGCTCCGAATGAGCGTAATAAAAACTATATTACACTTAATTGGAGAGATAAAAATAATTCCCAATACCTATTTGGCCCTCATCAAATTTCAGATGGTTCGCTCAGGTTTATGTGTTTAGCAACTTTGCTCTTACAACCTCAAGCACTTTTGCCTAACGTTATCATATTGGATGAACCTGAATTAGGGCTTCATCCTTCTGCTATTTCCTATTTTTCAGGAATGATAAAATCAGCAAGTAAACATGTTCAAATTGTAATTGCAACACAGTCACCAAGGCTAGTAGATGAATTTGAATTAGAAAATATTGTTATAGTTGAACGCGATAAGAATGCTCATTCATCTAGTTTTGTGCGAAAGGATTCAAATGAACTTTTAGCCTGGCTTGAAGAATATAGTTTGAGTGAACTCTGGGAAAAAAATGTAATAGGAGGCCAACCATGAAAAAATACATTTACCTAAATGTTTTAGCAGAGGGGCAAGCAGAGAGGGAATTTGCCCAAAATACATTAGGAGTATATTTCGAACCTTACGGAATAGTAGTAGATAGCCGTTGCGTAATCACAAGTAGAAAAAAGCATAAGAAAGGAGGGCTTGGAAATTACCTCCACGCAAAAAATGACCTCATACGGTGGATTTCTGAGGAAAAAGAACGGCATCCATTTTTTACTACCATGTTTGACCTATATGCGTTGCCAAATAATTTTCCTAAATTTGAAGAGTCCTTAAAAATATCTGATCCGTATAAAAGAGTTGAATTTTTAGAAAACGCATTATCAGAAGACATTGGTTATCATAAATTTATACCTTATATTCAACTACATGAATTTGAAGCACTTTTATTGGCTAATCCAGAAATACTATTAATTGAGTATGTGGATGCTAATAAGCAAATTGAAAAACTAAAAGAAATAGTTGCTCAATATGATAATAATCCAGAAAAAGTTAACACAGGCAATACAACTGCTCCATCGAAAAGAATAATATCATTAATACCTGAATATGAGGGAAACAAAGTAAGCGTGGGTTCAGTTCTAGCGGGAATAGAAGGCATAGAAGTGCAAAAAGATCGCTGTAAACATTTTGCTAATTGGATAGATAAAATTCAAAATATAACCAAATAAAGTGTGTGACAAAGGATATGCAAAAATGATCTCAAAGCATCGCACATTCGTGCATCCAACCGTTGTTGATAAATAGACTTGTTGCGAATGACTAAACACGAAAAAACATATCAGACGCTGCGCGAGGAATTCTCCGATGAGGAAATAATCTCTGGCTATGTATTCCCGGATGATTTGGACCAAAAAGAAAAAGCGGAGATTGAAGAAGAATTCAAAAAATTGAGGTTAAAATCCTTAAGAGAAAGAACGGAGGAACAGCGGCTGCTTTCAGCGCTCATGAGGATGAAATTGTTGATGAGCGATTACTTTGAAAGAAGCGGTTTTGAAGCGGAGTTTTCATTTTCCAAACAATTGGAGCAATACATCAGGATACTTGGCCGGAGTCATAAAGAATTTGCAGAAGAGATTGACCTGCACCCAACAAAATTGAGCCGATTACTGAATGACCGGGAAAATCCCAATGTGGAATTGGCGTACCGATTAGAAATCCATTGTGGAAATATTATTCCTGCGATCTACTGGTGGAAATTGTATGCAAAAAGAATTGAAGCCGATGTGCGAACAGATCATGAAAAGAGGAAGATTGAAAGTGAAAAAGTCAGGAATCAGTTGAGATTCCGAGCATGAAGTCAAGTCATTAACCAACACCATAAAATGCACAACACCAGACCTTTACATCCCGATTTCCAACGCCTCTTAGACTTCAAAGACCAACCCCTCATTGATCTTTTTTGCGATTTAAGGGCCTACATTTTAGCCTTGTATCCCGACAGCAATGAGCTGCTGTACCACACCCACGCCTTAACCGCCGTTTTTTCCATTTCCGAAAAACTATCGGACGCCTTTTGCATGCTGCCCATTTACACCAATCATTTAAACTTAGGTTTTAACAAAGGCACGCTTTTAAAAGACCCGCACGGTTTGTTAACAGGAACCGGGAATTTGATCCGGCATATTGACGTGAAAACGCAAAGCGATTACCGCAATCCAAAAGTTGAGGCGTTGATCAAAGAAGCAATTGACTTTGCAATACAAGATATGGACAAACCTACAAAATCAATGGGGAAGACGATTTCAAAGATCAAGACGCCGTAAAAGCCTGATTTTTGCGTATTTTTAGGGATTTAGCCCGTTCCATTACACAATTAAATCACCTCCCACTCTCATCCAATTTAATCACCTTTTCGCGAACCAGCACCTTGTCGTTCATCGCAAGCAGCACAAAATAAATCCCCGGAGGCATGGCCGATAAATCGAGGTCAACAGTGGAAGTTCCGGACGCCTTCAGGGTCTTGACTGTTCTACCGGAATAGTCAGAAACAACGATTTCGCAATTTTGCAACGGGCGGCTGGCGTTAAGCGTTAAATTACCGGTCGTTGGATTTGGAAATAATGCAATACGCGCTGCTAAAGGTTGGGGAGCAACGGCAGTAAGATTGAAAAGGCCATCATACAGGCGTTTTCTGACTCCAACCCGAGCCACAAAAATATAGCTCGAACTCAAGGCAATATCACTGGTTGGCACAAACTCGCCAACAGAAATATTGGTAAAAGATTGCGCCTTATCTGTTGACAAGTAAACATTCCCTGCTTCTGTGCCAATTAATACAATATGACCCGCTACAAATAATCCCTTATATTGAGTCCCAACTCCATTCGCAACCTCCTCAATCCCTTCGTTTTTTGCGACCCAGGTACTGGCCGTAAAATCGTATTTATAGACGCCATTGTAATTGACCCCGCAATACAAATCGCCCTGTTCATTCACGGCGATCGTTTGTACAGCATAATAAAAACTATTCGGAATTGCGGGAAGTCCGTTGTTGAGGGTGGTCCAACTATTCCCCAGGTCAGCGGTATGATACACTCCCGTTCCGCTGGTGCTGACGTATAGATCGCCATTGCCGGAGACCGCCATTTCTTCTACTCCGCCATTCACGGTAAGCACATTTACCAAAATGGGTGAGTCCAGTGGCGAACGCCACAAAAAACCATTGCCATCAGAAATAAAAAGATAGCCCTCTGTTGTCGCCAAATGATAGGGTGAATCATTCGGGATGACCGTATTATCAAAAACCTGCCAGGTTTGGCCTAAATCATTGGACACATACAGGCCATGTGTATGAACAGACACAAATAATTTGTTACCCGTCCAAAGAACTCCCCGTACACTGGGCCACTGGGGCAGGCCATCTGTGATGCTGTTCCAACTGTTGCCATTATCGTAAGAAATTACCAAAATGCTGGGGCCTCCAACGATAATCGTATCGTTCCGTGCTTGTATGTCATACGTGTCAAGGCCAAAACTGACGTCAAGTGTCCAGAACTGCCCGAAGCTGCTGGTCAGCGAAAAAATAGTGAAGAGAAGCGCGGTAACTGATTTCATGGTTTAATGATTTTATTGGATTATAAGCACCATCGCCATACAAATCTAAAGAAAATTACGACTCAATCCTTCCAGTCCGTAATAAACAAATTCGTATCCCGGGTGCCGCCATTGTTGCGGTTTGAAGCAAAAACCAACCGCTTCCCATCGCGGGAAAACATAGGAAATGCATCGAAGACCTTATCGAAAGTGATTTGTTCCAAACCGGTGCCATCAACATTGATCGAAAAAACATTGAACAAACGGCCATCCGGGCTGTGGTGATTGGTAGAAAACACAATTTTTTTGCCGGAAGGGTGGAAATAAGGCGCCCAGTTGGCCCGACCCAGGTTGGTAATTTGACGGAGATCGCTGCCATCCGCATTGCAGATGTAGATTTCCATATCGGTGGGTTGCACTAAACCTTTGGACAAAAGGTCTTTGTAGGTTTTTACGGCTTCTTCCGTTTTAGGACGGGAAGCACGGAAAACCAGTTTTTTGCTGTCTGGCGAAAAGAAGGCGCCGCCGTCGTAGCCCAAACCGGTGGTGATTTGCTTCACGTTGCTGCCGTCGGTATTCATGGTATAGAGTTCCAGGTCGCCGGAGCGGTCGGAGGTAAATACGATTTTTTTGCCGTCGGGCGAAAGCGTCGCTTCTGCGTCGTAGCCCGGCGAATTGGTCAGTTGGCGGATAATTTTGCCGTTGAGATCCGCTTCAAAAATGTCAAATTCCGGGAATACAGCCCAGACGTATTTGCCCTCGATGACGCGGGGCGCCTGCGGACAATCTTCGCCGGCTAAGTGTGTGGATGCGTAAACGATACTTTTGTCGCCCGGCATGAAATACGCGCAGGTCGTGCGACCGTTGCCGGTGCTGATGAGCGGCGGGCGGTTGCCTTCGAATTTGCCACTAATGGGCATATAAAAAATCTGGTCGCACAACGCGCCCCATGCGCGGTTGCTCGCCTGAAAAGAAAGGTATTTGTCGTTGAAGCTGAAATAGGCTTCTGCATTGTCGCCGCCGTTGGTTAGTTGGCGCATGTTTACAAAATGCTTCTCCTGCGCATAACGCAGGGTATCGTTTGCAGCCGTTGTAGCATTATCTGGCAGTTGGGTGCTTGTTTTGCACGAAACAAAAGCGATGGTCAACAGGGTAAGGGCACTGGTGATTTTATACATCTTAATTTTTTGCGGCAAAGGTAAAAAGTGCTTGAGTAAACTTTCTCATTTTAGTGTCATATTCAGCTATTTGTGTCCACCTCTTCACACTTGGGTCTGAACTTTTAGTTCAAAAGCAAAGCATGTGAATATTTATCATTTCGAATTTTATCACTCCCCATACTTCGACAGGCTCAGAAACATCGGGTGCCCGCAGGTACGGGTAAAAAATCCCGAAGGGATTGAATGTGAATAGCCTCCGATGCAATCGGAGGTAGGGAAATGTGCCGGGAGCACGGGCAACCGCGAAGTGGTTGAATATAATGCTTATTTTTCATTCAACCCCTGCAGGGTTGGGAGGCGTCCGTATTGCCTTTTTCTCCCCGGATTGCATCCGGGGTTATTCACAGTTAACCGCTTCGCGGTTCCTCGCCGCTTTCATTTTATCGGAGTACGGGTAAAAAATCCCGATATCGCCGAACCTCGGCTATGCATAACGCAGCAGGCGGACTATAAAGATAGACTCCCCTTGTGCGCGCTGATCAACTCCTGCTTTAGTGAATACACCCCACGTTCCAATCCAAAAGCATAAGTCTTCCAATCCATATCCCGGAACAACGCCTGTTGCGCTAAGCAATATTTCCGGGTTTCGTGGATGTTTGGAACATCGTACACCAGCGCGCCTTTCCGGTAAACAGGAACCAGCAAACTTTTGCCCTGTTTGGCATCGAATTGCACCGATCCGCCAGATTTTTCATCCACGATTTCAAAGGTATCGCCTTCAAAATTTGCGGACGTAATGGCATCAGCAAGCGGCCGGCCTGCGGCGTCAAAAACCCGCACCACATCTTGTATTCCGGGATTCGAGACCTTGATGGGTTGTTCCGACAATTTGATTTTGTGTTGCCATTGACCTGCTGTATCCTGAATCGCAGCCAATTTGTAGACGCCTCCCAGCGCCGGTTGGTCGTAGGCCGTCACCAAACGGGTTCCAACGCCCCAAACATTAATTTTGGATCCTTGCCGCTTCAATTCCGCAATCCGGTGCTCGTCTAAGTCATCGCTGGCGACGATGGCCACCTCTGGCAAGCCCGCGTCGTCGAGCATTTTCCGGGCGGCAATACTCAAGGCTGCGAGATCCCCGCTGTCTAAGCGAATGCCGAGTAACTGGTGGCCGCGCGCTTTGAGTTTTTGTGCGCTGGCAATGGCATGTTGTACGCCTTCCAGCGTGTTGTAGGTGTCCACCAGAAAAATGCAGTTGTTGGGCATTGCGGCAGCGTAAGTGTCGAATGCTTCCGGCTCGTTTTCGAAACACATCACCCAACTGTGCGCATGCGTTCCCCGGACAGGAATCCCAAAATGTTTACCGGCCAACACATTGCTGGTGGCTGAACAACCGCCGATATAGGCTGCCCGCGAAGCCGAAAGCCCGCCATCCATGCCCTGTGCGCGCCGCAGGCCAAACTCCAGTACCGCATCTTCGCCGGCTGCCTGCACCACCCGGGCCGATTTGGTGGCAATGAGCGTAGAAAAGTTGATGAGGTTGAGCAGGGCGGTTTCAATGAATTGCGCCTGGAGCAGCGGCCCCTGAACCCGGATCAGGGGTTCATTCGGCAACACCACTGTGCCTTCCGGGATGGCGTCGAGGTCGCAACTGAAACGCAGGCGTTGGAGGTAGTTTAAAAAACTTTCGTCAAAAAGCGCCTTGCCGTCGGCGCCTTTCAGACTGCCGAGGTACTGGACGTCGCCGGCAGAAAACCGCAGTGCATTCAGCCAACTAATTGCCCTTTCTAATCCACCTGCGATGGCGTAGGGATTGCCAAAAGGATTTTTGCGGTAAAACAGGTGAAAAACAGCGGGCCGTTCTGCCATTCCGGTTTTCCAGTAGCCATAAGCCATCGTAATTTGGTACAAATCAGTGAGTAGCGTGAATGAGGTGTCTTGCATGACGAGTACTTAGTTTGATTTTAAAACTAAGGTATGGGCTTTTGCGGAAGCTGCCAAATATGGGCAGGATTTTTTTGTTTTTTTGAGGGTTAAGCGGGGGTGCTTCCCTATCGCGCAACGTTTTTTTTGTTTCACACAACGGCACAACGAACACAACGGGCGGAAGGCATTCGCGAATTCCTCTCCTTTGTGTACTTTTGGCGTGGGTAGTGAGGGAGTCCGTCCTCACACGCCCCTCTCGCATATATTCGGACTCTAAAGACAGATACTATTTAGTATCACTGTGTCTGAGTTTTAGAGTTCGAGAGCAAGGCATGTTTTGCCCCAAAAGCGGGAGTTTACCCGCGTAAATGACCGATTTTGGGGCAAAACATAACGCAGCTATCGGACTATAAAATCAGACACTTTCATATGCAGGAACGCATCAAATCCCTCGCCAAATCCTGGCTAAAAGAAGGGATCTCCATTCGCCGGCATTTGCACCAGCATCCTGAATTGTCTTTTCAGGAAACTGAAACGGCGCGGTTCATTGCCAATAAACTGGAGGAATACGGCATTCCGTTCCAGGACGGCTGGGCAGGCGGAACGGGGATTGTTGCCCTGATCGAAGGTCGCCCCGCGCCGGGGAAAGTGCTCGCTTTGCGCGCCGATATGGATGCCTTGCCGATCAAAGAAGCGAACGTAGTGGATTATTGCTCGGTAAACGATGGCATAATGCACGCCTGCGGCCACGATGTGCATACCACCTGCCTGCTGGGCGCAGCGTATATTCTGCAAACCCTGCGCACGGAATGGGAGGGACAGGTTAAACTACTGTTTCAACCGGGAGAAGAGTTGCTGCCGGGCGGCGCATCCCTTATGATCAAAGAAGGCGCATTGGAAAACCCGGCGCCCGTTTCTATTTTTGGGCAACACGTAGAGCCGCCATTAGAAGCCGGCATGGTGGGATTTCATGCAGGCCGCTATATGGCTTCTGCCGATGAAATTTACCTCACCATTCATGGGAAAGGCGGCCACGGCGCCATGCCACACCAGTGTGTGGATCCGATTTTGATTGCCGCGCACTTGCTGACGGGCCTGCAGCAGGTCATCAGCCGGAACACCAACCCGTTTTTGCCGGCGGTGCTGACGCTCGGGCATATTGCTTCCGAAGGCGGCGCAACGAACATCATTCCGGATGTTGTGAAAATCAAAGGAACGTTTCGGACTATGGACGAAAGCTGGCGGTTTGAAGCGCACGAGCGCATTCGGAAAATGGCGCACCAGTTGGTGGAAGGCATGGGCGGCCATTGCGATTGCCGGATTGAAGTCGGCTACCCGGTACTCGTCAACAACGATGCCCTCACCGTGCGCGCCCGGCAACACGCCGAAGCTTATCTTGGCGCAACTAACGTGGTAGAATTGCCGCAACGCATGACCTCCGAAGATTTTGCTTTCTATTCGCAGGTGATGCCCGCCTGTTTTTATCGCCTCGGCGTCCGCAAACCTGGCGGTGAAGCCATATTCCCGGTTCATACCAACACCTTTGACGTAGACGAGCGCTGCCTCGAAACCGGCGCGGGTTTGATGGCGTGGATGGCGGTGAGGGAGTTGGTTTGAAGATTAGGGAATTGGAAAATTTGTTGTTCGTTGATCGTTGTACGTTGATCGTTGGGAATTTGTTGTTCGTTGATTGTTGTAAGTTGTTCGTTAGTGGATATTCGGAGGATGTTTTCGTTTTCCGACACAAGCAGGCAACACCATTAGATGTTCGCTTCGACTCCATTTTGCCTATACTCATCCAGCTAACAAACGAACAACCAACAACGGCCAACGAACAACCAAAAGAACCACCAATCTTTTCTGAACCGAAAACCAACGAACAACTTACAACGATCAACTTACAACGATTTAAAATTCAATTCGTTTTTCCAAAAACTCCTCATCCCCCAATCCCCGGACTTCCAGCGTGACGGCGGGTTTGGCACCATTCCAGTCTATGCGCATGACGCCAAAGTTTTTCTTAACGATCAGGTTGCCTTCGCGGAAGCGGTTGGGTTCTCCGCCGCCGTCAGACCAGGTATGCGTGAGGCCGCTGGAGGTGAGTTCGTAAAGCGGTTGAGCGAGGCCGTACATTTCAATTTTAGACAATTCGGCAATGTGGCGGTCGCCGCTCAGGAGGAGAGCGCCGGCGGGTTTGGTTTTCACCAGCAGGTTAAAAAAGCGCTTGCGGGCTGCCGGGAAATTGGCCCATTTTTCAAAAATCTGTTCTTCCGGAATAAACTGGATGCCGCAGGCAATCAAATGCAATTGCGCATCGCTGTCGGTGAGTTCCGATTCCAACCACTGCCATTGCGCCTCGCCCAGCACATCGCCTTCCGGGTTATCAAAGTAGCGCGGGTTGCGCGTTGGATTGGATTTCAACTCGTCGCGAAAATAGCGCCCGTCTAACAAGATGATTTTCACTTTTTTGCCTTTGGGGCCGATTGTAAACGCCTGATAGGCGCCTTCCCGCGCGCGCACGGGCGCATTGGCGGGCACGCCCAGAAAATCGAGCATCAATTTTTTGCTCTCTTGCTTTTTTGGATAGGTTTTATCCCCGTCGTTTACGCCATAATCGTGGTCGTCCCAAATGCCAATGATGGGGCATTGCGCCAGCAATTGACGGTATTCAGGGTGGCTGTTCTGGAGCGCGTATTTGTCGGCCAGCACCTGCATGTCTTCGGTGTCACCGTAAACATTATCGCCCAGCCACATCCACAACTGCGGTTTGTGACGCAGAATATATTGCCACATTTCCTGCGACTCATCCTGTCGGTTGCAGGAGCCAAACGCAATGGTTTCAAGCAATTGACCGCTATCGAGCGGTAGGTGAACCGGCACGTTCGTGGTTTGTAAGGCGCCACTGGCTGGGCGCTGGCAGGAACATACGCCAATCAAAAAAAGAAAGCAAAAGCTAAATCGCAGCATCGTATAAAAAATTAGGCTCCCCGAAAAGTAAGACACTTTCCGGGAAGCCCGCGCGATTGTATGGTTAATTTTATTTGAACTACTTAAACTGGTCAATCAGCGCCTTCTTCATCTGCTCAAACTCCTCTTCGCTGATGACGCCCTGGTTGCGCAAATCTGCCAATTCTCTCAGGCGATCGAGGGTATTTCCTGCAGCTGCCGCGCCTTCTGTTGGTGGAGGCGGTGGCGGTGGGGGCGTTTTCCCTTCTTCCTGCTCCTTACGGATTTGTTCGGCTACTTTTTTGCCTTTTTCAAATTTTTCGTTGTAGAATTTTTTCAGGCGATCGGTGTCGAAATCGAGGAAAGTGCCGCCAGCCGAGAAATGCTGCTTGAACACTTCACCCAATGCATACGTGGAAGCGCCATTGAAGATGGACACCGTTATGCCGCCAATGACTGTGCCAATGCCGGGCAATAATTTGATCAGGCTGCGGGCGCCTGCGCGGGCCAGCGTAGAACTGGTGAGGGCTGTCACGATGGCTTTGCCCTGCGTTTCCGAAAAGCTGAGGCCATAAACCCGCGACAATTGCCGCACCATATCAAGTTGGATGGCGCTTACTGCAAAAATATCCGCTATTGGAACGACGATAACAAAACTGGCGCCCATAGACCAGGCGACGTGGTTGCGGATGATGGTTTCCGCGTGTTTGCCACGCTCGTCTCCACCGGTGTTAGTCTCCATGAATTGTTCTTTTAACTTTTTTGTGGCATATCGCCGGATGGTCTCCTTCATGTGTTCAGGATAATTTTGAATACAGGTTCAATATTAAGCCTTTTTGGGTATAGAGGGCAAGGTTTTTTAGACAAATCAAC
>JBJXFD010000205.1:0-9139 GCA_046153985.1 Saprospiraceae bacterium
TGGTCCTACCACGGGTATGCAATTACCGATTACTACCGCGTAGACCCTCGTTTTGGGAGCTTAGACACCTATAAGGCGCTGGCGGAAAAAGCCCGCAGCAAAGGCATGAAGCTCATTTTTGACGGCGTAGTGAACCATTGCGGTTCCACACACTGGTGGATGCAAGACCTGCCTTTCAAAGACTGGCTGAATTTCCCCGACAGCGTACAAGTCACCAACCACCGGCGCACAGTCAACCAGGATCCTTATGCCTCAAAAATTGACCGGGAACTGATGGTCGGCGGCTGGTTTGTGCCCACGATGCCGGACCTCAACCAGCGCAATCCCTTTTTTGCGGCCTATTTAATTCAGAACAGCATCTGGTGGATCGAAACCCTGCACTTAGGCGGAATCCGGCAAGACACCTATCCCTATCCTGACAAAGATTTCCTGACGAAATGGAGCTGCCGGATCATGGAAGAATACCCGAATTTTAGTTTGGTGGGCGAAGAATGGAGCCTGAATCCGCTCCTTGCCGCCTATTGGCAACAAGGGAAAGTTAACCACGACGGCTATGAATCCTGCCTGAAAAGCCCAATGGATTTTCCGTTGCAGCGGGCGCTGACCTCAGCCCTGACCGAACCGGAAACCTGGGATCAGGGGTTCGTAAAACTATATGAAGGGCTGGCGAATGATTTCGTGTATGCCAATCCCAACGACCTGATGACTTTTGGGGATAACCACGATATGGATCGCATTTTCACCCAGCTCAAACAAGACCCAGCGCTCACAAAGATGGCCTTAGCCTACCTGCTCACCATGCGGGGCATTCCGCAAATATATTACGGTACCGAAGTCTTGATGGACAATACCGGGCATCCGGGCGATCATGGCGTGATCCGAACCGATTTCCCAGGTGGTTGGGTCGGGGATGCCGTAAATGGTTTCACGGGCAAAGGCCTGTCCAAAGACCAAAGCGACGTGCAGGCTTTTTTAAAAAAGTTGCTCGCCTGGCGCAAAGCCAACCTTGCCGTGCAGCAGGGTAAAACGATGCACTTTGGCCCGATAGGCGGCGTTTATGTGTATTTCCGGTATACGTCCGATCAAAAAATCATGGTGATCCTCAACAAAAACGAACAACCCACAAAGCTCGAAACCGGGCGGTTTGCCGAAATATTAGCCGGGCATAAAAATGGCGTTGACGTGCTGAGCGGAGCAAAAACGTCCATTACCAGCGCCCTGGATCTGGCGCCTAAGAGCGTGTTAATACTGGAAATACAGTAAGCAAATTTTAATCAATTAAGTCTGGATTCCTATCGGCACTGGTTGCGTGCCTGCAACCTTTTGGGAGCTGGTGTAACTTTAACGCAAAATGGAATAAAATAATTAAAAAATTCAGACGGGCTGAGTTATATTTGCACGTCAAAACCCAAGACCAAATTTTTTCCCTATATCACATCAGACTAGTAGTACATTTTTCAGTCTTGTCACCTACCTACAACTACTTGTATTTTTTTAACTAATGATAATTGTATGAGACAATTTATTAACCTAACTGTGTTGATACTTGCAGTGGTATTGGGGCCGAGCCAGCTTTTTGGGCAACGAACCATCACTGGCGTAGTAACGGACGCTGTGTCAGGCGAAACCCTGATTGGCGCCAATATTCTGGTAGCAGGCACTGCTACCGGTACGATTACCGATATTGATGGCAGCTACTCCCTGCAATTGCCGGCGGGTGCAACAATGTTGGTTTTCAGCTACACGGGTTACAACGCGCAGGAAATTGCGGTTGGCAGCTCGGATAAAATTGACGTCCGCCTCGTAGCGGGCCAGGTTCTCGACGAAGTCGTGGTAATTGGCTACGGTACCGTGAAGCGGGAAGACGCTACAGGTTCTGTGCAAACGGTAGGAACGGCTTCTTTTAACAAAGGCGCCCTGACTTCCCCTCAGGAATTGCTCGCAGGTAAGGTAGCCGGCGTTGCAGTCACCACAGACGGTACGCCAGGGGGCGGCGCCGCCATCCGCATCCGGGGAGGGTCTTCGTTGAGCGCATCCAACGACCCTTTATTTGTGATTGACGGGGTTCCTGTATCGAACGACAATACGTCCGGTCAGCGGAACATTCTCAGTCTCATCAACCCCAATGACATCGAGACTTTTACGGTGCTCAAAGACGCTTCCGCAACGGCCATTTACGGTTCGCGGGCGTCCAACGGGGTCATCATCATCACCACCAAAAAAGGGAAACTGGGCAAAAAAATTCGCTTAGGTTACAGCGGCAGTGTTGCCTTCAGCAATCCGGCTAACCAGGTGGATGTACTCAGTGCGGATGAATACCGTACTTTGATCAACACCCGTTATCCTGATGGCCACCCGGCGCCTTCGCTGATGGGCTCTGCCAACACCGATTGGCAGTCCGAGATTTATCAAACCGGTATTTTGCAAGACCACAACCTGAATGTATCGGGTGGCATCGGCAGCATTCCTTACCGGGTATCGCTTGGTTTCACCGACCAGGATGGCATTCTGAAAACGGACGAGTTTAACCGCCTCACGTACGGCCTTAATCTTTCGCCCAGCTTTTTTGAAAACCGCCTGCAAATCAATGTGGGTTTGAAAGGCATGAGGAACGACAACCACTTTGCGGATCGCGGGGCGATTGGCTCAGCCGTTCATTTCGACCCGACCCAACCCGTACGGGATCCGGAAAGCCCTTACGGCGGCTTCTACACCTGGACGCAGCCCAATGGCAATCCGAATACCCTATCGCCAGCCAACCCGATGGCGTTGTTAGAGATGCGCGACGATGAATCCACCGTAAACCGCTACCTCGCCAATTTTTCGGCAGATTATCGCTTCCATTTTCTGCCCGAACTGCGTGCGAATCTGAATTTGGCCTACGACCAGGCTAAAGGCGAAGGCACCATTGTGGTTCCGGATAATGCAGCTTTTGCATTCAATGAAAATGGAAATGGCGGTGTGAACAACAGCTACAACCAAACCGACCGCAACGAATTGCTGGAGTTCTATTTGAACTACACCAAGGCGTTAGGCAGAACGAACCTCGATCTGATGGGCGGTTATTCCTGGCAGCATTTCTACCGCGAAAACTTCGACCGCCGCGACGACGAAAACGGCATCCGCGAAAACGCAAACGCCAGCGAATTCTACTTAGTTTCGCTGTTTGGCCGTTTGAATTACACCTTGTACGATCGCTTCCTCATCACCCTGACCCTGCGCCAGGATGGATCTTC
The DNA here is from genome assembly GCA_046153985.1 of Saprospiraceae bacterium. Taxonomy (GTDB): domain Bacteria; phylum Bacteroidota; class Bacteroidia; order Chitinophagales; family Saprospiraceae; genus JABWAJ01. Next base: position 3,237 of record JBJXFD010000205.1, read on the forward strand.
CCGCTTTAATAAAGACAACCGCTACGGCCTCTTCCCCGCAGCTGCTTTTGCATGGAAAATGATTGACAACGGCGCTGAAAACAACCTGAACAGCTTAAAGCTACGCTTAGGCTACGGGGTAACCGGCCAGCAAGCGGTGAACAACAACTTCTATCCTTCTCAGGCGCTTTATCTGGGCAGTTTGACAACCGCTCAGTACCAGTTTGGGAGCGAGTTCCTGGAAACCCTGCGTCCGGAAGGCTATAACTCCAACCTGAAGTGGGAAGAAACAACGACGTACAATATTGGCGTTGATTTCTCACTGCTCAAGAACCGCCTGTACGGTTCCGTAGAGGTTTACCAGCGCGAAACCAGCGACCTGATTAATTTCATTCCGGTACCGGCAGGCACCAACCTCACCAACTTCATCACTGCAAACGTGGGCGACCTCGAAAACCGCGGTTTTGAAATTTCGGTAAACGCCATTCCATACAAAAGCGCTAATTCCGAATGGTCTGTTGGTTTGAATTACACGCAGAACGTCAATGAAATTACGCGCCTTACGGCAACAGACGATCCGAACTACCAGGGCGTGGCTACCGGCGGCATCTCAGGCGGTGTGGGCAACAACATTCAAATCCACAGCGTTGGCTTCCCGGCAAGCTCCTTCTTTGTATTCGAACAGGTGTACGATGCCAATGGCATTCCGGTTGAAAACCTGTACGTAGACCGCAACGGAGATGGCCAGATCTCTACGGCAGACCTTTACCGTTTGGAGAATCCGGCGCCGGATGCTTTCATTGGCTTTACCTCTAATTTCAACTACGGTAATTTCGACTTTTCTTTTGCCGGTCGCGCCAATATGGGCAACTATATTTACAACAATAATCAGTCTAATTTGTCTAATTATAGCGGACTGTACGCCTCGACCAATTACCTGCAGAACGTTCAGGCAAACATTGCATCGGTTGATTTCAATACACCGCGCTATTTCAGTGATCACTTCATCCAGAACGGTTCTTTCTTCCGTTTGGATCACGTGACGGTTGGCTACAACTTTGCCAATGTATTCAGCAAAGAAGGTGGCAGTAACCTCCGGGTTTATGCGACCATGCAGAACCCTTTCGTGATTACGAATTATGAAGGTCTTGATCCTGAAGTTTTTGGTGGGATTGACAACAACCTTTACCCTCGTTCCAGAACGTTCCTGTTTGGGTTAAACCTTAATTTATAACATTGTTAAAAGTACACAGTATGGCTTTCTCATCTATTAAAAAACTATCGTTGATAATCCTCGGATTATCATTCGTGGCCACATCCTGCTTCAAGGATCTGGATACTACGCCTCTTGATGAGGACATTCAAACTGCTGACGTCGTATACAATTCGCCGGGAGCTTACCGCCAGGTTTTGGCCAAGCTTTATGCCGGTTTGGCGGTAAGCGGTCAGGAAGGCCCTGCCGGCTTGCCAGACATCAGTGGGATTGACGAAGGGTTCTCTACCTATCTTCGCCAGTATTGGAAAGCACAGGAATTGTCTACCGACGAGGCCGTTATTGCCTGGAACGACGGCAACATCCACGACTTTGAAGACCAGGATTGGACGGCTCAAAATGAATTCATCACAGCGATGTACAACCGCATCTATTACCAGATTGCGCTGTGCAACGAATTCCTTCGCGAAGCCACCGATGCCAAATTGGACGACCGCGGCCAGGGCAACCTGAAAGGCGAAGTAGCCACCTACCGGGCTGAAGCGCGCTTTTTGCGTGCCCTCAGCTACTGGCATGCGTTGGACATGTTCCGCAATGTTCCTTTTGTGACGGAAGCAAATGGCGTAGGGGCTTTTTTCCCTGACCAAATTTCGGCAGCCAACCTGTTTGACTTCATTGAAAATGAAATCAAGGAAATCGAACCATTGCTGGTTGCGCCACGCCAAAACAGCTACGCCCGTGCAGACCAGGCAGCGCTCTGGATGCTCGCAGCCAAACTGTACCTCAATGCAGAAGTTTACACTGGACAAGGTAAATACACAGAATGCGCAACCTACGCTAAAAAAGTAATTGACGCTGGTTACTCGTTAGAGCCAACTTATCAGCATCTCTTCCTGGCAGACAACCACGTTGACAACAGCGAGGTGATTTTCCCGGTTGCTTTCGACGGAACGCGCACCCAAACCTGGGGTGGCATGACCTTCATCACCCACGCAGCAGTTGGTGGCAGCATGAGCCCGGCGGCATTCGGCCTCGATGGCGGTTGGGGTGGAACCCGCACCACGAGCGCATTTGTTGGCAAATTCCCGGAAGTTGGCGGCACGGTTGTAGCGCCTGATTTCGACAGTGGCAGCTATCCGTTGCTGAACGTGCCTGGTGCTTACCAGGGTTGGGATCCAGCCAGCACGACAGGCGCATTGGCTTCTAAAGGCAGCAACGAAGTGTACGAAGGTTTCACTTATTTTGCAGAAGCTTCTCAATTCAAGTTTGCAAAAGGCAGCTGGGATGTAAACTGGGGAGACTCAGGTGCAGATGGCACCCTGGAACCCGGCGGCGACAACCTCAATGCTGCACCCGGTTTCTATCGTCTCAATGTTGATTTGAATACCTTGACTTACTCCCTGACCCCAATTTCCTGGGGTTTGATCGGATCAGCAACGGCTGGTGGCTGGGACAGCGACCAGAATATGACTTATGATGCAACGGAAGGCGCGTGGACGATCAGTGCTGACTTAGTTGCCGGCGAAGTAAAATTCCGGGCCAACGACGGCTGGGACATCAACTTTGGCGATACGGGCAAAGACGCGCTTTTAGAATATGGGGGCGACAATATTGTCATTCCGGGTGCGGGCAATTACACCATCAAATTGTACCTCAGCCGCCAGGATTATACGTACTCCGTTGTTTCTAATGTAAATGACAACCGGAAAATGTTCCATACGGACGGACAAAGTCTGGAAATTACGGACGTTTCCCAGTTTACGCAGGGTTACGCGATTACCAAATTCAAAAACGTGGATCGCAACGGTAATGCGGGTTCCAACCTCACTTTCCCGGACACGGACTTCCCGATGTTCCGCTTAGCTGATGCGTACCTGATGTATGCCGAAGCTGTATTACGTGGCGGAACTGGCAGCGCATCTGAAGCGCTGGGCTATGTGAACCAGGTGCGCGCCCGTGCTGGCGCTGGTAACCTGAGCTCAGGTGATCTGACGCTGGATTTCATACTCGACGAGCGTGCACGCGAACTCTATTGGGAATGCCACCGACGCACGGACTTGGTTCGTTTTGGCCAGTTCAGCGACGGCACCTATGTTTGGCCTTTGAAAGGCGGCTCCCTGACCGGCGCTCCGGTTCCGTCATTCTATGATGTTTTTCCAATTCCGGCCTCTGACTTAGGTGCTAACCCTAAATTAGTTCAAAACCCGGGCTATTAATTCATCTTTCCTGAAATTCCGGTGGTTTCCGCCGGAATTTCAGGAGCTTAATATCATCATCATGCGCAAGCAATATTTTCTCCTGAGTTTACTCGCCCTAATGATGTGGGGTTGCAGTGAAGACGAATTCGGCCCGGTGCTGAGTCTCGGCGACAAGCCGGGATTGACCAGCCCGACAGCCAACGCCAGCTATGTCATTACTGAAGCCATCGTGGATGACGTGATGGCGACCTTCACCTGGACAGCTGCTGACTTCGGATACGAAGCAGGAATTGACTACGATGTTCAGATTGACAAAGCAGGCAATAACTTTGCGGCTCCTGTTTCGCTGGGACCTATCCTGAAAGGCGGCCTGTCTATGGCTGTGACAAACGGCAAAGTCAATACCATTTTGTTGGCCAAAGATCTTCCGGCCGGCGTGTCAAGCCCTGTAGAGGTTCGGGTAGTGGCTTCCGTGAGCAGCGAAGTTGACAAGCTGATTTCCCCAACACTTTCTATCAATGTAACGCCTTTTCTGCAGGCAATTGACTACCCCAAACTCAATGTACCCGGCAGCTATCAGGGCTGGAACCCCGGCGATCTGAACACGGTTGTCTATTCTGTTCGCAGCGACGACAAATATGAGGGCTACCTCTACATGAACGAGTCAAGTCCTCAGTTTAAATATGCTCGGGGTAGCTGGGATACCAACTGGGGCGATACCGGCGCAGATGGCACGCTTGAGCCTGGTGGGGACAACATTGCGCCCGGCGCTGGCGGCATGTACCGATTAAATGTTGATCTGAATGCACTGACCCATACCTATGCAAAAACGGATTGGGGGCTTATCGGTTCTTCAACGCCAACCGGCTGGGACAGTGATACGGATATGGTCTACGATGCCGTTTCCGGCACGCTGAAACTTACGCTGAATCTTGTTGGAGGGTTTATCAAATTCCGTGCAAACGATGCGTGGGACATCAACCTCGGCGATGATGGCGGCAACCGCATTATGGAATACGGCGGCGCCGACATTCCGATTGCAGAAGCTGGTAATTACACCATTGAACTGATTTTGAATCAGGCCAATTATTCGTACACGATTACGAAGAACTAAATACGAAGCACTAAGAACGAACTGATTGCAATACTCCAATTTGTTCGTCATAACCACATAGCACGGCAACCGGGCATCGTTTCAAAAAACCGATCCTTTTTGTCTAAGCTATGTGGTTATTTTTTTGTCTCTTAACACCCTACCATGCAGCATCCCATTGACGAAGGTTACCTGAAATTTCGGGCGATTTGGACACAAACCCAGCCATTGCCGGACAAGGAAATTGCCGAGCTGAACCACTGGCGCTCGGAGCTATTTGATCGCGGATTAATTGGCGTTTACGAAAATGGCATCGGGTTTGGCAACATCAGCCAGCGGTTGAATGCGGGAAGCCAATTCATCATCAGCGGCACCGCAACCGGCGGTATTCCGAGGCTCAACGGCGCGCATTATGCCATCGTTCGCCAGGCAGACCTCGCCGGAAATGCCCTGCATTGTGAAGGCCCCGTTATCGCTTCTTCCGAATCGATGAGCCACGCTGTAATTTACCGGGAATTTCCCGAAATCAATGGTGTCATCCACATCCACCACTTGAAGTTGTGGCAATCCCTGTTGCACAGCGTTCCTACTACCCCCTTGTCAGCTACTTATGGCACGCCGGAAATGGCCTGGTCTATTGTTGCTTTGCTGAAAGCCACAGCGCTCCAGGAATTGCGGATTTTCGTTATGGAAGGACACGAAGAAGGGATTTTTGCTTTTGGCGAAACGCTGGAAGCTGCTGCTGCGGTGATTTTGGAGCACTTTAAATAGTATTAAAAATTACGCAGAGTCTCGCGGAGTAAACACAGAGTTTCACGGAGTTAGGCATAAAAACTCCGCGAGACTCTGTGAAACTTCGTGTAAATCAGAATATAAGGAAATTAATCATCGTGGTCGTGGCCGCCTTCGCCGTGGACGTGGCCATGCGAAACTTCTTCAGCAGTAGCTTCGCGTACCGTTTCGATGGTCACGGAGAAAAACAAGTCCTGACCGGCCATCGGGTGGTTAAAATCAATCAATACCCCGTCATCGCCAACTTCCATGACGATGCCCACCAATTGGTTGCCGTGTTGGTCCGACATTGGAATCGGGTTGCCCACAATAAGCATGTCTTCAGCCAGTTTGCCATCAATCATAAACGTATCGAGGGGCAATTTCACCAATGCGTCCGGGTCTTCTTCTCCATAAGCATCCGCACTCTTGATGCCAAAAGCCAAAGCATCTCCTGCTTTTTTGCCTTCCAGTTGGCTTTCAAATTCGGGTAACATCTGGCCGGCGCCAAACAAGAATACCAGCGGTTCGCTGCCGTAAGTTTCTTCAACCAATGCTCCGGAGGCATCGTCTTCCTGAAGGCGATAGTGCAAGGTCACCACCGTGTTCTTTTCGATAATCATTTGAACAATTTATGTATGAACGAATT
>JBJXFD010000232.1:0-7697 GCA_046153985.1 Saprospiraceae bacterium
CATTCGGGGTTGCACGTTAACTCACCACTTCCACTTTCCCCCGATTGCATCGGGGGCTATTCACATTTGACCCTTGCGGGTCGTTCACGTCGCTAAGTTGATGACATTAGACATTAATGGAAGAGACAAGAAACCGCTGTAAATAATTTATTTTGATTAGTTTGCGGCAAGAAATAGCTGCTTTTGAACATAAACAACCCTCGCGATGAAAAAAACGCTCCTTACACCTGCAATCCTGCTCCTGGCGGCATTAACCGCATTTGCCCAACAGGACGCCAAAAAAGTTTTAACGGCAGCCGACTACGAGCAGGCCGTCAAATTTTTGAGTTTCAATACCAGCAAATTAGTCTTCAACAGCGGGGTGAACCCAACCTGGCTCGACGATGGCCGGTTTTGGTACGCGGTCAATACGGCGGCAGGGAAACAGTTTGTTTTGATCAACCCGGCAGATGGCAGCCGCAAAACAGCCACGGAGTTAAACGCTTTAGTACCGGGCGCTGAAACCACCAACCCTGCAAATACCGGGAGAAGAAACTCCCGAAACGAGGTGCTTTCTCCGGATGGTAAAAAAGCAGCCTTCATCAAGGACTGGAATTTGTGGGTCAGGGACGTCGCCACCAAACAGGAAACCCAACTCACCACCGACGGCATAAAAGACTTCGGCTACGCCACCGACAACGCCGGCTGGACGCATAGTGACCGCGCCATTTTGTTGTGGTCGCCCGATTCCAAAAAAATCGCAACGTTTCAACAGGACCAGCGCCACGTCAGCGATATGTACTTAGTTTCTACCAATGTCGGCACGCCGAAGCTGGAAGCCTGGAAATACCCGCTGCCTACGGATTCGGAGATTATTAAAATCCAACGGGTCATCATCGAAGTAGACCAACCGAAAGTCATTCGCCTGCAAATCCCCGCAGACGCCAGAAGGGGCACGCTTTGCGACGATATTTCCTGCTCCGGTACTTTTGACGACAACGAATGGAACGCCGATGGCAGCAAACTGGCGTTTGTGTCCAGCTCCCGCGACCACAAATCGGCCAAACTGAGAATCGCCGATGCGGCAACGGGCAGCGTTAAAGAGGTGTTTGAAGAAAAAGTAGCCACCCAATACGAAAGCGGACAAGGCATGATCAATTGGCATTACCTCGCCGCCACCAATGAATTTATCTGGTATTCGGAACGCGACGACTGGGGCCATTTGTATTTGTACGATGCCAATACCGGCGCTTTAAAAACACAGATCACCAAAGGCAATTTTGTGGTGACGCGCCTGCTGACGATGGATGAAAAAAGCAGGGTGCTGTATTTTGAAGCGAATGGCCGGGAGCCGGGCCGGGATCCTTATTTCAGCCATTTTTACCGGGTGGATTTCAGCGGCAAAAACCTGCAATTGCTGACGCCGGAAGACGGCAACCACAACATTACCCTGTCGCCGGATTACAAATATTTTGTGGACAATTATTCAAAACCCGATGTTCCTTCCATTGCGGTTTTACGGGATAGGAAAGGCAAATTAATTGCCACCTTAGAAAAAGCGGACATTTCAAAATTAACCGCCACCGGCTGGAAAGCCCCCGAACCCATCACCGTCAAATCGCGCGACGGTCAGTGGGATTTGTATGGCTTAATGTTCACGCCAACCACGCTGGATAAAACGAAAAAATACCCGGTAGTCAATTACATTTATCCGGGTCCGCAGGGCGGCGGCGTGGGCGGTCGCTCGTTCTCCAGTGCGCGGGGAGACCATCAGGCATTGGCCGAATTGGGTTTTGTGGTGGTGATCATTGACGGCACCTGCAACCCCGATCGTTCCAAATCTTTCCACGATGTTTGCTACGGCAATATGGCCGATAATACCCTCGAAGACCAGATTGCAGGCTTGAAACAACTGGCTGCGAAACATGCCTTTATGGATTTATCGCGCGTGGGCGTCTGGGGCCATTCCGGCGGCGGATACGCGACGGCAGCAGCCATGTTCCAATACCCCGATTTTTATAAAGTCGGCATCTCGGAATCGGGCAACCACGACAACCGCAATTACGAAGACGACTGGGGCGAACGCTACATCGGCCTTTTGGCCAAGGATGCCGACGGGAAATCAAACTATGAAGACCAGGCCAATCAAAATTTCGCAGCCAATTTAAAAGGCAAACTGATGCTCGCCCACGGCGGCATGGACGATAACGTACCGCCATACAATACCTATTTGGTGGTGGATGCGCTGATCAAAGCCAATAAAGATTTTGACCTGGTGATTTTTCCGAATGCCCGGCATGGCTATGGAAAAGATGGGTTGTATATGACGCGGCGGAGGTGGGATTATTTTGTAGAGCATTTATTGGGGGCGGAGCCGCCGAGGGAGTTTAGGATTGGGATGGAGTAGATCATGTTGGGGATTATATGCTACTAATTGGACAAAAAGGAGCCTTAATCAAAGTGCGCATTTTGTATTGTGCTGAAGGTGCGCTTCCGGCGGCTGATGGTGCGCATTTTGTATTGTTGTTGCTTTTTAGAGCGGGTTTTAAAATTATAAATAATTCATTTTCAGTAGCTTGATTTTAAAAAAAATGATATATTGCAGAATTTAGATATTTTCTTTATCTTTGTTCAAGCGTTCGGAAAGTACGCATATTAACGCGTTAGCTGCAATTTTTATGGACACATCTCTACAATTTTATTGGGAACTTTATAGTGAGTACTATTCAAATGAACAAATAGTACATAAATCTTTTAACCCTTTAAGGGATTACGAAGAAGAATTTATAGATGGACCTATTTTAGATATAGGATGCGGCCAAAGTAATTTTTTAATTGAGTACTCCATTACTAATAGAGATATTTATGCTGTAGACAATGAAAAATATCAATTAGAAAAACTCCATCAAAGAATCCTCGATTACACCAAAAATGATATCAGGAATATTACTCTTCTCAATATAACATTGCCAAATGAAGAGTTACCAGACGTTAGATTTGCATTAATTATCTTATCGAATATTTTACATTTTTTTGAAATAGTGGATTGCAAAAAAATCATTGAACAATTAGAAAAAAGGACTTTGCCAGGCTCATTAATATTTATTTCTGTTCATTCAACGAAGTATTACATGAACAATCCCGAAAACCCAGATAATAACGAATATTTTAAACATTATTTCTCGCAAGAAGATTTAGATAGTTTATTTAAGGCAGCTATTTTCGAAAGGATATATTCAGCAGATATCCAAAGACAAGAATCTAAGCTAGGCAAATTAATTGTTGACAAATGGATTGACAAGAATCTTGACTATGATAGAATCTTTAATAAAAAAACAAGAGGAAAAATAAAAGCTGATTATTTAAGCAATAAATCTGAATCTGATATAGTATGCATATATCGAAAAAAATAAAACTGCAGCTAACATTGGTATTTGCAAAACCAGCTGGCTCAACGTGTTCGCTATTCGGCCTTTGAAATGAATACGGCATCGCTTGTTGTCACTAATCACGAAAAGTGTACCACTGGAATCAAAATAAAAGTACTAAATCAAGATATATGCAAAGTCAAAAATCGGCAAAGATAAAAGCCTTCATTGTAGGTATTGTGACAATTTTAATTTTCGGCTTCCTTTTCTGGGAACATTTTAATGGAGGTGTCACTAGCCATCATCTTCTACACCAACAAGATCTTCCTTCAATCTCAAACTGGTGGAGTGGTTTACTATTGCCTATTCTTACTTGGTTTCTGTTGAGTAGAATGGAAAAGAGATTTGATAAACAATCTTCACAAACACAACAGACAAATAACTTCCTTAGCAAGGTTTTTTGGTTCTTTTCAACTGGTTTAATCTTTGGGATTTTGCTTTCAACTTCTTTTACGAACGAATATAAACCTTTCTTAGATAATGTCCTTTACATTTTAATAGCACTCAGTTTTATTATCCCTATATATTATTCAGAATTTATATTAGGCTTTATTCTTGGTATGACTTTTACCTTTGGAGCAATAATCCCAACAGTATTTATACTAGTAATAGCCATTATTGGAATGGTTATTTACAAATTTATCAGACCAATAATTTTGAGACTGATAGCGAGACTTGGAAATAGTTTTAATAAAAGCCCGAACCGCTAACATCGGTTTAGCTTCGCTGATTTTCAATTGGCAATATGGCGGCTAAAGTGCTTCTATAAAACATTTACCAGCTGCCTCAACGTGTTCCCTATTCAACCTTTGAAATGAATACGGCATCACTTGCGAAGGTCCCCGCTTTGAGCGGGACAAGTTATAATCTAAAGCATGCCCTCAGCAACACCTGCCCCATATCAGTGGGAGACGCTCACAAGCCAACGACAGCACCCCACCACGTTAAGCGTAATTTTAACACAACAAACCGTCCAAAAGACTTGCGCAAGTTACCAAAAATTGGTAACTTTGACAAAAATTAGCGTTATGGTACGAAATACATCGGTGTCACTTGGAACCTACTTTGAAGATTTTGTTGAAAACAGAATTTCGGAAGGGCGATACAAAAATGCGAGTGAAGTAATCCGTGCAGGGCTTCGACTTCTTGAAGAAGAGGAAAACAGAGTCCAGCTTTTGAAAAACGCAATTCAAGAAGGCGTGGATAGCGGAGTAGCCCAAAACTTCGACCCAAAGAAACATTTAGAAATGTTAAAAGCCAATAAGCAAAAAAATGGCTAAATACGTTCTAACAAATAAAGCGATCGAAGACCTTTCAGAAATTTGGGACTATACTTACGAAGCTTGGTCAGAAAACCAGGCAGACAAGTATTATGAACTCATTATTGAAACTTGTCAGGAAATCGCCAAAAGCCCAATGGTTGGAAAAAACTACAAAGAAATATCAGAAGAAATTTTAGGATTTAGAGTGGGCAAACACATTATTTTCTTTCGGGAATTAAATCCTAAAGAAATTGAAGTGATTAGAATTTTACACGAAAGAATGGATTTAAAAAATAGACTTGACGAATAGAAAGCATTTGCTCAGCTCCCAGCTGGCTCAAAGTGTTCGCAATTCAACCTTTGAAATGAAACCGAAAGCCGCTCGTGAGGGCCTCCCACTTTGAGCGGGACAAGTTGCGACCCGCAATGGGCTGTCGCCCCCCCAAAACGTTGCATACCGTTTAATTAAAACCAGCAAGTTGACCAAAATTTTAAATTTTAAACCTCTAAAATGAATCAGGAAATCCCCGTAAGAATTATATTAGAACGCCCTCCAACTGGTGTTGACTTTGGGGTTCAAAAAGGCAATGGACATCATTATGAAACAATCCAAAAGCAAAGATCCAATAATAATGACCTATGCTTTGAATTTAAAATTTCAGTAAAAGAAAGCAAAACCCCTTTGCCTGATTTTTCAGGATCGTTTGTTCAAGGCCCCAAAACCGAACGCTTCATTTATATTGACATTGGAACTTATGCAGGTCAGATAGATTCGGTTTGGGGTCGCCGATTGAAAATTCCATTGAGAGATATTTCTTCTGAAACGATCAAACTTTTATTGACCGATTCCTCTTTTATTCTAGAAACAAAAGTTCCAGGGACAGGTAAAGACGGAGTACCAAATTGTGCAACAGTAAAACCATTCTCGGGTTGGCATTTAATTCCAAGTTTATAAAATAAAACGGTATACCACAATGCATTGCCTGCTGGGAGACCCAGAGGTCCAAACATTAGCCGGCAATATAAAGGTTGCCAAGTTTTCCTTAGCGACCACCGGAACCTACAAGGACGACAAAGGCCAAACACGCGCACTGACCGAATGGCACAGCATTGTTCTGTGGCGTGGTTTGGCCGAGCTTGCGGAAAAGCATTTACACAAAGGAAGCATGGTGTACTTAGGAACGTGTCGGAAATAAGTTACCTGGATTCGGCGAGGCTATTTTTTTACCAGGCAAGGCGTGAGAAGGGAGCTTAGCCAAAGCTAAGTGACCGCCGAAACAACGAAGCATGGTGAAAAAATAGACCGCCCAAACAGGGAAGTTATTTCCGACACGTTCCTTAGAAGGCAAAAACAAAACCAGATGTTACGATGATAAGCAAGGCATCAAGCGGTATGTAACCGAAATCATCGGGGATCATGTCCTGCTATTGGATAAAAAGGAGTCGTAAGCAAGGTGCGCATTTTGTATTGTGCTGAAGATGAGCTTCCAGCGGCTGATGGTGCGCATTTTGTATTGTTGTTGCTTTTTAGAGCGGGGTTTAAAATTATAAATAATTCATTTTCAGTAGATTGATTTTAAAAAAAATGACATATTGCAGAATTTAGATATTTTCTTTATCTTTGTTCAAGCGTTCGGAAAGTACGCATATTAACGTGTTAGCGGAAATTTTATAACCAACTATCGTTTATCAATTATGAAAATAATCAGAGAGATAAAAAAAAGAACAGGCGCAAGAAAACTTTTAGATGTAGAAATTCCAGATTCATCTTGGAAACCAGATTTTGATATAGTTGACAGATATCAAAGTATTGCAAATGAAATGATGAGAATATCATTACTTGGTATTGCAGGGTATGGATTTTTAATCAAAGAAATTTGCATGAAAGATCCGAAATTTTATTCCCTGCTACATGTGCTTAAATCCACGGTTGGAATAGGATCAGTTTGTTTGCTAGTTTGTCTGGCATTTTCATTAGCTCATAGATTTTTTTCGACATCTTGTCTTTATTACCAGGTACAAATAATGAGAGGACTTAAGAGACTAGCCAATAATCACTGGTCTGAAGATGAAAAGGCTGAAGAATTAAAATTTATTGGGAATGTTAGAAGAAAGCAACAGGAAATTTCCAATGCCAGTCACCTTATTTTGATTGTAACAAGCATCAGTTTTGTACTTGGCTTTTTATTTATTATTCTCTCGTTTTATGATTTTTTCAATAAAGTTCCCTTTTAGAGCGATATAAAAACTTCCGCTAACACTCGTTTTAAGTAATAGGGGGCAGACTCAACAGCAATCATCGGCAAACCATTACTCAGCATCAGTTGTCAGCGGACGTGAGCCAATCAGCATTTTTTCTTAACTTCATCATCGGCAGCAGTTGTCAGCTTCAGTTGTGGTCGGACGTTCCCTGAATCCCCCTACTACTTAAAGCGGCGAATGTTGTGCGTCATTTTACAGACACCCGAAACATCAAGAAACAAAATGAATAGACAAATTATATTTTTAGCTGCAATTATGACATTTAATGCTTGTGCTACAAAAATTCCTAAACGGACAACTCTGAACTACTCGGACAGAGTTATAAGTACACCTGAACTTTTTGTTGAAGGCATTATCTCGACAAAAGAAAACAATGAGTTCGATATTACTTTTACACCTGATGGCAAGACTGCATTTTTTACACGAAGAACAGGAAACGACAAACAAAAACTGTGGCAAACTACATTTGAAAATGGCAGTTGGACTAATCCGACTAAATTACCAGCTGGCTCAACGTGTTCGTTAGTGACATTTGAAATGAAACCGAAAGCTGCTCGTGAGGGTCTGTGACCCGCAACGGGCTGTCGGCAAGTCTCTGACTTGCGAATAAAACAAAGAAAGAGCAACGCAAGTCAGAGACTTGCCGACAGGGCACATCGCGTCAGAGACGCTCGCGAGCCACCACGTTACCAGCTAGGGGACAAGTTGTGCCCCGCAAAGGGCTCTCGCCCCCCCCAAAACGTTGCATACCGTTTAATCAGCACCA
>JBJXFD010000017.1:0-10199 GCA_046153985.1 Saprospiraceae bacterium
GATTTTTACCACATAGTTACTTTTTTACCACATAGTTCACATAGTTTTTTCACATAGTACACATAGAGTGCTAACAAAGCTATGTGATCTATGTGAAAACCTCTACTGTGAACTATGTGGTAAAAAAAACAAAACACCGATGTGGTAAAAAAACAAAACACCTACTGTGGTAAAATAAATACCGAAAATAAGCCTATTCAACCTTCCGCTCCAAACAAAGCAAGATAATTTTGCGTAAAACCGCATAAAACCCAAAACCTGATTTATCCGTTATAACGAACATCCCTGTTGCCAAATGAAGTTTAATCGCTGAAGTTATTTCCATGGAAGATCGCTTTATTGAACAACTCTACCTTGCGCACCGCAGCGCGCCTGCCATTCCCTCTCCGGATATGGTATGCGACTGGTTGGATGGGCTACTTAAATTGCTGTTCCCCGAACTGGCCGAACACGACTATCGAAGTCTGCGCGAATTCCAGCAGCATTATAACGATAGCAAATTGGAGTTGTACCGGTTGCTGGAAGCGGTTGGCCCTTCCCTGGGGATTCCTGTTGAAACGGCAGAGCAAGCCTTCCTCGACACGCTGCCGGGCGTTCACGACTTGTTGCTGAAAGACGCCGCTGCCATTTTTGCCGGCGACCCCGCTGCTTCCAGTCAAACGGAAGTGATCCGAACCTATCCGGGGTTTTATGCCATCTGCGTCTACCGGCTGGCACACGAGTTTTATAAACTTGGCGTTCCGCTCATCCCCAGAATCCTCACCGAACACGCCCACAACCGCACCGGAATAGACATCCATCCGGCTGCACAGATCGGCGAACGTTGTTGCATTGACCACGGCACCGGGTTGGTTATTGGCGAAACCGTCGTGATCGGCAACCAGGTGAAGTTGTATCACGGCGTCACCTTAGGCGCCCTGAGTGTGAAAAAAGAAATGGCCAAAACCAAGCGCCACCCGACCATAGAAGACCGGGTCGTGATCTATGCCGGCGCCACCATTCTCGGCGGCGAAACCGTCATCGGCCACGACAGCATCGTTGGCGGTAATGCGTGGATCACGCAGAGTGTGCCGGCATTTTCGAGGATTTATTACCAGCAGGAGACGGTGGGGTAGGGGAAGGGGGAAGTTGGCAAATTGGCAAAAGGCAAGTTGGCAAAAGGCAAGTTGGCAAGGGGCAAAACTTGTCCCGCATAGCGGGGTTGGCAAAAAGGTAAGGGGCAAATTCGCGAATAGCAAATTTGCCCCTTCATGTTTTTTATATCAACCTTAATATAATTTAAGGTGCAGGCATTTAGTTGGTGTCTGGTCTTTAGAGTTCGAGAGCTGCGGTCATTGAGCGAAGTCGAAATGAACGCAGCTATCGGACTCTAAAGACAGACACAACTACTCCGCGTCAGCGAACGACTTGTTCTTCGAGCGTTTGCGTTCATGTTCTTTCAGGTAAATCTTCCGCAGGCGCAACGTTTTGGGCGTCACTTCCACGTATTCGTCTTCTTGGATGTATTCCAGCGCTTCTTCGAGCGAGAAGCGTTTTGGTGGAATCAGTTTCACTTTATCATCCGAGCCGGAAGCCCGCATGTTGGTCAGTTTTTTCGTTTTGGTGAGGTTCACCGTCATATCACCGGGGCGGCTGTTTTCGCCAACGACCTGTCCTTCGTAGATGTCTTCGTTCGGGCCGATGAAAAATTTACCGCGATCCTGTAAGTTGTTGATGCTGTAAGGAATCGACTTGCCCGTTTCCATACTGATGAGCGAACCGTTGATGCGGCCCGGAATTTCGCCTTTGTGCGGTTGGAATTCCAGGAACCGGTGCGTCATGATGGCTTCACCTGCTGTTGCCGTCAGCAACTGGCTGCGCAAACCAATGATGCCGCGCGACGGGATTTCAAAACGCAGTTGAACGCGGTCTCCTTTCGGCTGCAGCGACAACATCATGCCCTTGCGGCGGGTAACCATGTCAATGGCTGTGCCCGATGCAGAGTCTGGTAAATCTATGGTCAGTTCTTCCACCGGCTCGTGTTGCTTTGAGTCAACAGTTTTGGTGATGACCTGCGGTTGACCAATCTGGAGTTCGTAACCTTCGCGGCGCATGGTTTCAATCAATACGGCGAGGTGCAAAACGCCCCGTCCGAATATCCGGAAAGTATCTGCCGAATCCGTAAACTCTAAGCGCATGGCTAAGTTTTTCTCCAGCTCTTTCTCCAGGCGTTCTTTCACGTGGCGGGAAGTCACAAACTTGCCTTCCTGTCCGAAAAACGGCGAGTCGTTGATGGTGAAAACCATACTCATCGTTGGCTCGTCAATGGCAATGACTGGCAGTGCTTCCGGGTTTTCTGCGTCGGCAAGGGTATCGCCAATTTCAAATCCTTCAATACCAACAATGCCGCAGATTTCGCCTGCCGCTACTTCTTGTGTTTCTATTTTTCCAAACCCTTCAAATACGAAGAGGCCGCGCAGTTTGTATTTTTCAATACGTCCGTCTTTTTTCATCAGCGCGATCTGCTGGTTGGCTTTCAGTCCGCCGCGGTGAACGCGTCCGACTGCAATCCGACCGACGTACTGCGAAAAATCAAGTGAAGTGATCAGCATTTGGAAAGTCCCTTCCTCCGTTTTCGGGGGTGGGATGTGCTCCACAATTGCGTCAAGCAACGGGACGATGTCGGTTGTCGGCTGGCGCCAATCGTTACTCATCCAACCTTGTTTAGCCGAGCCGAACAACACCGGAAAATCCAATTGTTCTTCGGTCGCTTCCAGGTTGAACATCAGGTCAAAAACCAATTCGTGTACTTCGTCCGGCGTACAATTTTCTTTGTCTACCTTATTGATGACGACAATTGGTTTCAAACCCAGTTCGATTGCTTTTTGCAACACGAAACGCGTTTGGGGCATGGGGCCTTCAAAAGCATCCACCAACAGCAGTACGCCGTCGGCCATATTGAGCACCCGCTCCACTTCACCACCGAAATCGCTGTGACCCGGGGTATCAATGATGTTGATTTTGGTGCCTTTATAGGTAATGGAAACGTTTTTGGCCAGGATGGTGATGCCGCGCTCGCGCTCCAGTTCGTTGTTGTCGAGTATCAACTCTCCGGGCGTCTCGTGCTCTTTGAATAGTAGCCCGGCAAGCAACATTTTGTCTACCAGGGTGGTTTTCCCGTGGTCAACGTGGGCGATGATGGCGATATTTCGCAGGTTTTGCATATATTTTATCCTCCTTTTTCAAAAGAAGGCGCAAAGATAGCAGGATTTACGCCATTGTAAGTTAATAAAAGATTAATTTTGATTGTAGTCACCAGCTTCAGCTGGTAGACCTTGTGTTTTAAACCTGGTCAGCGTAAGAAACGGGATAGGTTTGACGCCTTTTGGCCGACTCAGTTATAATAGTAAGGTCAGCCAGCTGAAGCTGGCGACCACCACCTGAAACCCAACCCAAACCCCGCCACACCCAGCGCGTTCATCGATCCGTGCCAGGCTCTCATGGACGGAATATTCAAAAAATCCAGCGGATAATACCCGCGCATGGCGTAACCCAAAGCCAGCGTCATGCTAAAAAACAGACAGCATGCAAGGCCAACGCCGGCAATACGAGCCGCAACGGACGACCTTTTTTGAATAGCCAAACGCAGGTAACCAAACCCGCAAAGCCAGCCCGAAAGCGCCACAAGGGTTGCCGCCAAAGCTTCCGGCCAATAGACGCCGCTCACTTGGAGTACAGTAATGCCTACGGCAGTCATGGGGATAGCAAGAATGGCCAACAGGGCTGCAAACCGGCTGGTGTATCCGGGAGAAAATTCCTGCAACCATCCGGCCAGCAAAGGGAAAATGAAACCAGCGTAATGAAAATGAACGGCCGTGAGCAACACAATGGCCGGGTCGAAGCCAAGCGGCCGCCACCCGAAACGGTCAAAAACCGCCCAAAAACAGCCAACCAGCAGAAATGCCTGCCCTGCGCCAATGGCCATATTTTTCGGCGCCCGACGCCATGCCCGGAGCTGTAACCAGCCGCGTTGAAAGCTCCAAAGCCCCACAATCAGCCATCCGCATGAAAGCGTACCCGAAACTAAGCCCGCAGGCAGGAACAACGATACCGCCAGCAAGCCACCGGCTAATCCCGTCCCTATTGCATATAAATCAGGGTAGCGCAAAAGCCTGAAAGCCATTGGCGTCCACACCAGCACGGCCAGCGCCAGCAGCACCCGCGCCCATTCGTCGTGGCTCGCATCGGGCCTGACCCAAATGAGCAGCAACAGCCATAGAATTGTACCAATGCCGGCTATTTTTGTGTAATTCATCATTTTGAAGCGGGGTTGTTGACAGCGTTTTTCATCGCTTTTGCGGAATCCCGCCGAAACTGCGCCTGAAACAAACGCATCAGCGGGTAGGCAATTTTAGCCAACCAGTGCCTGGGCTTTGAAAACGCCCGGATGGTGTACCAAACCTGCCCGTTTTCGTCCTGCTCCACCAGGAACAGTTCTTCTCCGCATTCGATATGGCCCGGCAAAGTGCCATAAGCGAACCCGAAGCGCCCCGGTTCATTCACCACATAAATGATGCGGCAGGAGTTGCGCCACCATAAACCGAAGGCTTTCACATAGATGGCGACTGTAGCCCCGGCCTGAATTGGGGGAGTCTGGGGGAGAATGACTGTCCACGGTGATGGAAACATGCGCCAATGCCGGATCGCTTCGCAGCCTTGCTCAAAGGCAGGCACGCCCTGCCCGATGATAACGCGCTGAAAATCATTGTCGAACCCGGGCACTTTTTCAGCTTTTGCGGAAGCGCCGTGCTGCTGATAGGTGAGGGCGAGTTCTTTTTCCTGCGCTAAAAAGGCAGCTAAGGTTTTGGATTGAGGCAAATAAAAAGCGATCATATTTTTTATTTTCATTTTTTTTTGAAACAAATGAAAGTGGTCATTGTTCTGAATGCGTTATCTTTTTATAAATTCGTAATTTCTTAGCGTTTGTTCAGGGGTTCCGAACAAGCGCAAAGCGCTGGGGTATTTCGGTGCACTGCACCCTATGTGGTAAAAAGCTACAAAAACACAATGTTTATGTCCTATCGAAGTTTGCATGAATGTGTAACAGACCTGGAACGGCACGGCAAGTTAGTGCGCATCCGGGAGGAAGTTGACCCGAATTTGGAAATGGCGGAAATTCACCGCCGGGTATATGATGCGGGCGGCCCGGCCTTGTTGTTCGAGCGGGTGAAAGGAAGCCCGTTTCCGGCAGCCTCCAACTTGTACGGCACTTACGAGCGGACAGAATTTTTGTTTCGGCATACCCTGGAGCGTGTCAAACGCGTCATCGAATTAAAAGCCGATCCGACCAATTTTCTCAAGCGACCCCTGCGCTATTTGGGCGCTCCGTTCACGGCGCTGTCGGCGTTGCCCATGCGCAGCCGGTTTGGCATTGCTTCTGCCTGGGGCACCACGACCATTGATCAATTGCCCCAAGTAAAATCCTGGCCCGACGACGGCGGTGCTTTCGTCACCCTGCCGCAGGTTTTCACTCTGCCTCCGGGCAGCCGGAACGCCATGCAAAGCAATATCGGCATGTACCGCATCCAGCTTTCGGGCAACGATTATATCCCGAACCGCGAAATCGGCCTGCACTATCAGTTGCACCGCGGCATCGGTGTACACCATACGCAATACCTGCAAAGCGACGAGCCATTCCGGTGTTCAATTTTTGTTGGCGGCCCGCCTTCGCATGCTTTTTCAGCGATTATGCCGTTACCGGAAGGGCTTTCGGAACTCACTTTTGCCGGCTTAATGGGTGGCCGGCGTTTCCGCTACGATTGGCGCGACAATTATTTCCTTTCCGGAGACGCTGATTTTGTCATCACGGGCACCATCCGAAAAGACCTGAAAAAGCCGGAAGGCCCGTTTGGCGACCACCTTGGCTATTACAGCTTAGCGCACGATTTTCCGGTGATGGAGGTGCATAAAGTGTACCACCGCCGCAACGCCATCTGGCATTTTACGGTGGTTGGCCGCCCGCCACAGGAAGATTCGAGCTTCGGATACCTCATCCACCAATTGGTCAAATTGCTGACGCCGCAGGAGTTCCCCGGCGTTTCGGAAATACACGCAGTGGATGCAGCCGGCGTTCACCCCCTCTTGCTGGCCATTGGCAGCGAACGCTACATGCCTTTCCGGGAACGGCACGTGCCGGAAGAGATCCTGGCGCAGGCCAACCGCATCTTAGGTTCGGGACAAACCTCTTTGGCAAAATTCCTGTTCATTGCCGCCCGCGAGGATTATGCTTCGCTTGCTACGAGAGATATTCCCGCTTTTTTGCAGCATATCCTGGAGCGTGTGGACTGGACCCGCGACCTGCATTTTCATACCCGAACGATCATTGACACCCTCGATTATTCGGGCTCCGACTGGAATTCGGGCTCGAAAGTGGTGGTTGCTGCCTGCGGACCTCGCCGTCGGGAACTCGCGCGCGAATTGCCTGCGGATTTTAACCTCCTGGAAGGTTTTTCGGAACCAGTGTTTGCACAACCGGGCGTGCTGGCCATCCGCGGACCGAAATTTACAGGGGAATCTTCTGCCAAAGACTGCGAGCGGCTGACCGATTACCTGAGCCGCTTCCAATTGGAAGGCATTCCGCTGGTGGTATTAACCGACGACAGCGCTTTCGCCGCAGCGTCGGTGAACAATTTTGTGTGGACGACTTTCACGCGCGCTAATCCTTCGCACGATCTTTACGGCGTGGACAGCTTTGTACAACACAAACACTGGGGTTGCCGGGGGCCACTGGTCATTGACGCCCGCATCAAGCCGCACCACGCGCCGCCGCTGGTTGGTGATCGGGCTGTGGAGGAACGGGTGGATCGGTTGTTTGTGAAGGGTGGGGCGTTGGCGGGATTGTAAGAGTACCATCGGCATCGGGCATAGCCCGGAAAATAGTAGACACGAGGCAGAGCCCACAGCTGTCTGGAACCTTGCCGAAGGCAAATGCGCCGATCGGATTTAGCACAGCAATCCGCGAAATCTGCGTCATTTGCGTCATCCGCGTTCCTGAAAAAGCACAATTGGAACGCGGATGACGCTGCGAACACGGAGAACGCGGAAGGAACAGCTGTGTTCCACAGCGTTCCAGACAGCTGTGGGCAGAGCCTCGTGTCAGCAGCGTTTTTTTTTGCGAAACGCCTGAAGGGGTAGTTCTTTTAACATAATAACCACCATAGAGTATAATAATTTAGTTTTCCATCCTTAAAATCGAACAGAAATGCATCGTCTGAATCGGGATCCAAACGAAATCTAAATCTAACCTCATCCTGATTTTCTAATTTTTCCATTTCTGAATTTGGAAACATTTCTTGGAATTCTTTCAGTGTTGTGTTTTTATTTAGAACGATGTTATGAGAAATAATTCTGAAAGAATTGTGTTTCGCGAAAGCCATGTCAAATAATACAATATGATTGTTTGTGTTAAATTCTATCCATTTACCATAAATGGTCGTAATTTTTCCATCAAATCTTTCAAAAGTACCTCCATACTTTCTAATCATCCAGTCTCTATCTAACCATTCAAATGGGCTGCCGCACTCCCAAAACGTTGTTGCTGTTGAGTCAATGTTTTTATATTTAATATTGAATTCCTTTTTTGACAATATTATCTTGTGTTCATTGATTAACACGTTTTCTGTATCAAGATATTTTGAATTGTAAATTTTAATTAAATAAGATTTGTTCGTTTTTTTAAACAGGGTGTCTTCCTTTGCCTTGTTCTCAGGTTGCACTTTATTTGTTTGCTGTTCGTTCTTTGGTTGCATTTTGGATAACTCCTTTTTATTATCCTGGCAACTTAAAACAATGAAGGTCGTTAAAATGAGGGTTGTTGTAATTAGGTATTTCATTATATTTTTATTGTTTTGGGTTTTGGTGGGTGAAAGTACCGGCAACATGTGTTAGAGCTTGTTCGGGAATTCACCAATCGGCTACGGCACACTGCTGTGTGCATCCCTTCACTTGAATACCCGCTGGGCATTCACCACGATGCCGCGTCGTGAAAATAAAGAAAATATCAGAAATCGGATAACCGAACTTGGCAAATATTTTATCCAAAGGTGTAACCTCACCGGAAGAAATCGTTTTAACGACTATGGAATGAATTCAACACAAGCCGGACAAATTTTACTTGAAACGGCGTTGCCATAACCCGGCATTTATACCGTGATGGCAATGATTTTCAACCATCGCTCCGTATGGATGAAATTCAATTGCTGGCTTCTTATCTGTACGCAATCAAAAAGCATTTTTATCATGCCGGCGACTGGATGGCATTAGGCGCAGATTTTTTTGATTTCGCCATGGATATTGAGTTTAAATTAGATATGGGCAGTCGGAAAATTTATGTGAAACAGGCGCGGCCTTATTGACTTCCCTTTTTTCCATACAGCAGCAACCTTTTAAAAGCATAAATCGCAGGAAACCTCTTAAATGCCTGATCAATCCGGCTTTTATACTCGGATACAAAAAGTTTTTGTTCGCTTTCAGACAACCTTTCCAAGTAAGGAATTAAGGCTGAACCGGAGATGAAATCGAATAACTTTTCCGGGGCTTCGGCGATGATTGGATAAACCTTTTGGATGATTTGAATTTCTTTTAGCCCGCACTCAAACATGATTTGTGCGTAATCATCCATACTTAATACAGGCGATTCTCTTTTCCAATTGGCCAAAAAATCAGAGAAGGGTTTTTTTTGCACCAGGTCTAATAAGATTTTGTTGAGCAGGTTTTCTCTTTGAACCGGCATTTGCACGGCAAACTGACCATGGTCGCTTAACTGTGAGATTAACTTAGGGAACAATTCCCAGTGATTGTCAGACCATTGCAATGCAGCGTTGCTGAAAATCAAATCCCAGTTTCGATTCGTGTCTGAAGCAATAAATTCTTCAACCGAAGCATTTTTAAAATGCAGGTTATTGTGCTCCCATTCCTTACTTTTTGAAAGCATTTCACGCGAAGGATCAATGCCCCAAAAAACTGCTTTGTCAAATTTTTTAGATAAGATACTTGTTTGTTCTCCTGTGCCACATCCTATGTCTACGCAATTTTTTAACTGATTTTCGGATATCAACTCCATCAAATCAAAAAAAGGTTGGTATCGGATGTTTTTAAATTGATTGTATGTTTTTGGGTTCCAAGGCATGCCAATCATGTTTTCTTAATATTCGAATCAGTGTATGTCACCCGTTTTTTATTGCCAATAAGTTCAAATTTCTGATATTTTGAAAAGTCTCCGTTCCCATAGTTTAGCGTGTCAACTTCCATATCTTTTGGTAAGTTGAATGGCCATGTTAGCGGTTCGTTGTTTTTAATTTGTACTTTTCAGGTTTTGATTTAGTTCGTTCAATTATGCCCCTAGCTTCTAAATCAAGTTTTACGGTTTCCCCATACCACTGAACACCGCCTTCAAAATTATCTTTTACCCGTGAGTATAGTGCTTCCATCAATTCAGTGTGTGTCAATTCAGCTTCGCTCAATATGCTTAAAATATTTTCTTTTATGAATTCGTACTTTTCCAGAGAGATTTTTTTATTGGTCTTCCCTGGCTTTGGGTGCAAGGTTTGGATGTGTTTTGATTCCATTCTTGTTACTCAGTTTTTCCTTTGAATATTGCGTAAATTGCCATAGCGTGTCCGTGTCCTAATTCAAATTCGTCTTTAAGCCAATTTGTAATTTCGGTTGCTTTTACAGTTTTTAAAAGTTGCCCATTTTGCAGGAACCCCTTTTCTTCTGCAAGTTTCTTAAAGTCGTCAGGGCTTTTACCTGTTTTAACTTTAATGTTGTCAATGTATGCTTGAAACGACATAATGATTCAAATTTTGGATTAATAAATGTGAGGAGCTAATAGCGATTTGTGCGCTTAGACAAAAGTAAAAAAAATACCTACATCACCGTCTGTGTCCGTCCGCTAAACAAGATTCTGCGTACTCAATGGTCTCCTGTGCTTCCAACTCGTCAAGTTGTTGTTTGATTTTTCTATAGTCAACAGTGGAAGGAACCTCCATTGAAAAATAACCGTCATGTACTTTTTCCGAAACGCAGCCCTGGTCGTGGAACAAGTTCCGGATCTGGTCTACGTCCTTGGATTTATCTATTAACACCACTTGAATGGTTGAGTTACCTGAAAATTCAATGGTCTTGCGATAAGTCAGCATTGCTTCATCGTTGTCAAACTC
>JBJXFD010000268.1:0-3719 GCA_046153985.1 Saprospiraceae bacterium
GGTTGCGCACGACCTGGAAAAATTGAAGGCTCACACCGGGGACATCAACATTGCTCAAATTGATGACCGGAGAAACCAATTCGCCGCTTTGCGGGGCGGTGCAAGGCGGCTGCGACGTGGCGTCGTACAACCTCGAATCAAAAAAAGCGGCGCCGTTACAAGCAGATGGAGCATGGATGGCAATTGCCCCTTCTGAAGCTGGATTGTTGTTTAAAACGCCGTCTGCATCCCACCGCCAGACCTCGAAGTCTTCTACGCCATTTGAACAAGTGGCATTTTGAACTGTCCAGCCATTGAGGCCGCCCCCAAAATCGCCTTGTCCGGCATATTTGCCCCATAGAACCTTGGCTTTAGGGAATTTAGGATATACAGGCACCACGCTGATTTCGAGGGGCGTCAGTAGCCGGAGTACATCGCAATCCTGCTTTGAAGCCATGAAACAGGGGATGTTAATTAAGGCACTGATGCTGGGGACAGCAATTCCCATGGCAATGGGTGCAACATTCGAGTTGTTGCATACGATCACAGCAATAGCGCCTGCCTGCTGTGCTTTGAGGCATTTGGAATCGAAACTGCACATGCCGCGGTCAACCAGCGCGATTTTTCCCATAAGGTCATTCATTGGCGCCTGACAGGCGTCCGTCACCGGAGGAACGGTGTCAAGGGCGATCACCCATTCGGCGGTAAGGCCGGAAGCGTTGCAATAACCGGGTTCGCCGAAAAGCGCTGCAATTACCGGGTATTCCTCACCATTTGCTTTCATTACAAAAGCTTCCTGGGCGGTGGTGAGGTTGGGAAGTAAAGCGGACATCAATAGTGTAACAAGGGAAAAGCGTAGAGCGCGTAAGAAATGATTCATGGTTTAAAGGATTTAAGGGTTAAGGAAAAGAATCAATAAGGAATGCTTAAATATATGGTTTTCAGCGTAAAACATTTGCAAAAAGATGAGACATTCCGAATTTCGGGGTTGAGGTGCAGCGCACCACTGACCTTTGTAGAACCACGGGCATATAGGGTAGCGAGGTGCATCGCACCGCAATATCCGCATACGGCATAACCCTTGTTTCGGTGCGCTGCACCTTAGCGCAACTATTATGATCTGGTGGTTACAAATATTTGGGGTGCGCTGCACCTACACGGCATCATTACCCCCAAAAATAACATGAGCCATCCCAACTATTCGGAATGGTTCATGTTAATGATGCGATAATTCAAAAACTGTCGGCTACTTTGCAACCACGAAACGGCGGCTGGTGGTGCCGTTTTCGGTGATCAGTTGCACGTGATAAGTGCCTGCTGGCAATGCTTTTACGCTGAATTCGATGTTGTCTTTTTTAACCTGGCTGTACTGACGCTCCATGACCACTTTGCCCATGAGATCGAGTACGCGGATGTTCAGGTTCCCTGCCATTTGCTCCAGATTATAATCTACATTCAGCACATCCTGCACCGGGTTCGGATAAACTTCCACGCGGTTATTGGCGCCAAGAGGATCTTTTGTACCCGTCACGAAACCTGTATTCAGGCGCACGACAGGCACGAGGTCCCTGCCGAAACCGTTGGAGCTGTACTCCGCCGTTGAAAGTTCACCGATTGCCAGCATGCTTCCAAAGCGTGGCCGGGCCAGGATGTCCGGGCCATTCAGGAAAGCCATGGCACTGTAATCGAAGGCATCGCTTGCAGCCAGCCACAGGTCCGTGAGGGCGTCAGGCGCCGTATATTCCAGCATCACCAAATAATGCGTATTGCTTTCCAGCAAGGTGAAGTCGTTCAAAGGCACCGTGATGATGTCGGTAGCCGCCTCTGTGCCCGTCACCACATAGGAAGCGAACGTAATGCCGGTCCGTTCTGCATCCTGAACGTTGCCATCGTTGTTGGTATCCGTCCATTGGTACAACGTGATCTGTGGAACCTCGCCCGCAGCTGCCCCGGCATTCTGTGAGTTATCAATTGAGAAAGAAACGCTGGTGGCGTAAATCTCTGCGCCGCCCAGATCCGGTGTGGCAAAATGGTTTCCATAAGCCCAGGTATGTGGTTCACCAGCCTCCCAGTTGTTTCCAGCCGGAACAATGAGTCGGGTTTGGCCCAGTTCTTTCGCCCAGATGGAATCCGTGACAGTAAACTCGAACGACAACGCGTTGTTGGTTTCGTCAAAATCCACCTGATCAGAAGAGATGGAATACGTCGCTGCATAGGCATCAATCGCATCCGGCGTATAGCTTGTCGTAAACGGAATGTTTTCGATGATCGAATTGCCGTTGACGTCACCGTAAGACAAATCTTCATCAAATGCAACGGAGTTGTCCGATTTCAAAATCGTCATGTTCAGGTTCACATTGGTCTGCGTGGAAGCGCCAATATTGGAAATATCTGCTAAGAAGTGGATTGGTTCCACCAAAGCCAACGGTGTGGCAGCGTTCTGGGCAATCGCATAGAAGTTATCATTCACCTGGAGGTTGTTGGCTTCCTGCTCAACCAAGCGAACATCGTCAATGGCCCAGTAATAATAATTTGCCAAATAACGAAACTTCACCCGCACCTGTGAAGAACCAACGGCGCCGGGAATCGGCACCCGGATGGTAGAAGTGATGATGTCGCTGTTGACCGGAAGTTCGGTGTTGATTTCTACCTCGGTCCAGTCATTGCCATTGTTGATGCTGTACCCTACAAAATACTGGCTCAGGTACTGGCGGGTCAATTGGGTAAACTGGAGGCTCACCCCGGCAACCGAGGTATTGGTTAGATCAATGGCCGGAGAAATCAATTCCCCTTCCTGAACAGCCGTACAAGGCCCCTGGCCTTGTGTCGCTTCGTCGCCATTGGTGTCGTAAAAATCAGAGTTGAAAACCATCGCGCCGTTGCATACCGTCCGGGACAACAAGGTTGCTTCGCCAAATGCGCCGCCTGCTGCCCGACCGTCAGCCGCCCAACGCCAAAGATCAAACTCCATGGCGCCGTTCGCGCAGGAAATGTTGTTGAGTTCCCAGCCGTTCAACCCGCCATTGAAGTCGCCTTCCCCAAGTTGATTGCCCCAAACTACAACTTCGGGCTCATCTGGTGCAATAACGACCTCCATCGGGGTCAACAGCCGAAGGACATCGCAGTTTGGTTTTGACATCATAAAGCAGGGAATGTTGACCTGTCCGCCAACCGTTGTGGCTGTCATCAGAATCACATTGGTAGCAATGGTGTTGTTGCAAATGACGACTGCCGTGGCGCCTCCGGTTTGTGCGTTGAGGCATTTTACGTCAAAACTGCAGGCGCCTCGGTCAATCAGGGCGATTTTGCCTGCAACGTTGCTGATTTCCTGGCAACCGTCAGTAAGCGGAGCTGTGGCGTCTTGGGAAATTACCCATTCTCCGGTAAACGTATCCGGGGAGCAGTCGCCGAAAGCTGCTCGGAGGAGTGGATAATCAACGCCATTTAGGGTGAGGGTGTGGAATTGGGCGCTGGCGAATGGCATACATGTTGTTACGAATGCTGTAATAGCCAAATAGCGCACGAATGCACGTGAAACTCGTGTCATAATTTTCATAGCTTTAAGTGAACAAAAAAATAAAGGCAGGAGCTGGACGACCCAATTCCTACCTTACAAAGAAACAAAAAGCCTTCCCAGGTTGTCTGGAAAGGCTCTTTGTTTTACAGATTATTTAAAAAACTGTCGTCTACTTTGCAACTACGAAGCGGCGGCTGGTTGTGCCGTTTTCAGTGGTCAGTTG
>JBJXFD010000116.1:0-5498 GCA_046153985.1 Saprospiraceae bacterium
TACTGTTTATAACGATGTACACCTTGGCAACTGCCGCACTTTCATCAGTTTCGACATCATTTACCGGTACCTGATCGCCCTCGGCTACAAGGTGCGCTACGTGCGCAACATCACCGATGTGGGCCACTTGCTGGACGACGGCGAAGACCGCATTCTGAAAGGCGCCCGCTTAGAACAGGTGGAACCCATGGAAATCGTGGAAAAATACACGAACGGCTTCCACCACATCATGCGCATTTTCAACGTCTCACCGCCGAGCATCGAGCCACGTGCTACCGGCCATATTCCGGAGCAGATTGAAATGGTGGAAGCCATTCTCAAAAACGGCTATGGCTACGAGCGCAACGGTTCCGTGTATTTTGATACGCTAAAATTCATCAAAGATAAAGGCGTTTACGGACAGATTTCTGGCCGGGTGGTGGACGAGTTGCTCGCCGAAACCCGCGAAAACCTGAAAAATCAGGACGAAAAAAACCACCCGGCCGACTTCGCCATCTGGATGAAAGCGGCGCCTGAACACATCATGCGCTGGCGCTCTCCATGGTCGGAAGGCTTTCCTGGCTGGCACCTGGAGTGCTCGGCCATGAGCACGAAATATCTGGGCAAAACCTTCGACATTCACGGCGGCGGCGGCGACCTGAAATTTCCGCACCACGAGAATGAAGTGGCCCAGAGTTACGGCGCTTGCGACTGCGCTCCGGCCCGCTATTGGCTGCACACCAACATGCTGCTGCTGAATGGTAAGAAGATGAGCAAAAGCGATGGGAACACCATCAGTCCCAATGAGTTATTCACTGGAGACAGCATTCACGTAACCAAAGGCTACAGCCCAATGGTGGTGCGCTTTTTTATGCTCCAAACGCACTACCGCAGCACGCTGGATGTGTCGGACGAAGCCTTGCAAGCCGCAGAAAAAGGTTATCTTCGCCTTATGGAGGCGACCCGGCTCGTGCAGGCAATGCAGCACCCCGGCAATGGCTCGGCTACGGCCCTTGACGCCGAACTCAACCAGTTGATGGCCGACGTGCATGCTGAAATGAGCGACGATTTCAATACCCCAAAATCACTGGCCCGCTTGTTTGAGCTGGTCACCAAAGTGAATAGTTTGAAAGGCGGCCAATTGTCGCTGGAAGATATTACTGTGGAAAGCCTTGAAAAACTAAAAGCAACATTCAACCATTTCGTCTTTGATGTGTTTGGATTGTTAGACGAATCCCAACAGGCAGGATCCGGCGATGGCAAAACCCTCGACGGCCTGATGCAACTTGTGATAGAAATCAGACAGGAAGCCCGCGCCAGGAAAGACTGGGGTACGTCAGACAAAATCCGCGATGCATTGGCAAACCTGCAACTTCAGTTGAAGGACGGCAAAGAGGGGACAACGTGGGGAAAGGTAAATTGAACTGAAGCGTTCAATTATCAACCGAACTGATCTTCCGTAAGCTTTTGATTGCTAACGTGAAGCCTATAAGTCATTGACCTTAATAAGATTGTGGAAAACTTTTTTTTAAAAAAATATAAAAAAAAAGTTGAAAAAATTACCACACGTTAATACAAAGATGTTATCTTTGTATTGTCAACAGACACACAGTAGCAACCTATAGCTCAAAGCATCGTTGATATTAAGTGTCTTTGACCACAAATTGAAAAGTGCGTTTTACTCGCAATAAAGATGTTTTCATTTGGTTTTTTGGGGTTATATTAGAGGCGGTCACCACAAATGATCGCCTTTTTTTATTCTAATGATGAGTGTTTGTCTTTAGAGTCCGAGGCTTCGAACTCTAAAGAGCAGACACTCGACTAAATGGACGGACACTAATTAAAGTATACTCCGAATTTCCAACAAACAATACACACCCTCCCCCTGTTTTTAAGCTTATTCGTTTTTTCTTTCACGCTCGAACACCGTATTCAAAACAGGCGCCTACAAGTCCCTGTCGAGCAGGTATTCTGCTAATTGATACAGGGCCAACTTTCGGTCACGAGGTGCAGAAACCTGATCCAGATGTTCGATCGCCTGATGGTGATAAAGGTTCCTTTCTTCTTTTGCAAGGTCAGGTACTTTTAATTGCCGGAGCAAGGTAGTCACTTCCTGGATTTTGGCGTGTTCGTCGCTTGCCGACGTGCTCATAAGGTGAATTAAGTTCGCTTTATCAGCAGGATCGGCAAGTTCTAAGGCTTTCAAAATCAAAAACGTTTTTTTATTTTGGACGATATCGCCACCGACTTTTTTGCCAAATTTTTCGGCGTTTCCGAATGAGTCAAGAATATCATCTTGCAACTGAAAAGCAATGCCGAGTTTGCGGCCAAATTCATACAAGTGATGGCGGTCTGTATCGGATGCGCCGGCGGTCATAGCCCCCATTTCCAGGCTGCAAGCTAAGAGTACGGCTGTTTTGTATTCGATCATGCGCAGGTACTGTGGGATGGTTACGGTGTCCATCCGTTCAAAATCAACGTCCCACTGTTGCCCTTCGCAGACCTGAATTGCGCAGCGGTTAAAAGATTTGAGGAGGCGGGCACTCAGGGGCGCATCGCCGGCATCAAGCAAGTATTGCTGCGCATAGATGAGCATCACATCCCCTGAAAGGATGCCGGAATTCAGGCCAAAGTGGCTGTGAACGGTTGGAATGCCGCGGCGCAAAGGGGCTTCATCCATAATATCATCGTGGATGAGGCTGAAATTGTGGAAAAGTTCAACGGCCATGGCCACGGGCAATGCCTGCCGGAAATCATCGGCAAAAACATGGTACCCCATGAGCGCCAAAAGCGGACGCAGTCTTTTTCCGCCTACCCGGAGGATGTAATTGACCGGTTCGTACAACCCTTTCGGCTCCTGGGTGAAGTGTCCCTGGTTGAGGTATTGCTCAAAAACAGCTTTGTAATTTTCAATAGAATGCATGCTCAACGAATTTCGATTCGGCAAATATACCCTGGATTTTGAGTACAACATTACGGAAACAAATTTTACACACCAGTTATGCACATCAATATTCTGATTGTCGAAAGCAATGCTTCCGATGTGAACCAAATCAAAAAGTGTCTGGATGATGTTGGGTTTCGGTACAACATCATCCACGCTGATTCTTACACCGAGGGATTGGAAGCGCTGAGGGGACAACCGATACAACTCGTCTTGCTCGACCTTTCGCTGCTCGGTAACCCCTCTTTGAATACATTCAGAAATTTCCTGGAGGAAGCTCCGGAGGTTCCCATTATTGTAATGACCAGCCTCAAAACCGAGGTAATTGGGTTGCAGTCAGTCAAAGTCGGAGCCCAGGATTATTTAATCAAAGGAGAATTCGATGGCAAGCAATTGGCTCGAATCATTAAATCTGCTGTTGAACGGTTTGAACAACGAGCGGCGTTGAAGTTACAAAAGGAAGAATTATCCATGAAAGACAAACGCATGCTGGACGTTCAGGAAATCGCAAAGTTTGCAACCTGGGATATGGATCTGGTTTCTAGTAGCATGACCTGGTCAAAAGAAATGTTCAGGTTTTTTGGACTTGAATCGGATAGTTTTGCCCCGACACTGCGCGATTACAAAGACTATGTATACATCGAGGATCGTAAAATTGTCTCTGATTTTTTTGAAGAAGCCATCAAAACCGGAAAGCCGGTTAAAGCCGAACACCGCATTCTCGTTCAGAATAAAATAAAATACCTCCTTGCTCAGGCTCGGGTCAACTATGAAGAACGCGCCAATAAAATCATGTTGATGGGAACGGTTCAAGACATCACGGAGCAAAAAGAAACGGACCGCAACAAAGCACAAAGCCAACAACAAGCCCCCACCATCAAAGAAGAAGCGCTTTCCAAGCTCAGCTTCAGCGTTCGAACACCGTTGTCTTCTGCCATGAACCTTTTGTACATGCTTCAGCAAACCAAGCTCTCGCCACAACAACGGGATTTTGCAGAAGGGTTAAAAACCTCTTTCGACGACCTTTATCTGGTGCTCAACAACCTGCTTAACTATGTGCTGTTGCTGACAGAAAGTGCCAACACCCACGATGAGGAGGTTCGTATGTCCACCATGCTGGGGTCTTTGCAAAAAGTGTTGTTGCTAAAAGCCCGACAGGAAAACATTGAACTGAACTTCAAAGAGGAAGCTACGCTGCCAAAAGCCATTGTCTGCGACGTGGAAAAAGTAACCCAGGCCATTCACAACGCCGTTATTCTGGCACTGCGGAATACGTTCCCCAAGAGCCCGATTGACGTGATTTTGAATAAAAAAATACACGGAAAAGGCCGGATCAGCTTGCTGGTAGAGGTGCGATATGCCGGCAAAGAATTGATCACTGAAGGCTTTTCGCAAATTATAAACTCGAAGGAGAACTGGCAAAACCTGCTTTTCCTGAACGACGAGAACGAAGAGTACGATCAGCTTTGCCTGTTCATTTTATTCAAACTGACCGATTTGCTGGGGGGTAAAGCTGAAATTCAACATACGCAAACGCGCCGCAGTTCTATTTTCTTAGAATTACCCTTTTCCTCTTCGGAACTGCACAAAATCGGGGTCAAAAATAAACCTTTCGCGCCCATCAATATTTTGCTGGTGGAAGACCATATTCTCAATCAGATTGCTACGCGCCACGTATTGACTTCCTGGTCGGAAATGGTTTCCGTAGAAGTCGCTTCGAATGGTATGGAAGGCATAGAAAAATGTCGCGGGAGCCGCTATGATCTAGTGATTATGGACATCGAAATGCCCGTCATGAACGGCATAGACGCCGCTACTGAAATCCGCCGCCAAAGCGATATTCCCATCATTGCACTAACCGCCAACGCTTCCAAACAGGAAGAAGAGCGCTGCCTGCACAGCGGCATGAATGGTTACCTGAGCAAACCCATTAAGCCGGAGGAATTGCAAATGCAAATTTTGCGGGTTCTTAGCTAAAATACAATGAGACATCCCGAAAACTCAGGATGTCTCATCTATTATCTTGAAAAAGAAGCGGTTTCGCTTACTCAAGCTTGAACTTCACGGGCAGGTTAAACTGCACGCGAACCGGGCGTCCGCGCTGTTTGCCGGGCGTCCATTTGATGTTTTGTGAATTCATCAATTCAACGACGCGCTGGGCTTCCTGGCCGCACTGGGCGCCAATATCACGCACGATCTGAATATCCGTCACTTTGCCGTCTCTTTCAACCACAAAGGTGATCACAGCAGTACCTTCTACGCCGTTTTCACGGGCAATAGCAGGGTACTTGATGTTTTTATAGATGAATTCAAGCATCTTTTTATCTGCACACTGCTTTTTTTCAGCTTCTGTTCCGCCAGCATCTTCACAGCCAGGGAAGCGGGGCATTTGCTCCACCACTTTGAAGATTTCTGTTTCTTCTTCTTTTGGCGGCGGCGGCGGCGGTGGCGGTGGTGGCGGTGCATCAGCTACCGGAGCAGGACGTTCAACTTCTGTTTGATCGTCAATACTCTGATCCTGAAAAACCGGCGTTTCTTCCGGTACCAAATCATCCGGCACGGCCTGAATGACAGG
>JBJXFD010000281.1:0-3263 GCA_046153985.1 Saprospiraceae bacterium
CACTACACCGTTCACTTTCAGCAGCACGGCGTTGTCCATGAGCACGGTTTGGCCCACCGCCATTTGCCAGGTACCGAAGCATTTTTCGGCCATCGTTCTGGCCATTACCACGGAATTGGGGTCTGTCAGCGATGACTTTGGATCGCCAGCCAACCATTGCCAGTCGAAAATATGGAAAAACGCAGGCTCGGCAAAGATGCCGGTCTCGCGTTCATCATCCGTATCAAATTTGCGGCCTGCTGCTGCGCTGGAACTGCCCGATTGATCCGGGATGGAAATGGTCGGCCACGTCGTGTGAATCCGCGCAAACTGGGCAAACTGGGTAACCGTTTGCTGCATTTCATCCATCGCCGGAATGGGAATGCCCGGTGTGAAGCCTTCGCCTTCCGTTTCGCTTTTGTCGTTGGTGACAATGCGCGCGATGCGGTCCTGGTTTTTATAAAAAGTATTGAAACTCAATTCGTAGCGCACCAGCCTGAAAATCAGCAAACAGGCTGCGACGCCCGTTGCAAGACCCAAAATATTAATGGCAGCGTAGGTGCGGTTTTTGGATAAGTGCCGCAGGGCGAGGTTGAAATAATTTTTGATCATGGTGGGTTTTAGGCTTAATTATAGAATTGGGTTTTGAATTTTTACCACATAGTTTTTTATTTTTTTACCACATAGTTCACAATAGTTTTTTTCACATAGAACACATAGCTGTATATTGCCCACTCGGCACCGCGACTATGTGAACTATGTGAAAACCCCTATGTGAACTATGTGGTGAAAAAAAAACTATATAGTAAACCTCATTTCACAATTTCCTCCCTTTCCACATTTCCATCCATCAAATGCAAAATCCGGTTGCCATAGCGGGCATTGATGTCAGAATGGGTCACTTGAATGATCGTGACGCCGTCTTCTTTGTTCAGTTGTTTGAAGACTTCCATGATTTCTTTCGCCTGTGGGCTTTGCAGGTTGCCCGTAGGTTCGTCGGCTAAAATGAGGCGCGGATTGCCAATCAAAGCCCGCGCTACGCCCACCAATTGCTGTTGTCCGCCAGAAAGCTGGTTGGGAAACAGGTCTTTTTTGGCCACCATATTGAAGCGGTCGAGCAGGTCGGCAATGCGGCTTTTGCGCTCTGAAGAAGGCACTTTTTTGTACAACAGCGGGGTCTCCAAGTTTTCGTAAACCGTGAGGTCATCAATGAGGTGGTAGGCCTGAAAAACGAATCCGATGTACTGCTGGTAGAGTTCGGTTCGGCGGCGTTCATTGAATTTGTGTACGGCTTCGCCCAAAAACCAGTATTCACCGTCCGTAGGTTCGTCCAACATGCCGAGGATGTGCAGCAAGGTACTTTTTCCGGAACCGCTGGGGCCCATGATGCTGACAAATTCGCCTTCTGCAATGTGCGCGGTAATATTGCGCAGCACCCAGGCTTTGGAGGCGCCGTTCTGGTAATAACGTTCAATATCTTTGAGTTCGACCATGTTGGTTGTCTTGTTATTTTCGTTAGAATGGTTTTACTTTGTATAAAATCTGGTATTATGGTGGCTGTAGATATTCTTGATGAACTTGCTGAAATGTTGGCGAAAGCCAATCCTCATCAGGTACTTAACTTCAAACCCGCCCCTCAAAATTTGAAGGAATTGCAGGATTTGTTGTTGAAAAAAAGCGCCGGTCAACTTACGTATGCCGAAGAACGGGAGTTGGATAAATACGTGCTTATTGAAAATGTATTGGGTTTAGCCAAAGCGCGCGCCTACCAAATCCTTCAGAATGAGCCGCTCCATCCCTGATAAACTGCGCGCCTTTGTTGCAGCCAGAGCCGGATTATGTTGCGAATATTGTCTGATGCATCAGGATCAACTCATTTGGAGTGGCCAAATAGATCATATCATTAGTATCAAACACAACGGAGCAACTTCAGAAGGCAATCTTGCTTATAGCTGCCTTACCTGTAACTCCAATAAAGGCAGCGACATTGCTACACTTTTCCCGCCAGAAGATACATTATACCGTTTTTTTAATCCCAGAACGGATCGTTGGGATGAGCACTTCTATCTTTTTGAAGGACAAATTTTGCCTAAGACTGAGATTGGTCGTGCAACGGTAAAAATTTTGGATTTCAATGAGCCCGATCGGGTATTACGCAGACAGATTCTGACTTCTGTTGGAAAATACCCTCCTGCAAAATGAGGTTTTCATCAAGCCCTGGGGTGAATCAGCAAATAAAATAAAAATGCCAGCCAGAGCAAAAGTTTGTAGGCCATAATGCTTCAGTTTATGGATATTGGAAAACCATCTTGTCAGATTTAATAGCCGCAGGAGTATTAAGCTCCTGCGGCACCTTAGTCGGGTGATTTCTTACAATGTGTGTGAACGGGTGATTTCTTTCTTACCAAGAAAAATTTGAATTCAAATGGCGTTTTCAGGGTCATAATGTGTAAAGTCAGGTGATGTAATTTAAGTCGGGTGATTCCATCCGGGTTTGGTGTTGAATATTTTCGGGTGATTTTTATTAAAGTCAGGTGATTTTTATCTTACACGTGGAAATTCTCTGTCACCACGCGCCCATCAAATAAATTAACCGTGCGGTGTGCAAACCCTGCATCGTGAGGCGAGTGCGTCACCATGATGATGGTGGTGCCCGCCTGATTCAGCTGGGTGAGCAGGTTCATCACTTCCAGACCATTGGTCGAGTCGAGGTTACCCGTAGGCTCATCCGCCAGGATGACTTTTGGGTTGGCCACTACGGCGCGGGCAATGGCCACACGCTGTTGCTGACCGCCGGAAAGCTGCTGCGGGAAGTGCTTGCGGCGGTGCATGATGTTCATGCGCTCAAGGGCAGCCTCTACGCGTTTGGTGCGCTCTGCGGGCGGTACTTTGAGGTACAACAACGGCAACTCCACGTTTTCAAATACCGTCAGTTCATCAATCAGGTTAAACGACTGAAACACAAAGCCGATATTGCCTTTGCGCAGGTTAGCCCGGCTGCGTTCGCTCATTTTGGCAACCTCCGATCCGAAGAAATGGTATTCGCCTTCAGAAGGGTTGTCCAGCAGCCCGAGGATGTTCAGCAACGTGGATTTGCCGCAGCCCGAAGGGCCCATGATGGCTACAAATTCACCTGGCTGAATCTCCATATTGATGCCGTTCAGCGCCGTCGTTTCCACCTCGTCGGTCGTGAAAATCTTTTGCAGGTTCGATGTCTTTATCATGTCAATTGTTCGTTTTTACAGTTGCCCGGAAGGGTTTATGATTTAAAAAATGAGTACATC
>JBJXFD010000295.1:0-20131 GCA_046153985.1 Saprospiraceae bacterium
CATTCGCAACCAAAGTCACCGTCGCCGAAGCCATCAAGGTGGGCAACCGAAAGATTTTTTGGCCCATCAGAGCGATGGTAATAGGATTTGGTGGCGCCCATTTTTTTTTCACGATGTATTTTCAGCACAAGGTCTTCGAGTTCATTCCGATCATTATGGGGATTAGTGTCCTCGTGCTCCTCGCCTGTTGGGCCTGGTGGGCTTACCACATTGTGGAATGGCGGTTTTGGGCGGTTGCCCATGTGCAGGATTTGAAAAAACTGGAAGTCCGGGCGCGTGAAAACCAATTGATCCACAACAAACTCGACCAGCTCGGACGATTCGAAATCGCTGGCGCCGAAACCCGGGAACGGTATAAAAACTGGTACAGAAGATACTTGTCAAATAGTAAGGAAGAGGAAGTTGTGGACAAATCCCTGCCTGCGGAAACGGTTCTAATCTATAAATGGGGAAGCCAGATCGGCGCATACTACTTGGGAGGAATGGGACTTGTCCTATTGATCGGTTACCAATTTGGGCCTGAGAGCTACTTCAAGATGGCTTACCCAATGACGGTACCCATGTTTGGGATTTCCCTTTTTTTACTAATCCGTTTTGCAATAAAAAAGTCACGATCACCCCAGGTGCTGAAAATCAATGACAGATGGATACAGTTTAAGCAGGAATCACCAATCCCGTGGGGTGCGATCCATACGGCGGTTGCTTCAACCGATGGCGGGCGGGCGCCCCAAACGTATATAACGATCCAGACGAATGTAGGCCCAAAGTTAGTTTGGAAGGTTACCGACCTTAACCTCAGCGTGGAGGAGGTGGATCATATTTTGGATGTTTATCGGGTGAGGGCGAAATACGATAACGCCATCACATGATCATGGTATTGCGCAAACGCCGGGTCGGAACTTACCTTTGTAGCGCCCCAAAAAACCAAACTTGCTGATTTTTCCTATCACCACACCTCTTTAATTTCAAAACAAAAGATTCAATACCTGCCGCAACTATGCTGCGGGGTAACACCCCTATGTACCATACAATGAGAAAATGAAACAAGCATTTTTCACATTCAAAACAAGCTACAATGAAACGAACACATTACCCTTTTTTCGCAATCCTGCTACTCTTTTGCGGCGCCGGCTTTCAGGCTGTCGTTGCGCAAAGCATCGGCAGGAGTGTTGTTGGCGCGGCAGGAGAGACCGACCAGCATCCTGATTTTGGCAGCCTGCACTGGACGGTTGGCGAGCTTTCAGTGGAAACCCGCCAGCAAAACCCGGTGCGACTCGCCCAGGGGTTTCACCAGACTTATTACAACCTGATCGTCTCCGAAGAAAGCCCCGAAAAACCAGATTGGGCGCTCAAGCTTTTCCCCAATCCCACCACCGAGTTGGTCACGCTGGAAACCGCCTACTCCAACGACCTCCAGGTTTCAATTTTTAACGAGAACGGACAGGCCCTGTACACCCGGAAAATCAGCGGCGGCGGGTCGAATACGTTTGACTTAAAGGATTATCCTGCCGGAACCTACCTGCTGAGTGTCCGGGATGCAGATCAAAATATCCAAACTTTTAAGGTTTTGAAAATCAGGCTTTAGTGCGGGCTTTGTTTCGCGGGCTTTAGTCCGCCTTGCATTACCTGATTCTCTGGCTTTCAAGGCGGGCTAAAGCCCGCGAAACAAAGCAAACGAAACGGCCCGTATTAAACAATTGACAATCAAACTATCATTTACTCAAACACCTCTTTCGCAATGAAAAAACAATTACTCCTCTTGACCTTCTTTATGCTGCTCTTTTGTGCAGGCAGCTACGCGCAGGCGCCCCAGGGTTTTAAATACCAGGCTGTAGCGCGCCAGGTGAATAACCAGCCTTATGTGAATACCGCCATGCGGGTGCGCACCGGCATCGTACCCTCTGGCGGTTCAGCCGTGTACACCGAAACCCACAACATCACCACGTCAGACCTCGGCGTATTCAACCTGAATATCGGTCAGGGCACGCCCGTCAGCGGAACCTTTGCCGGCATTCCCTGGGCGAGCAGCGAATATTTCCTGCGCATTGAAATTTCGTTAGACAATGGCTTCACGTATACCGATTTGGGCGTAAGCCCGCTCCTGTCGGTGCCTTATGCCCTTTACGCAGCCAGTGCAGGCGGCGGCGGTACCGGCGACACCGACAACAACCCCTCTAACGAACTACAACAACTGACCAAAACCGGCAACGTCATTTCGCTTTCTCAGGGCGGTGGCAGCGTGACGGACGAAGTGAACGACGCCGATGCCAATCCAAACAACGAATTGCAGACGTTGTCCATCAGCGGAACACAACTGTCTATATCCAATGGCAATACCGTCGTCCTACCAGGTGGCGGTTCTGCCGACGGCTGGGGAAACGATGTGGTGCAAACAGGAGCCAGCCTGACCGGTAACGGCACTTTGGCCAACCCGCTCAACATCGCCCAGCAGGGCGCAACCAATGGCCAGGTTCTGCAATGGAACGGCAGCACATGGGCCCCTGGTACGGTCTCCGGCGGAGGTACGCCTGACAACTGGGGCAACCAGGTGGTACAAACCGGCGCCACCCTTAACGGGAATGGCACGGCAGTAAATCCGCTGGGTGTAGCAACCAACTCGATAAATTCCACCCATATCCAGGATGGCAGCGTGCAGGCATCCGACATCGCAGCGGGTGTAGTGCCCAATTATACCGCAGGCAACGGCATTCAGTTCAGCGGTAACCAGATCGTCAACACCGGTGATACCAACGCAAACGACGACCTCACGCTGGGGACCGGTTTCAGCGGCGACGTCAACGGCACGTACAACAACCTCCAACTCAATTCCGGCGTGGTGGGCAATACAGAATTAGCTCCCGGAGCAGTCTCCGGCGACAAAATTGCCCAGCAAGGCGCTTCGAACGGCCAGGTCCTGCAATGGAACGGCAGCGCCTGGGCGCCCGGCACAGTTTCCAGCGGCAGTACGCCCGACAACTGGGGCAGTCAGGTGGTGCAAACCGGCGCGACCCTTAGCGGGAATGGCACGGCGGCAAATCCACTCGGTGTGGCTACCAACTCGATAAATTCCACGCACATTCAGGACGGCAGCGTGCAGGCATCCGACATCGCAGCGGGCGTTGTGCCCAATTACACCGCAGGCAGCGGCATCCAGCTCAGCGGCAACCAAATCGTCAATACGGGTGATGCCAACGCCAGCGACGACCTGACCCTGAGCACTGGCTTCAGCGGCGATGTGAACGGCACGTACAACAACCTGCAACTCAATTCCGGGGTGGTGGGCAATACCGAATTGGCGAATGGTGCAGTTTCCGGCGAAAAACTGGCGGGTATGGGCGCGTCGAACGGACAGGCCCTAAAATGGAACGGCAGCGCCTGGGCGCCTGCTACTGACAACGATGCGCAAACACTGACGCTCAGCGGCGGCAACCAGCTTTCCATTTCTGGTGGCAATGCGGTTTCGCTGCCAACCGGCGCTGACAACTGGGGTACACAAACCGTACAAACGACGCCCCTGCTGACAGGCAACGGCACAGCGGCCAACCCGCTTACGGTGGCCGACAACTCGATTAATTCTACAAAAATTCAGGATGGCACCATTCAGGCATCCGACCTGGCTGCAGGTGTGATTCCCACCTACACCGCAGGAACGGGTATCAGCATTTCCGGCAACCAGATTACGAACACCGGCGATGGCGACAACAACGCAACCAACGAAATTCAGACGATTTCCATCAATGGCACGAGCCTGAGTTTGTCCAACGGCGGCGGCAGCGTCAATTTGCCTGCCGGCCCGACTGGTGCAACGGGTTCGCAAGGCCCCGCAGGCCCAACGGGTGCGACTGGCCCGCAAGGTCCGGCTGGCGCAACCGGCGCAATGGGATTGACCGGCGCAACGGGGCCGCAAGGTAACCCTGGCCCGCAAGGCTCCCCAGGTCCGCAAGGGGCAACGGGTGCTACCGGCTCACAGGGGCCACAAGGCCCGCAAGGTCCACAAGGCCCCGCCGGTAACTACAACGCTGGTTCGGGTATCAACATCAGCGGCAATACCATTAGCGCGGTGGATAATTCGGCGACGAATGAGTTGCAGACGTTGTCGTTGAGTGGAACGACATTGTCATTGAGTAATGGTGGGGGGAGCGCTAATTTGAGTAGCCTGGGTTCAAAGTGGGCAGCAAGCGGTGCAAATATAAATAACATGAATGCCGGAAATGTAGGGATCGGGATCGCCAACCCATCGGTAGCATTACATGTAAATCATCCTACCGATTGTAGTATTTTACTGACAACCACGCCAGATGGTGCTACCAGTGGTGACGGTGCAAGGATACGCATGTTGAATAACAATTTAGGTATTTCGAATAACGAATCTGGCAACTTGAATTTAGTAACAGGCTTTAACGCCCGCTTATCAGTCACCAATAGCGGCAATATCGGCATAGGCACCACAACGCCTGCCGAAAAGCTTACCATTTCGAGCGGCAAATTGTTCTTTTTTGGATCCACAGTTTCTAATTCAGTAGGTGGCGTGATTGAATTAACAGGCACAGCTCTTATGGAAGTTGGCGGCACCTGGGTCTCTAATTTTAATGGAGGCGATAATTTAGGTTCAACAACCAAGCGCTGGAATACAGTCTATGCCATCAATGGTACCATCAACACCTCCGACGCACGCGAGAAACAAAACGTGCAATCCCTCGGCTACGGTCTCCAGCAGGTGATGCAAATGCGCCCGGTGACGTATGAATGGAAAGCGCGCCCGGAACAGGGTCGCAAAATTGGCTTCATTGCCCAGGAACTGCAAACCTTGGTGCCGGAAGTCGTTTCAGACACCGAATGGAGCCGTGGTGAAAACAACAAAATGGTAAGCAAACCGGCTGAAGTCCTGGGCGTGTTCTATTCCGACCTCATCCCTGTACTCACCAAAGCCATCCAGGAACAACAAGCCCAAATCGAAACCCTGCGCACCGAAAACGCAACCTTGCAGGCAAAAGTCTCTGAAATAGACGCCCTGCGCGCGGAAGTGGCGCAGATTAAGGCGATGCTGCTGGAGAAGAAGTAAAGCAAGGGCAAGGGGCAAGAGGCAAATTGGCAAATAGGGCAAACTTGCCAACTTGCCTTTTGCCCCTTGCCCCTTCAAACACCCCGCCTTATCCCATCATCAAAATCGCAATTCACCAAAATTTTTTCATATCATGAAAACCCAAACTTTTACAAACGCTTTATTTGCATCAAACTCAATGCAGTGCAGGACAAGTACGTTGCGCCGACTATTCCTTCGTAGCCTGTCATTATCAGCATATTTACTGCTGTTTTTGGGCTCTTGGTTTGAAGCAAAAAGCCAGTGTATTAATCCGGATATTGCTTTTCCTGTTATTTTTCCGCCGATCAATAACACAGCAACAACGGCTGCCTGTATCTCGACCAACCAGTACGTACAACTTCAGGAAGTAGTGCCGGGGAAGACGTATCAATTTACGAGCTCTGTAGCAACAGATTACCTTACGCTGACCGAAGGAGATAATACGGTTATCGCACACGGGCCGTCGCCGTTGGTTGCCCCGGTGACATCTGTGGTCGTGAAAGTGCATGTAAGAACCAACGCGGCCTGCGGAACTTCGGCTTCTTGCAGGAATATCACGATCCAATGCCAGGATTGTCTGTTGCCCCCCACAAATGACAATTGTTCCAATGCCATTGAGGTATTTCCTGCGGATAGCTTAGTTTGTGTGGATCAGGTTTGGGGAAGTACCTACTGGGCGACCCCATCCGGCAATAGCACGCCTTGTGCATCATCAACTGCCGCAGATACCTGGTACCGGTTTACAGCCACTTCCAATGCGCATATGGTAAAAGTTCAGGGATACTTTAACAGCCAGCCAATTGTTAATGTACGCTCCGGAGCTTGTCCGGGAACTTACCTCAATTGTTCTTTTTACATCGGGTCGGTAGGTGGCGCTGCGCTGGCTTTTTACAATTTGACCATCGGAGCAGAATACCTCATACAAGTAACGAGTTCGGTCAGTTTTACCTACCACTTCAACGTATGTGTTTTAACAATTCCACCAGCGCCTGTTAATGACAATTGTTCAGGGGCAATTACTTTAATTCCTGATCCTAACCCGGTATGCGCAACCCCAACTCCGGGAACAACCTTAGGCGCTTCTCCCAATTCACCGAATTTCAGTGCCTGCTTCTCTACCACTCCCGACGATGATGTCTGGTATAAGTTTACGGCGACATCTGCCCAGCACAATGTGACGGTGGTGAGTGGCCCCGGGTTCGATGCCGCAGTTCAATTGCGCTCGGGGACTACCTGCTCAGGTTCTTCTGTAAGCTGTTACAATACAACCGGTACTGGAGGAACCGAAGTGATCAATCTTTTCAATTTAACGGTTGGAGGGCAGTATTTTCTTAGGATTTACGACACAGGAACACTTCAATTCGGCAATTTTACGGTTTGCGTAAGCACCCCTCCGCCACCTCCTGTAAATGATGATTGCTCAGGGGCAATTACATTACCGGTAGGTCCGGTAAATAGTTGTACCCCCCTGTCTGGAACGACCAATAATGCTTCCAACTCCGGTGTCGACATTGGGGTCAAAGATGTTTGGTACCGCTTCACCGCTACTCAAACCCGGCATTTCATGGAAGTAAATTGTGCTCCAGGATTTAATGCAGCAGTGAACCTGCGTTCCGGGGCTTGCAATGGCGTCAGTATTGCAACGGTGTTCAACAACAATGCTGGCGAAACCACCAACATTGTCTTCGATGATTTGACGGTCGGGGAGGTATATCTGGTGCGAATCTATCATGTTGATGGCAATGCTACGGGCGATTTTACGATTTGTGTCACCGAAGCGGATGATCCGCCAGCCAATGATGATTGTGCCAATGCCGAAGTGATCACCCCGGTACCAGATACGGATCCGGGGGGAGTCGTAATGGGAAGTACCATTTTAGCGACCGACTCTGGTATTGGAAATTTAAGTTGTGGCGGCAATCCTGACGATGATGTTTGGTACACCTTCACTGCCGTAGCTACTACCCATCAGATACATTACACCCCCTTATCTGT
This sequence comes from Saprospiraceae bacterium, assembly GCA_046153985.1. GTDB lineage: Bacteria > Bacteroidota > Bacteroidia > Chitinophagales > Saprospiraceae > JABWAJ01. Next base: position 7,079 of record JBJXFD010000295.1, read on the forward strand.
CGGGTTTAATAGTATTTTAATGGATCTATTGACAGGTGGGTGCAATGGTACTTATGCTCCATTTTGCAACTTCTTTGCTTCTGCGTCTACGGTGTTTACGCTCGAAGATCTTATGCCCGGCACAGCATATGCGATCAGAATATATGGGGATGCTAATTATGGAGGAAGGGGGGATTTTAGTTTGAGAATAACGTATGGTGTCTTACAGCCTCCTGCCTGTACGGCATTGACAGATCCCGACAACGGCGCCACTATGATCTGTCCCAACACCCCGCTCTCTTGGTCGCCCTCCACCAATGCTTCCGGCTACCGCCTTCGGGTTGGTACAACACCCGGTGGCAGCAATTTGGTCAACAACCTTGATCTGGGGAATGTGGTTACCTACCAGCATCCTTCCAACTGGCCGGTTTCAGCAACGATTTACGTAACCATTACGCCTTATAATGCTGCTGGTGATGCGACAGGTTGCGCCGAGGAGTCCTTTCAAACAACATCTGTAAATCCGCAAACCTACTATTACGATTCGGATGGGGATGGTTTTGGCAATCCCGCTGCACCAACAGCGCTTTGTGTGCAGCTTCCCGGATACGTTACGGATAATACAGACTGCAATGATGCCCTTGCCAACGTCAGTCCAATTGCCCCGGAAAATTGCAACGGCATCGACGACGATTGCGATACTCAAATAGACGAAGGCGTGACCAATACTTACTACGCGGACACCGATGGCGATGGTTTCGGCGATCCGGGCACCACAATACAGGGCTGCTCGCCTCCAATAGGGTATGTTGCCGATAATACGGATTGTGAGGATGGCAATGATGAAATTTACCCGGGTGCTCCGGAGGTTTGCAACAGTACAGACGATGATTGTGACAGCCAAACAGACGAGGGCTTGACCACTACTTTTTATGCCGATACCGACGGCGATGGCTATGGCAATCCCGGCAATACGATCCAGGCGTGTTCAGCGCCTTCCGGTTATGTTTCCAACAATACAGATTGTAATGATGGAAACGCCAATGTGAACCCCGGCGCAACAGAAATTTGCAACGGCGTTGACGACGATTGCGATACCCAAACAGACGAAGGCGTCACGAACACCTACTATGCCGATGCGGATGGCGATGGTTTTGGCAATCCGGCTAGTACCATACAAGGCTGTACGCCGCCAATGGGCTATGTTGCAAACAATACCGATTGCAACGATGCTAATGACGAAGTTTACCCCGGCGCAACAGAAATTTGCAACGGCGTTGACGACGATTGCGATACCCAAACTGACGAAGGCGTGACCAATACCTACTACGCTGATACGGACGGCGATGGCTTTGGCAATCCAGGCAGTACCGTGCAAGCCTGCACACCGCCAATGGGCTATGTTGCAAACAATACCGATTGCAACGATGCCAATGATGAAATTTACCCCGGCGCCACAGAAATCTGCAATGGCACAGACGATGATTGCGACACCCAAACCGACGAAGGCGTAACGAATACCTACTACGCCGATACCGACGGCGATGGCTATGGCAACCCCGGCAGCCCGGTGCAAGCCTGCTTGCCGCCAATGGGTTATGTTGCAAACAATACGGATTGCAATGATGGAAACGCCAATGTAAACCCCGGCACTACAGAAACCTGCAACGGCACAGACGACGATTGCGATGCCCAAACGGACGAAGGCGTACAAACCACCTGGTACCGCGATATGGACGGTGATGGCTTCGGCAATCTGCTGGTGACGCAATTGGCTTGTACGCAACCCAATGGTTTTGTCGCCAACAATACCGATTGCGATGACAACGACGCTCTGGAAAAGCCCGGCCAGGTTTGGTATAAAGACACAGACAACGACGGCTATGCCCAAACGGGCGCAGCAACCTTAACCCAATGTTTGAGACCAGTTGGCTATAAAACAGTGAGCCAATTGACGGCAATAACCGGCGATTGCAACGATTCAGTGCCAACGATAAACCCCGGCGCCAGCGAAGGCTGCAATAGCATTGACGACGATTGCGACGGCCAAATTGACGAAGGACTTAATTTGGGGATGATGTGTACCGTAGGGTTTGGCATATGCGCAAGAACCGGAACAATCATTTGTGTAAACGGACAGGCGGTTTGTTCGGTAGTGCCAGGTACGCCCTCTACGGAAATTTGTGATGGTTTTGATAACGATTGCGACGGCCAAACAGACGAAGGATTCAATATCGGGATGTCCTGTACGGTTGGGGTTGGCGTATGCGCAAGAACCGGAACAATTGTTTGTGTAAACGGACAAGCGGTTTGTAACGCGGCGCCAGGCACTCCCTCCACGGAAATTTGCGATGGTTTTGACAATGACTGCGACGGTACAGCAGATGAAGGGGTCGTTGTTTTTTATTATGCTGATGCAGACAACGATGGTTTTGGAAACCCTTCTGCAAGCCAGATGTCCTGTTTCCCCATAGCAGGTTATGTAACAAACAATACCGATTGCAACGACAATTCGGCGGCGATCAATCCTGCTGCAATGGAGGTTTGCGACGGAGTGGACAATAACTGCGACGGACAGACCGATGAAGGCGTAAAGCCGACCTGGTACCGAGATCTGGACAATGACGGTTTTGGCGATCCTGCGATGACGCAATTGGCCTGTTCGCAACCCAATGGCTATGTTTCCAACAATACCGACTGTGATGACAACGATGCACTCGAAAAGCCAGGCCAAACCTGGTATGCCGATCTGGACAACGATGGCTATTCCAATGGAAATACACTGACGCAATGCCTGCGCCCAAATGGATACAAGTTGGCAAATGAATTAACGGCGACATCAGGCGATTGCAACGATGGCGCAGCAACCATCAACCCGGCTGCAACAGAAATCTGCGACGGCGTTGACAACGATTGCGACAGCCAAACCGACGAAGGTGTGCAAACCACATATTACCGCGATATGGACGGCGATGGCTTCGGCAATCCGGCTATGACGCAGTCGGCCTGCACCCAACCCGGCGGCTATGTTTCCAACAACTCCGACTGCGACGATAACGACGCACTTGAAAAGCCAGGCCAAACCTGGTATGCCGATCTGGACAACGATGGTTATTCAACGGGCTCAACGCTGACCCAGTGCTTGCGACCAGCGGGTTACAAAGCGGCCATTGAATTGACGGCAATAAGCGGCGATTGCAACGATGCTGTTGCAGCGATTAATCCCGCTGCTGCGGAAATCTGCGACGGCATTGACAATGACTGCGACGGCCAGATTGACGATGGCGTACTGAATACCTGGTACCGCGATATGGATGGCGACGGCTTCGGCAATCCGTCCAATACCACCACGGCTTGTTCACAACCAGTCGGGTACGTCGCCAACAACACCGACTGCGACGATAACGATGCACTCGAAAAGCCCGGTCAGGTATGGTATAAAGACACCGACAATGACGGTTATGCAGCAAATGGCGCAACGCCCCTCACACAGTGCCTGCGACCTGCGGGCTATAAAGTTGCGGGGGAATTGACCAGCACCACCGGCGATTGCAACGACAATGCTGCGGCGATCAACCCTGGCGCTAGTGAGGTTTGCGATGGGGTTGACAACAATTGCAATGGCTCAATAGACGATGGGGTACTCACGACTTTCTATCGCGATATGGATGGCGACGGATTTGGAAACCCGGCGATGACGCAAATGGCTTGTTCGCAGCCTGTGGGCCATGTGGCCAACAACTCCGATTGCGACGATAACGACCCCCTCGAAAAACCGGGTCAGGTGTGGTACAAAGACACCGATAACGACGGTTATGCACAAACGGGTGCAGCAACCCTTACCCAGTGCCTGCGACCTGCGGGTTATAAACTGGCGGGCGAATTGATTGCCACGACAGGGGATTGCAACGACAACGCAGTAACGATCAACCCAGCAGCATCGGAAATCTGTGAAGGCATTGACAACGATTGCGACGGCCTCATTGATGAGGGCGTCAAAACCCAATATTTTGCAGATACCGATGGCGATGGCTATGGCGATCCGAACGCCATGATCACGGAGTGTAGTCAGCCCCAAGGATACGTCCTGAATGCGGATGATTGCGATGATGCGATGGCAGGGGTGAATCCGGCCGCAGAGGAGATTTGCGACAACCTGGACAACGATTGCAATGGCGTGATTGACGATCAGGGTGGCGTCAGCGGCGGTAATTGGTCGAATGGAAACGTAGGAACCTCTAACGGCAATGCCAACTATCCACCCTGCAATGCACAGCCGCAGGATATTTTCACCATTGGCGCCACCGGATTTTCTACTTCCAGTAGCGATAAATTGCACGCGGTGTATCAGACCCTTTGCGGGAACGGCGAAATTATCGCCCGCGTATTGACCGTGAACGGCGGTGGATGGGGCGGCATTATGCTCCGGGAAACCCTCGATCCCGGTTCCAAAAAAGTGGCACTGAAAACGCAACTGAGCAGCAGCATCCGCCGGGAAATCAGAACCATCAACAACGGGGCCGTGAGTATCCTGAATTTTAATCGCCCGCAACACGTATGGCTGCGCCTGACCAGAAGTGGAAGCAATTTTGTCGGGTACACCTCTGTAAACGGCACGAACTGGAGTTTTGCCTTTGCGGCAACCATCAGCATGGACGGCTGCATTTATGCGGGTTTGTTTGCGGAAAGCATCAACAACGCGGTAACCACGACGGCCACCTTCGATCAGGTGGAGGTCAACGGCCCGGCCCAACCTCTGCTTAATGGTGCTGCGAACCCGGCTGCCGGTCTTGATGGACAAACGCTGGAGATTTTTCCAAACCCGACAACTGGCTATGTTCAGCTTAACTTTGGAACAATGCCCATGCAACCTGTGAGTATACAAGTGTTGAGTGCAACCGGCTCGAATGGCGGCCTCCTCAAAAAACTAATTGCCACAGAACCCTCCATTGGTATGGATTTATCGGAACTGCCCGACGGCGTTTATTTTGTCAGAATTTCAGTTCCCGGCCAACTGCCCCAAGTTAGACGGATTGTCCTGGCAAAATTGGATGGGATAAGGGAGTGAGCAAGTTTCCTTAATTGAGGGGATCTGTTGGGAAGGGGCAAGAGGCAAGGGGCAAATTGGCAAGTAGGGCAACCTTCGCCAATTGCCCCTTGCCCATTTGCCGACTTGCCAACTTACCCTCCCCATATCCAAAAAAATCAATATCTTTAGTGGATAAAAACACTTCATCCACCAACTAAGAAAACAAGATGAACAAACCTCGCGCACTGCTCCTGATGCTCTTTTGCGTCGGGCTTTCCTTTGTGGCCCGTGCCCAAACTGCCACACCCAACCAGATTCCCGAGCTCGAACAAAAATTAGCGGCTGCTACTGATCCTGCCGATAAAGCTGCTTTGTGCAACGAACTCTGCTATGCGTACCAACGAAAAGACCTCGCCAAAGCCATTGAATATGGCGAACAGGCTCGCACCGGGGCGAAAGCGGCAGGCATTACGCGCGAAGAAGCAAAAGCCCTCAACTTGCTGGGCGATGCTTTGATTCGGCAAAAAAGCATGGAGCAGGCGGGGAAATATTATCAGGAAGCGCTGGAATTGGCGCAAGCTGCCAACGATGCGGAAATGGAAGGCCGGGCGTTGCACAATAAAGGAAAATTGGCGCAAACGGTGGGGCAAACAGCAGAAGCGCTGGTTTTTTATGAACAGGCTTTCAAAATCCGGGAGCGCATCGGCGACAAGCAGGGGCTGTCTTCGACGACGCAAAACCTCGGGGTACTGTATGCCGGTCAAGACGACTATGAAAAGTCTACTTTTTACTACCTCAAAGCGCTCCAACTCAAGGAAGCAAGCGGCGATAAAGCAGGCACGACCACCGTACAGGTTAATTTGGCCAACAACTACCTGTATCTCGGCCGGTTTTCAGATGCCGAATTGTTGTTGCGCGCAGGTATAGCCACCAATAAAGAATTAGGCAATACACGGGGATTGGCTTCCGGGTATCTCAGTTTAGGCACAGTGGTTAGCCGGCTTGGGCAGACAGACGCGGCCATCGAAGCCTTTATCAAAGCAAAAGACTTGTTTGCAGAACTGGGCGATAAAGGAAATATGGCCGCAGCGCTGAACAACCTTGGACAACAGTATACCGAACGTGCGGAGTACGTAAAAGCGCAGGAAGCCCTGCTGGAAGCTTTGAAAATAATGGAGCCCTTGGAGGGAAACGGAACATTGATATACTTGATTTACCAGGGACTGGGGCGGATCAAAGGCTACCAGGGGTTGTTCAAAGAGGAGTTGGGGTATTACGCCAAAGCCATGCCCTTTGCGGGAAACGATCTTGGGCGGGTCAATTTGATTCAAACCATGGCGGCGGCTTATGTCGGCGATCTTCAATTTGAAAAGGGCCTCACCACAGCACAGGAAGGCATTGCATTGTCCCGCGAAAAAGGTTTTCAGGATCGGGAAGCGGACTGTCTGACCCATGCAGCTTCGGCTTTGCTCAACCTGAAGCGATTGGACGAGGCGCTGAAGACGATTGATCAGGCCATTGCACTCGGCAAAAAAATCAATTACCAGGCCGTCCTGTCGTCTGCTTTGGTGGTGCGCAGCCGGATTCTGTTGCAAAAAAATCAAGATAAAAAAGAGATTTTGGCCAATGCAAAAGAAGCCTTAGAGACCGCCCAACGATTAGACAATCCATTGGAACAAGTACACGCCTTGGAGGAATTGGCCGAGGCTTATCGCAATTTAGACCAGGCCGACCAAGCCTTGGACGCCCTGAAAAAAGCGCAGTTGTTGCGCGACAGCATTTACAGCAAAGACAAAATCCGCACGCTGGCCGTCCAGGAAAAAGACTACGAATTCGATAAAGAGCGCGCGGCGCAGGAACTGGAACAGCAACGCGCCGAAACCGCCGCCACTGCCGCTTTGAGCCGCCAGCGCCAGCAACGCAATGCCTGGATCATTGGCTTGTGTTGCTGCTCTTCGGCAGCTTCGGCTATTTCCTTTACTGGCGCAACCGCCAACAAACCCGCACCCTGCTTCGGGAATCAAAAACCCGCCAGCGCATTGCCCGCGACCTCCACGACGATGTGGGCAGCACCCTTAGCAGCATCAGCATCCTGTCGGCAGCCAGCGGCCAGACTTCGCTGGGCGAAAAAGCGCGCCAGGCCATGGAAAGCATGGACGACGTAGTGTGGTCGGTGAACCCCGCCAACGACTCCATGGAAAATGTGCTCCAGCGCATGAAAGCATTTGCCATCGAACTCTTCGAACCACAAAACATCACGCTGCATTTTGAAGCTGACGCTGCCGTCAACACCCTGAACCTGCCCATGGAGCAGCGCAAGGATTTCTACCTGCTGTTCAAAGAAGCGGCCAACAACGCGGCGAAATACAGCGGCGCAACGGAAGTCTGGGTTTTGGTGCAAAGCGACAACGGTGGCCTGCGGCTGGAAGTGCGCGACAACGGGCGGGGTTTCGATCCGGCGACCGTGAAGCAGGGCAATGGGTTGTGGAACATGCAGCGGCGCGCGGAGCGGATGGGCGGGGCGTTGGTGCTGGAAAGTAAGGTTGGGGACGGGACGCGGGTGGAGGTAAAAGTCTGATCCGTAAGTATCAGATTAATGCTATATTTGGTTGCTATGCAAAATCATCCACCGCTATACCCTCCCATTAATTGGCTGCTGCTAATCTTAGGGGCGCTTTCTTTTCCTGGCTATAGTCAGCCTGCTGCATTTGATTTTTTGAATTTCACTCACGTAGATGGCTTGGCCGATGACTTAGTTCGTGATATTCAGGAAGATAAAAAAGGCAGGATATGGTTTGCTACGCAACGGGGAGTCAGTTGTTTTGATGGAAAAACAATTACGAATTACCTTGATCAGCCCACTAATAAAACGCTTTGGGAATCCTGGGGAATCCATTTTCTGGCAACGGACGCAAGTGGCCGGATTTGGGCAGCCTCCGTAAATCGCTTGTTCTATTATAATGAAAAAGATAATTGTTTTCTCGATTATGGGTTAACGAACCTTACCCCGGCCATCAACGCAAAAGTGTTTGTTTCCGAAATTTATTTGCAGGATTGGAAAGATGAAGAAAGTATCTGGTTTCGGATAGGCCCGGCACTTTATGCCATTGATAGCCGTACACTTGTTTGCCAGCAAAGGATGACTATTCCTGTCGAACTGCGTAGTGTTTGGGGCATCTTGGGAAAAGACCGTGATGGGCTAATTTGGACTGGGGGCTGGGATAATCCCCGTATCGCATTAATCCGTTCAGATGGCAAAATACAAACAGTACTTACTTCCCCTGTCCAAAATGTCAGAGCTATCTTTCAAGAACCGGGGAGCAGCCGGGTTTGGGTAAGCGGCGCCAATCTTGCCAGTTATGATAAAAGTATTGGAAAATGGGAAACCTGGGATCTTGACATTGCTGGATTAGGGCGTTTGGAAGGACTCACCACCGTTCCGGAAGTATCAGGGGATTCTATTTTATGGATGTATACTGTTTCCAACACAAAAGTTGCGTGTTACAACCTGCGCAGAAAGCGCATTCAAATGCTTTTCAATACGAACGAAAACAGCCCGAACAGCCTTCAATGCGGACTTATGGGCTGCAGATTTGTGGATTCTAAAGGCAATATCTGGCTCGGTGGTCATAAAGGTTGTGCTGTGATTATCCGGAATCAGAAGACATTCGGCAACTATGCACCACTTCAGTCCGGCAAAAAGAAACCAGGCAGGGTATTAGCCCAGGCAGAACTTAGTCCGGCTATGGGCGGAACCTGGAAAATGCCCGATGGCAGCCTCGCAGAATGGGTTAGTGATGGAAAAAAGTGCTACTATATTGCTTTATCCAGTTCCACAAAAGCTCGCTTTGAAGGGCAAATAAGGGATAATGGCATCAAAGGAACTCGAACACATTTTGATTTACAAACAGGACGCCGTACTGTCAATGATATGGTTTACCGTCCAGGAACAGAGGGGAAGTGGGTAGAAACTGTTGCGGGCAAGGAATCTCAATATCAACTGGCATTTTGGCCGGATTCACATGGGAAAATAATGATTCCACGCGGGGAAAAGCTCAACCCGGCAGAAGACATTACCGGTTCATGGTACGATGATGGTATTTTGACTTATTATTTTCAGGATGGAGATTCCGTTTTTTTTCTGCATCCCGAACATATTTTTGCAGGCAGGAGAAAAAGTCTTCATATTGTAGATGGATTAACCATCCGTTTGTGGGGCGGTTGCCGGACGGTTATGAAAATGAAACTTAACATCATTTCCCCCGATTCATTAGTTTGTTCAGGCACAGCAATGGATAACCATTGTGATTTGGAGCAAGGTAAAGTTTATGAAAGCGTTAACCGCCGCTATACCAAAGTAGAACAAAAAGACACTTTGTATATTCGTACTTTCAGAATTTTTGATAAAATTCAACCCATTGATATTGCTGATTTCAGCAAGGCGCCTTTCGAAATCACACATAGTCAAAATTTTATTTCATTTGAATTTAATTGTTCAGACCCTTTTTCTACGCTCTGGTATCAACTCGAAGGTTTCGATCAGGAGTGGTTCCCAACGCGTTCAAATAAACAAGCTACATACACGAATCTCAACGGCGGCACTTACGTGTTCAGAGTTAAGGCATTGAATCAACAAGGTATAGCAATGGATCACGTTGCTACATTTTACCTGCGTGTTCATCCGCCTTATTACCAAACCTGGTGGTTCCGTACCCTGCTTTTCCTCGCCATCATCGCCCTGATTTACGCCATCTTCCGCTACCGCGAACTCCAGCGCCTGCAACAGGAAAAACTTCGCTTGAGCATCGCCCGCGACCTCCACGACGAAATGGGCAGCACCCTCAGCAGCATCTCCATCCTGAGCGAAGCCGCCATGCGCCATTTGCAGGAAGACATTGACCGCGCGCGTTTTGGAACCATCGGCGCCCGTGCCCGGCAGGTGATGGAAGCCATGAGCGACATTGTTTGGAGCGTGAATCCGCGCAACGACTCCATGAACAACATCCTTCAGCGCATGAAAGAATTTTCGGTGGAATTGTTTGAATCACAAGGCATCACGCTGCACTTTGAAGCCGACGAAACCGTCAAAACCCTGAACCTGCCCATGGAGCAGCGCAAAGATTTCTACCTGCTGTTCAAAGAAGCGGCCAACAATGCCGCGAAATACAGCGGCGCCACGGAGGTTTGGGTTTTGGTGCAAAGCGACAATGGCGGCCTGCGTTTGGAAGTGCGCGACAATGGAAAGGGCTTTGATCCGGCCACGGTGAAGCAGGGCAATGGGTTGTGGAACATGCAGCGGCGCGCGGAGCGGATGGGCGGGGCGTTGGTGCTGGAAAGTAAAGTGGGGGAAGGGACACGGGTGGAACTCAGTCTGGCAATTATCAGGTAGTACCCAAGTGCCCAGCAGTTGCGTTTTTTGAACTGACCGTGATGATTGAATTTATAAAAACCCTATCTTTGTAAAAACTGATGAATATGCTTCGTCCAGCCAATGCATACGATGAAATGGCTCACCTTATGGTATCCGGTATGGATCCTGAGCGCCTCATCTCTTATGAAATACCTGAGTACCTGATAAAAAGATACCAGATTCTGGTAGATATGGAAAAAACCGGAGCAATCAGTCCAGCAGAAAAAAGTGAACTGGATAGTTTATTGATGATCAACCATGTCATCAGCCTGGCAAAGTTAATGGCGATGAAGAAGCTTGCTGCTGCATGAGTTATATTCCGAAGGCTTTTCGCTTATTTGTATCGCATCGTGCAGCCTTTAACTATTAACTCACTCCAAACAATCCTCACACGACAACACCTCATAATGCCCCTCCCGAAAAGGCCTCCGATAAGTGACCAGCAGGAGGTCGTCGGGATTGACGCCGGGCTTGCAGAAATGCCTTCCAACGGCCCGGAAGACACGCTGAGCAGGGTAGACCGGCACGTGTAGTTCCTTGTACGCCCAGTCGGTCACATCAATCGCTTTTCCTTCTTCGATCAGGTTGCCTCCAACAAAATAGGCTGACAGGCGCTCGTCTGCTTGTTTTAGCGCGTCTTTTCGCAAGCCGACGTACATATGTGAAATGCGCTCGGAGTAGAGGTTAAACGAAAGGTAGGCATCCCATTGGTTTTTTAAATTCAATGCAGGCATGACCCACACCAGCATGGCTAAGGCCAGCGTGGCTATCCTGAGCTTGGGATATGCTGGCAACCAAAGGCTCAGCCGGTTCTTTTGCCCGTAACAACTCAGCCAAACCAGCGCAATCATCGCCACATTCCAGGGAATGACTACATAATTGGTATTCCCGCCGAGCGGACTAAGCCACGCAATGATGAGCAGGTGCGTGGAAATTGCCCCGAAGACAGCAATGTTTCTGGTTTTTGGAAAAATCAACCCCAGTCCGACCAAAAGTTCGATCACAGCGGCGCCGTACCCCAATTCCAGGTTTTCAAGCAACCAATGGCCGTCGGGCACCCGAAACAAGCTTTTGAGCAAAAAAGGGTGTGTGATTTCAATGAAAGAGGGCGTGAACTTGTGCAAACCGCTCCAGCAATAGACGCCAACCAACAGCACCTGCAAATAATTAATTAGCGCCTGACTGGAAGTCGCCTTCTCTTTTTCTTTGCGGAGATCTGCGAGCGCAAATGGAATCAAACCCAGGGCATAAAGGTAAACCCAGGGTTGCAGGCGCATCTGATCGAAAAAAACCAACCAGAATACGAGCAACAGTAAGGCAATGGTAAACCTCCGCTGCATCCAGACGACATTGAGCGCTAACGTGAGGAGCAAGAGACCGGCCAACGCATAATCAAATGGCGCGGGTAGGGTCGGAAATCCGGGAATCATTGGCACAAGCGGAAACATGCGCTGCCCATGCCACAATGGCCATGCAAGTAAGATGCCAATGAAAAAAAGAATGCATATAGTTTTGTAAATAAGCCCTGACCTTTGAAAGGCACTAAGAGTAGTCAATTTTAGCATGGGTCCCGTTTTGACAGGCTAAAATTGGCGAATTATGTCGAAGTCGGCAATGATTTCAAGAGATTTTCAGCGGGGACTATGGCATAACTTTGCCTATCGCCAATTTAAGGTCGAAATATTGCGCTTCTGCTATATCACCCGGGTGCAGTAAAGCCCTGTATTTGTAAGCTTTGCCGACAGGCTCCCAGTGAGCCTCAATGGTACGCTCCTCAATATTGACGATCCAAAATTCAGGTATCCCACTTGCTGCATAAACGGCCAATTTTACTTCACGGTCATAGATAAGGGTACTGCCGGCCACTTCAATCACAAGCAAGGCGTCTTGTGCAGTTGGAGTTTGGCCATCGTAAAAATCAGCACGGTATTTCAGGATAGAAATATCTGGTTCCGGCTCAGATAAATCACTGACAATGACCGGATTTTGCACGCTAATGATGGCATTGTCCCCTAGAATGGAATTCAACAATTTATTCAATCGGTTCACAATGGTAACGTGCTTGCCGCCAATTGGACTCATCTCAATAATTTCTCCATTAATCAATTCAATCCCGCGATCCGGCAGAATGCCGACCTCGGCCATTTTGTGGTAGTCATTTACCGTAATCAATCTTTTTGAAACCTGGAAAGTCATGCCCGGTCATTTTTTACAAAGATAAGGTTGAAAACAATAACTTGCAGCCACAAAATACTGGGCATGACCAAAACCATCAATTGGGGCATCATCGGATTGGGGAAAATTGCCCATAAATTTGCACAAGACCTCGCGCAGGTGAAAGATGCGCGTTTGCTTGCCGTGGCGTCTACCTCGTCGGGCCGCGCACAGGATTTTGCGACGACTTACGGCGCGCCGCATGCCTACGGCAGCTATGAAGGGATTTTAGATTGCCCTGATTTGGATGTGGTGTACATTGCAACGCCGCACAACCTGCACCATAGCAGCACGCTGCTTTGCCTGAACAAGGGCATCGCTGTGCTTTGCGAAAAGCCCTTCGCCATCCATGCCAGGCAAGCTGCGGAGATGATCGAAACGGCCCGGGAACAGGATACTTTTTTAATGGAAGCCCTCTGGA
>JBJXFD010000300.1:0-2729 GCA_046153985.1 Saprospiraceae bacterium
CTGGGTATAGTTCAATTGGAGTCATCAGTGCGCTGGCATCAGGATAAAATATTTTATTTCCATTTGGAAGCCAAAGCTTAACATCACTTCCAAAGACAAAGTACGGGGTGTTTCCTTTTTCAGAAAAGAACAGATTCAACAAGGTAATTATATTACTGCAAATCAGCCCGTGGTCTATTGTTCCTCCAGCCATTTCAATGAGTTTTCCGTGGTCAAATTCGTGTTTTACCGCCGATTGTTCCTCTAAGGAGAAGTATTCATCGAGGGTATATGTTTTTCGGATAGCGGATGTGGCAGTCATGTGCAAGTTATTTTGATACAAATATGCAGATTTTGAGCGGGTTATCCAAGTGCCTATTTTAGTTTCTCCTTCAAAAATTGCCCCGTATAGGAAGTCTTCACCTTCACCAAATCTTCCGGAACTCCCTGAAAAACCAAATGTCCACCGTCTTTTCCGCCTTCCGGCCCCAGGTCAATGACCCAATCGGCAGACTTGATGACCTCCATATTGTGTTCCACCACCAGCACCGAGTGGCCTTTTTCCACCAGTGCATTCAGGGCGTCGAGCAGCTTGCTGATGTCGTGGAAATGCAGGCCCGTGGTTGGTTCGTCAAAAATGAACAGGATGTGCTCGTCGGAACGCTCTTTGGCTAAAAAGGAAGCCAATTTCACCCGCTGGGCTTCGCCGCCAGACAACGTGCTGGACGATTGGCCCAATTTCACATAACCCAATCCTACTGCGTTCAACGGCCTTATTTTATTGACGATGTCTTTGTGGTCGCCAAAAAACGCAAGCGCTTCTTCAATGCTCAGCGCGAGGATTTCAAAGATATTTTTGCCTTTGTATTGCACATCCAGTACCTCCTGTTTGAAGCGGCGGCCTTTGCATTCTTCGCATTCCAACCGCACATCGGCCAAAAACTGCATCTCGATGACCTGTTCGCCTTCTCCCTGGCAGGATTCGCAGCGCCCCCCTTCCACATTAAAGGAAAAATGTTTGGGTTTGAACCCGCGGATCTTGGACAACTGCTGGTTCGACATCAGTTCGCGGATGGCGTCGTAGGCTTTCACATAGGTAACCGGGTTGGAGCGCGACGACTTCCCAATGGGGCTTTGGTTGATCATTTCCACCGCCGTCAGGGCTTTGACATCCCCTTCCAGGCCATCGAAAGCGCCCGGGCCTTTGGGCATGTTTTCTCCAAAATGTTGCAAGAGCGCGGGATAGAGGATCTGCTTCACCAGCGTGGTTTTACCGGAGCCGGAAACGCCCGTCACCACCGTCAACGTATGCAGGGGAATGCGCACGTCAATGTTCTTCAGGTTGTGTTGGCGCGCGCCTTTCAATTCTAAATAACGAACGCCTTTGCGGCGAATTTTAGGCAGGGGAATGCCCATTTTCCCGGTCATGTACAGCGTCGTCAGACTGGTAGCGGCTTCTTTATAGATATTTTTAAAAGGCCCTGCAAAAACCACTTCGCCGCCGTGGATGCCGGCTTCCGGGCCAATGTCCACCAGGTAATCAGCGTTTTTGATCACTTCTTCCTCGTGTTCCACCACGATGACCGTGTTGCCGAGGTCGCGCAGGCTTTTCAACACTTTAATCAACCGACCGGTATCGCGCGGATGCAGACCGATGCTGGGTTCGTCTAAGATGTACATCGAACTGGTCAGGTTGCTGCCCAGTGTTCGGGTCAGGTTGATGCGCTGGGTTTCGCCGCCGCTGAGCGATGAGGAAAGCCGCCCGATGGACAGGTAGCCCAAGCCCACGTCACACATGAACTGGAGCCGGTTGGAAATTTCCAGCACCAACCGTTTGCCCACTTTGGCATCGAACGCATTCAGTTCCAGCGTTTGAAGGAACGGCAACAACTCATCCACCGGCTGATCCACCAAATCCATGATGTTTTTGCCGACGATTTTTACATAAGAAGCTTCTTTGCGCAAACGTCCGCCGTCGCAGGCGTGGCAGGTGGTGCGGCCCCGGTAGCGCGCCAGCATCACCCGATTCTGGATTTTGTAGGCTTTTTCTTCCAGTTCAGTAAAAAAAGCTTCGATCCCCTGGAAATGCGCATTGCCTTTCCACAGCAGTTTCCGCTCTTCTTTGCTCAGGTCCTGGTAAGCACGGTGTACCGGAAAATCGAATTTGTGCGCCACCGCCAGAAAGGCTTCCTGCCAAAGGCCATACTTCTCCCCTTTCCAGCAACTGATGGCGCCTTCATACACCGACATCGCTTTGTTTGATATCACTTTGTCTTCGTCAATACCCATCACCATGCTGAATCCCTCACAAACCGGGCAAGCGCCAAAAGGGTTGTTGAAATTGAACAATTGCGGTGTGGGTTCCGGAAAGCTGATGCCGTCCAATTCAAAACGGTTGTTGAAGGCCCGCGTTTCTTTGCCAATCACCTCCACCAGGCATTCACCTTCGCTTTCGTAAAAAGCCGTTTGCACTGAATCGGCAATGCGCTTGAGGTTTTCCATGTCGTCGGGAGTCACCACAAACCGGTCAATGAGCACGTAGGTGTTGCGCTCTTTAATCTCGCCCAATTTACTGCTCAAAAGCGGCGTTTGCTTTGCCAATACATCTTCAATGTGCATCAGTTCGCCGCCAAAAGATACGCGGGTGTAACCCTTTTGCAGGAGTAGCTCCAGTTCCCGAGACAAGATGCGATCCTGGTATTTATAAGGCAGCGGAATGAACAACTGCACCCGGTCGTCGGCATCGAATT
>JBJXFD010000322.1:0-6088 GCA_046153985.1 Saprospiraceae bacterium
CGGCGTGGGAATCAGGATTGCCGGCTTGCCGATGCGCGCCAGGTCCATCAGGGTACTGTAACCGGAACGGGAGAGGATGAGTTTGGCTGCGGACATGTGGTCGCCAACTTCAGTTGGCAGACCCTGAGTGAGGGAGAGGAGGGAGAGGAGGGAGAGAGAGGGGGAGAGAGGGGTAGGGGGAGAGAGGAGCTCAATCTTCCCGCGCACCAGCAACATCCGAATCTCCAATCCTTTTGCCTGCTCCAGAATCAGCTCCTCCAGGATGGTTCGTTGGGGCTCTGGCCCGGAAAGCACCACCACCACATCGTACCGCTCAGGAACCTCCACCCGCTTCATCCGGCTGAGCAGGCCGATGTAGTGCCCGCCGGGTAAAGCAGGATGCGAAAGCGCGCCCGCCAATCCGCCGCCTTCTGCTATATCCGGGATCCAAAGCGCATCATAACGCTGGATGAACCAGCGGTTAAAGGCATTTACCACCTTACTCAACCAGGCGTTCGGTGTGCGGATGTGGAGTTGGTGGGTGATGAAAACACAGGTCGCCCGGCGCGTAAAACACCCGAAACGGCAGTCAGAAATAACGGCGTCTATGCCTTGCCGGCGAACAAATTTTCGGAGTACGAAGTGCTCTGCAATGATGGTTCGGAGTATTTTAAACGCCTGACTGCCAATGCTCCGGATCATGCTTTTGCGGGCGTAGCGAATGTCGTAAGCCGGCAGTTCCAGGAAAGGTAAATCCGGGAATTCGTTGCGCAACAAGGTTAAAGACTGCCCGCTGCCTGCCAGCCACACCACTGCACCCTGCGCCTGCAATTCGCGCACAACCGGGATACAGCGCGCTGCATGCCCGAGCCCCCAATCGAGGGCGGCGACAAGGATTTTGGGTCTGTTTTTGGGCTTTGACATTCGTTGCTTAGCTTTGTCGCAAAATAACCATTTATGCGTCAGACCATTTTCCTTTTTTTATTGATTGCCCTCGCGTTCAGCGCTTGTAATACCGAACAAAGCACCCAGGAAAAGCTTTGGGACGAAATGATGGTCGTCCACGATGAAGTCATGCCCAAAATGGGCGACCTCAACCGCCTTAGCCGCAACATCCGCTCCCAATTGGATACGGTTCCCCCGATTGATACCCTGCAAAAATTGCAGCAACTCGACCTGCTGATCCGCCTTGGAAAAGCCGAAGAAGGCATGATGGTGTGGATGAGCGAATTGGAAATATTGGACGACCTGCGCGCCACGAAGTCGCACAAGGAAATCATCCGCTATCTTGAAGCGGAAAAGCAACGCATCGGCGCGGTGCGGGATTCAATGCTGGTGGGTATTGAGGCCGGGGAAAAGGCGCTGGGGAAGGAGTAGACGGGCGATGGTTACTGGTTATCGGTTATTTGTTATCAGTAGGGCTGGAAAAGGATGATAATTTTGTGTCTTTCCACACACTCGGACAAATCCGGACATTTACGGACACCCCTACCCAAATATCATCCCTTTTCCGTACCTTTGTTCAAAGAATAATCATTAAACTCAGGGGAACAGTGCAGAAAGGAGATGTCGTTGACGGAGCCCCCTTTTCTGCTTGTATTCATCCCCGGCACATCATCCGGAAAAGGCCATGCAGTACCAGTCAAACCCACAACTCGAACTTGCTTTTGACTACGTAAGCAACACGAATAAAAATATTTTCCTGACCGGCAAAGCCGGAACGGGTAAAACCACTTTTTTAAATTCCATCCGGGAAAAGACGGTCAAACGCATGGTCGTCGTGGCGCCAACCGGCGTGGCGGCCATCAACGCCGGGGGCATGACCATCCATTCCTTTTTTCAGTTGCCGTTCGGGCCTTACCTGCCCGAAAGCAAACAGGATGGCAGCCGGCAGCGGAAATTTAACCGCGAAAAAATCTGGCTGATTCAAAGCTTAGATCTGCTGGTCATTGACGAAATCAGCATGGTGCGCGCCGACCTGCTCGACGGCATAGACGACGTTCTGCGGCGCTACAAAGACCACTACAAACCTTTTGGCGGCGTGCAATTGCTGATGATCGGCGACCTGCATCAGTTGCCGCCTGTGGTGAAGGACGAAGAATGGGAATTGCTGCGGGACCACTACCCTACGCCTTACTTTTTCAGCAGCCGCTCCCTGCGACAAACCAACCCCGTAGCCATCGAACTGAAGCACATCTACCGGCAGTCGGACGGGGTGTTCAGTGACCTGTTGAACAAAGTGCGCAACAATAAATTGGACGCCGAAGTGCTGGAAACACTGAACAGCCGCTACCGCGCCAATTTTAAACCCGCCCCCGAAGAAGGGTACATCACCCTGACCTCCCACAACGCTTCGGCGCAAGACATCAACGTCCAGAAACTGGCAGAAATACCGGGCGATGTGCAGCGATTTACAGCAGCCGTTACCGGCGATTTTCCGCCGCACGCCTACCCTACCGAAGAATTGCTGGAACTGAAACCCGGCGCCCAGGTCATGTTTGTAAAAAACGATACCTCGCGCGAAAAAAAGTACTACAACGGCAAAATCGGAACCATCACCAGCATCCGCGGCGAAGCCATTTACGTGCAATGTCCGGACGAGGCGCAGGAAATTCAGGTGTATGCGGCCGAGTGGCGCAACATCAAATACACCCTGAACGCACAGACCAAAGAAGTGGGCGAAGAAGTGACCGGCGCTTTCTCGCAATATCCGCTCAAATTGGCCTGGGCCATCACCATCCACAAAAGCCAGGGCCTGACGTTCGAACGCGCCATCATTGACGCGCAGGCGGCTTTTGCGCACGGGCAGGTATACGTGGCGCTGAGTCGCTGCAAAAGCTTTGAAGGGATTGTCCTGCGCACCAAAATCGAGTTTTCCAGCGTCAGGACGGATACACAGGTCAAAAACTATACCGACGAAGCCGACCGGAATGCCCCCGACGAAAAGCACCTGCTGCGTTCGAAAATGGATTATCAGCAAGCGCTGATCCTGGAATTATTCGAGTTTCGCAGTTTGAAAAGGTACTTCGAACAACTGAACCGGGCCCTGCTGGAGCACGAAAACACGCTGCACGCTGACGCTTTCCGCCAGTTTCAAACGCTTCGCGAACAAGCGGAAACCCAGGTAGTGCCCGTAGCAGAAAAGTTCAAAAACCAGATCCGGGGCTATTTTGCACAAGCCGCTTTGCCGGAAGAAAATGAAGAGCTGCAAGCCCGCGTCCAAAAAGGTTGCACCTGGTTTGCTGAAAAAATAAGCGGTGAATTGTTACCGGCTGCCAAAACCATCCAGATCATCACCGACAACAAAGCAGTGGAAAAAACGGCGCTGGAGGCCTTGGAAAACCTGCAAAAAGAGTTGTTTATAAAAAATGCCTGCTTTGTATCCGCCAAAACAGGTTTTTTCACACAACCCTACCTGCGCGCAAAGGCGGATGCAGAAATTGATTTCACCGCGTCGAAAAAAACAGCCCCTCCCGCTGCCTCGTATAACAGCGTCCCCAAAAACACGCCCCACCCCGAACTGTACGTCAGCCTGAAACTGTGGCGGGCCGAACTTTCCGACACGCTGGGGACAGAACCTTTTGAGATCTTGCCTACGAAATCCCTGCTCGAACTCGTTCAGGTATTGCCGGGCAACCTTCCTGCCCTGAAAAAAATCCACGGGATTGGGCCTGGGCGAAGCAAGCAGTTCGGTGCGGAAATTTTGGACATCATTCAAAAATATTGCGAAGCTAAAGGTTTAGAGAATACGCAGTTGACCTTGCCGGAGTCTGCACCAAAAGCCCCGAAAATTGACACCAAACTGGTGAGTTTTGAGTTGTATAAATCCGGAAAAACCATGGATGAAATCGCAACGGAACGCGGTTTTGTGCGTACGACGATCGAAAGCCACCTTTCGCATTATGTGAGCTTGGGCGAACTCGATATTTTTGAACTGATGGATCGCCCCAAAGTAGAAGCCATCGAACAGTTTTTTATTGAAAACAACACGAAGGTAAGTTCGGAAGCGAAAGCATACTTCGGAGAGGATTTTTCTTACGGAGAAATCAAGATGGTGCTGGGATATATGGAAAATAAGGAATTACATTTGCCTTAAAATATTCTAACACTATACGTTAAACACAACCTGATGAAAAAACTACCATTACTCATTTCCCTGGTTTTAAGCTTTGCAACAATCCTGAAAGCACAGATGCCGGAATACACCGTTCCGAATGCAAAACAATTCAAACAGTACTATTCAGACCAATTGGAGCCAGGAGAAATAATACTGAATGCCTACTACCAGGATATTTTTGTCCGGACCGCAAAAGGCAGCTTTGTCCAGAAAATCTTCTATCCTGAGAAAAAAGTGTTGACACATTCCATAACCTATTCCAATAAGAAATTTCAAGTCAAAGAAGGCCCTTACCGGGAATGGTACGACAACGGACAACTTTGGAAAGAAGGCGCTTGCGAAAACGATAAAGCGCACGGAGTTTGGACATTTTACTCCTACGACAACGGTACAGAATCTGAGTACGGAACTTTTGAAATGGGAGAAAGAACAGGCAAATGGATCACGCTCGATTCATTAGGTGGCACGACCCGCGAGCAGTTTTATAAAGCGGGGAAACTACACGGCGAATGCAAAATTTATAGCACGGATGGGCAATTGGCCATGACACAGCAATTTGAGGAAGGGAAAAAGATATCGGAACAACGATTACTGGACGATCCTGATGTGTATGGTTCCATTTATGATGCCTTGGATATTCAGCCGTACCTGAAAGAATGTGAAAATGAAAATGCAGAACTACGGCAGACCTGTACCGAACGTAAATATTTAGAAGCACTTTACAAAAACATCAAATATCCGGCTTTAGCCCGGGAGGAAAACGTTATGGGCAATGTGCTCATCAGGTTTATGTTAGAAAAAGACGGTTCTATCTCTGAGATCAAGGTGTTACGGGGTGTATGCGAGGTCATCGAACAGGAATGCCGGCGGGTAATGAAGTTTATGCCGGAATGGATGCCGGGGATGAAAAACGGGAAGCCGGTGAGGGTTTGGTACAACCTTCCGATTAAATTTAAGCTGGAGTAAAATTTGTATTAACCTGGCCTTGTTTCAGGAGCTTATCTGATACTGAAGTCCTGCCCAACCCAATCTCTCCGAAATCCGTTTCACCAATTGCCTCGGCGCCAGCACCTTTATCTTTTCACCAAATCCCAGAATTTCGCGTTCCAGCTCAAAATTCAGCACCACTTCGATCTGAATAATCAGTTGCCCGTCGGCGTCTTTCAGCACAGTTTGGGAAGCATGCAGGGGCTTGGTCAGGATGTAGGGCCGCGTATCGTGGTTCACGTCGAGGATGACTTTACTGCGTGGCGCGTTTTCCGATTTTGTGACGCCGATTACATCATCGAAATAATGGTCAAATTCGACATCCGGATGCACCTGATATGCCTCTTTGGGCAGTTCCTGCACGGCTTCTATCCGATCTAAAGCGAGCGTCATCAACTGCTGTTGTCGTTTGCTGCGGGCAATCAGGAACCAGCGGTTTCGGTATTCTTTCAGCAGGTAGGGGAAATAGATGGCTGATTTGGCTTCGCGTGCCTTGAAGGATTGGTAGTCAATCAGTAGCGCTTGTTTGGCAACAATGGCTCTGTACAAGCGGTCGAGCCAGTCTAAGCCTTTCAGGAGGGGGTTAGATTCAAACTGGATGATGCTTGAGCCTTCATTACGATTGCGGCGCAGGTCGTTCTCCAGTCGGGTGATGACCTCGCCCAGTTCGCCGACCTGGCTGAAGCCACTGAGTTGTTTCAATATGCCTACCGCCTCGTTCATTTTGTCGAGGTCTGCCGGAGTCAGTTTGGATTGCGTAATGCTGAATTTTGGATCTTCGTACGTGTAGTATTTCCGCTCCATGACCACAATCGGTGCATTGTAGCCCAATTTATCGCTGCGCATGGTCTGCAAATCCAACTGAATGGTGCGTTTGCTCACCCCGCCGCGAATGCCTTCGTATTCGTACAAAGCTTCCGAGACTTTTTCCATCAGGTCTTCAAGCGTCCACTTGCGGGCGCGGTTGCGCAGGCAGTAATCTATGGTCTTATAGCGAATGAGGGC
>JBJXFD010000331.1:0-2634 GCA_046153985.1 Saprospiraceae bacterium
ATTTCTCGCGCACCGACCCGCTGTTCCGCTATTTAGACAACAGCATTCCCCTTGATATTCAAAATATTGGCGCTTCCGGCATCGTCACAGAATGGGCTTTGCTGTCCTTTTTCGCGCAGGCAGGCTATACCTTCGACAACCGCTACGTCATCAACGCTTCGGTGCGCCGCGACGGTTCTTCCCGCTTTGGGCGCAACAACCAGTTTGGCGTATTTCCATCAGTATCGGCGGCCTGGAACGTCTCGAACGAGCCGTGGTTTGAAAACATCAACTTCATCTCCGCCCTGAAACTGCGGGCCAGTTGGGGGCGCCTCGGCAACCAGGAAATCGGCGTGTATCCGTTTAGTTCATTGGTGCAAACCGGCACGCGGGTCTACTCGTTTGGCGGCCAGATCGTGACCGGCGCGCAGTTGGTGGAAACCGGCAACAGCAACATCAAGTGGGAAACCAGCACGCAAACGGATTTTGGTCTGGACCTCAGCATTTGGAGCGACCGCCTCTCTTTTATTATGGATTACTACCGCAAACTGACCGACGGTATCTTAGTGCGCGTTCCCGTGCCACAGGCCGGCGGCGCAACGAATCCGCCTTATGTCAACGCCGGACAGGTTGAAAACAAAGGGCTGGAACTCGGCATCATTTTCAAAAACAAAAGCCGCAATTTCAATTACAGCATCGGCGGCAACATTTCCACCGTGCAAAACAAAGTCCTTTCGCTGGCTGACGGCGACCCGATTCTTGGCGGCTTCGGCTTGTCGGACGGCCCCATCACGCGCACCGAACCGGGACGACCCATCGGATCGTTTTACCTTTGGAAAATGGAGGGCATTTTCCAAACCCAGGAAGAAATCGAAGCCAGTCCGTTTCAGACGAATGATACCCGTCCCGGCGATGTGAAATTTGCCGATTTGAACGGGGACAACAAAATTGACGACAAAGACAAGGCGCATTTTGGCAATCCGATTCCGGATTTCATTTACGGCCTGAACGTGGGCGTCAACTGGAAAAATTTCGACCTCTCGGTGCTGGCGCAAGGCATCCAGGGCAACGACGTGTATTTCCTGTACGGCAATTTTGCGTACGAAACGCAGGCCCGCGGCTTCAATTCCTACCGGGAAATCCTGAACCGCTGGACGCCGACCAATACCGATACCGATATTCCGAAAGTCAGCATTGACGACCGCAACGGCAACCGCCGCGCTTCCACCCGCTTTTTGGAGGACGGTTCTTACCTGCGCATCCGAAACATTACGCTGGGCTACAATTTCAAAAGCCTGATCAACACTGATGCGATTGGAGGCCTTCGGGTTTACGTCACCGTACAGAACGCATTCACTTTTACAAAGTATCCGGGTCTGGACCCTGAAATACAAGCCAATACCAACGATACGCGGGGATTGAACATTGCTTCCGACCTGGCGGTGGGGATTGACTGGGGAACAGTGCCGGCGTCACGAACCTTCATGGCGGGCCATAGTCTGGACTTTTGAAATGAGTCTTTACAACATAGTAATTTTTAACCACATAGTTCACAATAGAGGTTTTCACATAGAGCACATAGGAGCGACACTCTTGACAGGATACATAAGTTCTATGTGATCTACTGTGAAAATAACTATGTGTCCTATGTGGTAAAAAAAAAATATCATGAAATTAATCAAATACTTCAGTTGCATAGCATTGTTTGCCCTTGCCTCCTGTCAGGGAATCTTAGACAAAGAACCACTCGGGATTTTGGACGCGGGTTCTTTTTTCCAGACGTCTGACGATGCCGTGCAGGCAGTCAACGCGGCTTACGGCTCCCTGCCGTTTAGCTCGAGCAACAACAATTTTTATTGGGCTTTCGCCGAATTGCCCTCTGACGAAGCCATCGTTGGCGGAGACGGCTCGCGGCCCGGCCTTACCGAACTCGATTTTTTTACCTATACCTCCCGAACTGAGGAACTCAACAATTTTTGGGTCCTGAACTACAAAGGCATTACGCAATGCAACACGGTCATCGAAAAAGTGCCCGCCATTGAGATGGATGCGGACCTGAAAGCGCGCGTGATCGGCGAAGCGTATTTCCTGCGGGCGTACTACTATTTTCAACTGACCCAGGTGTTTGGCGACGTGCCGTTGCTGATCAAAATTACGCCACCCGACGAATTGAAAGTGCCGAAAACGCCCCGCGCCGACATCTACCGGCAAATCATTGCGGATTGCGATTTTGCCGCGGCTTCGCTTCCGGTGCAATACCCGTCAACGAGCGCAGGCCGGGCGACGAAAGGCGCAGCGTTGGCGTTGGCCGCCAAAACTTCCCTCTATGAAAAAAACTGGAACAAAGTGCTGGAGTACGTCGCTGCTGTGAAAGGGTTGGGGACTTACGCCCTGGTGGCCGATTACGAAGACAATTTCCAGGAAAACACCCAAAACAACAGCGAATCGGTCTGGGAAATCCAACATACGAATCTCGAACTCGGAGTCGGCAATTCACTCAATCAGTGGTGGTGTTCCAAAAAATACGGCGACGGCTACGGATTTGCAGAAGTGACGCAATCCTTTGTAGACGCTTTCGAGCCGGGTGACCCGCGCCGCCGGTTTACCACGGCCATGAACAACGAACCTTATTTTGAACTGGTGTATAAAAACTCC
>JBJXFD010000334.1:0-20325 GCA_046153985.1 Saprospiraceae bacterium
ACTTCATCCTCGGTTCGCGACTGAAATCAAAGCTTACGCTCCATGTGCATCCATACGTGGCGGCCTATCTGAGGCAGGGTTTCCCCAGCATACGCATCAAATGGTTTTTTGAGCATTACAAGTGGATTGCCATACGCGCCAATTCGGATTTCCCGTTGAATAAGTACTGTTTCTTTGACGAGAATGAGGATGAGATCAGGTTGAATTGAATAGATCGGGGGTGTTTTGGTGACAAAAATCACATTGCACCCCCGATCAACTGATTAATTTTACCGCGTGCCAAACTTGTGCGCGAAATGTTCAAAGCATATTTAAAAGATGTAGCGCCTTATCCGCGCTGGTGGCCCTTAGTAAACCGGGAAAGCCTGCGCGTAGATCTGATGGCGGGATTAACAGGAGCGATCATTGTTTTGCCCCAGGGGGTAGCTTTTGCAATCATTGCTGGCTTGCCGCCTGCTTTCGGCCTTTACACTGCTATGGTTACAGCCGTTGTAGCTGCACTGTTTGGTTCTTCTCTCCACCTTATTTCAGGTCCAACGACCGCCATTTCCCTTACTGTTTTTGCAGCCATCAGCCAGTTTGCACAACCTGGTACGGCGGAGTACATCGAGCTGGCTCTGCTGCTGACATTGTTAGTCGGAGTCATCCAGTTGGGTTTTGGCCTGGCGCGAATGGGCGTTCTGGTCAATTTCGTTTCCCATACTGTCGTTGTAGGTTTCACAGCCGGCGCTGCATTTCTGATTGCCAACAGCCAGTTGAAACACTTATTAGGCATCGATCTTGGAGCCGGAACTTCTTTTATCGGCACCTGGCAGAAATTAGCCATGCACATCAGCGAGACCAATCTTTATGTGCTTTCCGTTGCGCTGGCGACCCTGGCAATTGCGCTGCTGTTCAAGCGCTTTCTTCCAAAATCGCCGTACATGCTCATCGCAATGGTGTTGGGAAGCATCCTGGCTTATTTTTTGGGAGGAGAAGCCGTGGGCATTAAAACGATTGGCGAAATATCAAGCGCCTTACCTCAGTTTCACGGCGTTCAATTCAACTACGAGCGGATCAAACAACTCATGCCCAACGCATTTGCTGTTGCGCTGTTGGGTTTGATCGAAGCCATTGCCATTAGTAAAAGTATCGCTTTGCAGTCGCGCCAGCGCATTGACAGCAACCGGGAATTCATCGGGCAGGGTTTGTCCAATATCGTCGGCAGTTTTTTTTCGGCTTATGCGGGTTCGGGATCTTTTACCCGCTCCGGAATCAACTACCTGGCCGGCGCCCGCACCCCCATGTCGGCAATTTTTGCAGCAGCCATCCTGCTCGCAATTCTGTTGCTCATTGCCCCATTCGCCGCTTACCTGCCCATTCCGGCGATGGGCGGCATCATCTTGCTGGTGTCTTACAACCTGATAGATATTAAAAAAATACGCAAGATTTTGAAATCCAGCCGCTTAGAAACCTCTGTGCTTGCGGTCACCTTTTTTTCTACCTTGCTGCTCGACCTTGAATTTGCCATTCTGCTGGGCGCCATGACCTCGCTGGGGTATTTTTTGTATAAAACCACGCACCCGCACATGGCCATTATGGCGCCAGACCCGGAGGACAACTACCGCCTGAAGTACATTATTCGAAAAAAAGGCTTACGCGAATGCCCTCAATTGAAGATGGTGCGCATAGATGGTTCCATCTTTTATGGCAGCATCGAGCATATTTCTGAGCTGTTCGACGATTTGTACAAAGGTCCTGAAAAATTTTGCCTCATCTTAGCGGAAGGCGTCAACTTCGTAGGACTTGCCGGCGCCGAGTGGATGGCAGAAGAAGCCCGGCGGTGGAAGGAAAAAGGT
Organism: Saprospiraceae bacterium; assembly: GCA_046153985.1. Classification (GTDB taxonomy): domain Bacteria; phylum Bacteroidota; class Bacteroidia; order Chitinophagales; family Saprospiraceae; genus JABWAJ01. Next base: position 1,839 of record JBJXFD010000334.1, read on the forward strand.
GGCGGTTTATACGTTTGCAACCTCAAAATCATCGCCCAGGACGTGCTCGACAAGGGAGGTTATAAAAAGGAAATCGGCGACGACCATTTCTGGCCCACCAAACGCGAGGCAATTGCTGAAATTTATACGCACTTAGACCATAGTATTTGCCTCACTTGCCCGGCCCGGGTATTTCGGGAGTGTCAGGCTTTTGCTGACAAGCAGGAACAAGCAGACACAAAATTAACGGCGCCAAACATCGGAGAGTAACAACTCTACAGGCCCGGCTAATTCCAGCCCCGCATTGCGGCCCGAACCAGAATAGACCAGCTGGTCGCCATCGTACAATGCCACTTCCAGCACAGCTTTCATGCTTTCGTTGACCTTTCCGGTCATATTTCCCGACAAGGGCGAACGCAAATCGCTACCTTCCGCCTGGTGCGCTGTGATTTCAAGTCGCTGCCCAGCTTTGTTTTTGAAGGCTAAGTGAACGGTGCTTCCATCAATACGTGCTTTCATTTGGGCGCCGGTGTAGGTCGCAAACCGATAGAGCCGTTCGCCGTATAAAAACCCGACAATGAACCCGATAAAGGAATGGCCAAGCCAGGGAATTTTGGCCACTGAAGCCATTGCACAAATTGGAATGGCGCCATCAAAATGGTTGCATTGCGACCAGATCCAACAGGCCGGGAACGATCGCCCCCAGTCTTTTTCAATATAACCTTTACCGCCGGTAAAGTCAGTTGCCACGCCATAGACGTCCAACCGGCCTTCAAAATGGTGATTAAGGCTGACCACGCCATGATAACACTGCATGAAAGGCACAAAAGAATACCAGCCCATGATGCCTGGCGCGCCCAACATTTTAGGCCACGTTGTTGGCGCCTTGATGACCAGTTCGCCGGAAAGTTCCGGGAGTGCAAGCTTCAGGCGCTTCCGGGAAAAGAGGTTGTCGCCGATCTCCACTTCAAATTTCTCTGAAGACGGTTTGAACGCTTCAAAAGGAAACTCATAGTAGCTCGCTTTGCACCGTTTTCCATCGAGTACCTGAATAAATGCATGTTTCTTGCCCTCTGGCCCCAGCGCAACCCCCGGAATCACCGCAAAAGCAAATTGCTCCTCCGGGTCTACCAGTTTGAAGTACCAGCCTTCGAAGTACCGGCGGCTTTTACCCCAACCATGATACCGATCCGGATCCCATAGTGCATTCCATTGGTGGATGAGATTCTTCATTTTTCGTATGCTTTTGCATTAATGCAAACAGAACTCAGCGTAAAACGTTGTAATCGAAACACCGAAATATATACCTTTGCATTGCTTTTCGGAGCCTTTCCTAACCAAAACTTAAACGTCATCAACATGTCGCATAATAGCAACGGAACCATCGTGAAGCGCGCGCGGGAAGATCGCTACCAGCACCACGACTACTACAACCTCGATGAATTGCTGAGCGAAGACCATTTGCTGGCCCGCGATGCGGTTCGCACCTGGGTGAAACAGGAGGTCAGCCCAATCATCGAAGAATACGCCGACCGGGCGGAATGCCCCACGCATTTGTTCAAAGGGCTTGCGGAAATCGGGGCATTTGGCCCCAGCCTGCCTGAAGAATATGGCGGCGGAGGCATGGACGAAATCGCTTATGGCATCATCATGCAGGAGCTGGAACGCGGCGATTCGGGCATTCGCTCGATGGCTTCGGTGCAAGGTTCCTTAGTGATGTACCCGATCTACAAATTCGGGTCGGAAGAGCAGCGCAAAAAATACCTGCCAAAATTAGGCAGCGGCGAATTCATCGGCTGTTTTGGCCTTACAGAACCAGATTTCGGGTCTAACCCGAGTGATATGATCACCAATATCCGTGAGGACGGCGATGCTTATATTCTCAATGGCGCCAAAATGTGGATTACCAATTCTCCGGTAGCTGATCTTGCGGTAGTTTGGGCAAAAGACGAGCAGGGCATTATTCGTGGTATGATTGTGGAACGGGGCATGAAAGGATTTACAACGCCAACGATTCACGGGAAATGGTCGCTGCGCGCTTCCATCACGGGTGAATTGGTGTTTGAAGACGTTCGGGTTCCAAAAGCCAACCTGCTGCCCAACGTTCAGGGTCTTAAAGGGCCGCTGGCCTGCCTGTCAAAGGCCCGTTACGGCATTGCCTGGGGTGCTATTGGCGCTGCGTTGGATTGTTACGATGCTGCTTTGCGTTATTCCAAAGAGCGCATCCAGTTTGGTAAACCAATCGGCCAGTTCCAGCTGACCCAGAAAAAATTAGCCGAAATGATCACGGAGATCACCAAAGCACAATTGTTAACCTGGCGTTTGGGTACCTTAGCCAATGAGGGGAGAGCAACGCCCGCCCAGATTTCGATGGCGAAACGCAACAATGTGAATATGGCACTCGAAATTGCACGCGAAGCGAGGCAGATTCACGGCGGTATGGGCATCACCAACGAATATCCGATCATGCGCCACATGATGAACCTGGAAACGGTACTGACTTATGAAGGCACCCACGACATCCATTTACTGATCACAGGCATGGATGTAACCGGCCTCAATGCATTTAAATAAGTCTTAAAAAGGGGGATTTTGCCGGGTGATAAAAACAAATATCCCCCCTAAGATCGTTTACTATTGAGAAAATTGCATGGTATATGAAGCGATTATTGCTTGGTTTGTTGTTTTTAGCCCTCGTCACTGCTAATATTTTGGCGCAGGGGGAGCCCATTCTGTTGTTTAATCCTTCATTTGAAGATTTTGCGCGCGCCAGCCAAGCGCCTATCAATTGGTACAATTGTGGCTTCCCGGGTGAATCTCCTCCGGATGTTCAACCCGACCCTACATTCAATGTAACGAAAGTAGCCGCTGATGGCGATACTTATCTTGGGATGGTCGTTCGTGACAACGACACCTGGGAATCGGTTTCCCAAAAGATGAGCAGGCCCTTAGAGAAGGGAAAATGTTACGAATTCAGCATCCAGCTTGCCCGGTCGCTGACTTACATGAGCGTGAGCCGGATCAGCGAGCAAACCGCCAACTACGCCACGCCTGCCAAGTTGAGAATCTACGGCGGCTTTGGCCATTGCGACAAGCAATACATGCTGGGTGAAACAAAGCTCATCATCAATACGAACTGGAAAGCATACAATTTCAAGTTCGAGCCAATGGGCAATTACACCTATATTGTATTTGAAGCTTTTTACGAAACGCCGACGCTGGTTCCTTACAATGGTAATATTCTTTTGGATAAGGCTTCTACAATCAACCCGGTTCCCTGCGACGAGGTCGTCGAAAAAACACCGCCGCCTGTAAAGCCGGCAACACCGCCGGTAAAGCCCCCGGTAAAGCCCAATACCCCACCAGTAAAGCCGGCCACCACGCCTAAAACGCCTGAAAATAAGCAACCGGCGAAAGTGGAGGAGAATATGGCTATTTCCAACCTGAAGCGTTCCGAACTTCAAAAAGGGAAAGTCCTGCGCTTTACGAATATCTACTTCAAAGCAGATAGTACGAATATCACGGTGCAGTCGTATCCTTCGCTGAACGACATCTTCAGCTTTTTGTCCAAAAATCCGGACGTAATCGTTGAGATCGGCGGACACACGAACGGTTTGCCCAAAAGCGATGACTATTGCGATAAGCTGTCCTCTTTACGGGCAAAATCGGTAGCCAATTACCTGACCAAAAAAGGTATTGCTGTAGACCGGGTGAAGTACAAAGGCTACGGCAAACGCAGTCCGATAGACACCAACAAAACCGTGGAAGGTCGAAAACGAAATCAGCGGGTGGAAATCAAAATTCTGGATTTTAATACTTAGCACCACCTATAAAGACCTGTTCGATCAAATCGCTGCCAAAAGCATACGGCAAATAAGCGACAGAAGGAATCGGTTTGGTTATGAAAAAATTAGCCGCTTTCCCGACCTCGATACTCCCGTGCGTATGCTGTAATTCCATGGCTGCTGCGCCGTTGATGGTGGCAGCATTAATCGCCTCTTCGGGCGTCATGCGCATTTTTACACAAGCTAAGGTCAGCACAAACGCCATTTTGCCGGAAGGCGAAGACCCCGGATTGTAATCGGTGGCCAACGCGACCGGCAACCCCGCTTCAATCATGCGGCGCGCCGGCGGGTAGTGGTCATTGAGAAAAAACGGGGCGCCCGGCAATAACGTGGGCATTGTATTTCCCGACAACAGGCACTCGATTTCCGCGTCGTTTAGCACTTCGAGGTGATCTACTGAAACGGCCCCGTGCCCTACGCTGGTTTCAATGCCGCCGAGGCAGTTGAACTGGTTGGTATGGATTTTGGCTTTCAACCCGAAGCGCTGGCCGGCAAGGATGAGGCGTTCGGTCTCCTGCGGGCTGAAAAAATTCTTTTCGCAAAATACATCAATGTAATCAGCCAGCCCTTCGCCTGCAATTTTCGGCAGCATCTTTTCTTCGATCAGGCGCAGGTAGCCTTCCCGGTTTTCCCGGTAGTCTGGCGGCAAAGCGTGGGCGCCCAAAAAAGTAGCTTTGATGGCCATTTTTGTGTGCTTTTTTAAGTCCCGGATGACGCGCAGCATCTTCAGCTCGCCTTCCACGCTCAAACCATAACCGCTTTTGAGTTCAATTGCGCCGGTGCCAAAGCGCTGCACTTCCTGCAACCGCGCCAGAGCTTGCTCCAGCAACACTTCTTCCGGGGTGTCGTTCAGGCGACGGGCAGAATTGAGGATGCCTCCGCCGCGGCGCGCAATTTCTTCGTACGACAGTCCCCGGATGCGGTCCACAAATTCAGTTTCGCGGCTGCCTGCAAAAACCAGATGCGTATGCGAATCGCACCAGCAGGGGAACACCATCCGCCCGGAAGCGTCAATCAGGGTATCTGCCCGCTCTGGCGACTCGCTCATTGGGCCAAACCCGGCGATGCGTTCATTTTCAATCAGCAGAAAAGCGTCGTCAATAACCGGCAATTCGGCCATGCGCGCTCCGGCTACCACGCCAACCGGCGTGTGGGAAGCCTGCACGAGGGTTCGGATATGTTTGATTAAAATCGTTGCCATGTAGCTTGTTTTACCCGCCAAAGTTACGGCAGGCGATGGACTTTGCTCATCCATTCGGTTTTTGTCTTTACTTTGCAGGCATGACGCTGCTTATTTTCGCGGAAGCGCCTTCGTCAAGGCTGACCCATACGACCGACTTGCTGTTCCGGCAGTTATCGGGCATCCCTTGCCGGGTCACCAACAGCCGCAATGAATTCGATGCTTATCCGGGGCCGCGACTGAATTACAGCAGAGACGCCACAAGCGGAAATGCCTTGTGGTTAGCGCCCTGCGGGCTGTTGGCAGAAACCGGAATCCGCGCGCAATCCTGTGGCTTTTTTATGGCTGACGAAACGCCTGCTTTGTTTCCGACGCCTGTTTCCGGTGCGCATTTTCCTTTCGACCTGTTTGCTGCAACATTTTTTTTAACCAGTCGGTACGAAGAATACCTGCCCGCTGCACGGGATGCGCACGAACGGTTCCCTTCTGACAGCAGCATTGCCGCGCAAAATGGATTTTTGCACCGTCCGGTCGTGAACGAATGGGCGACCTTGCTGGCAAAAGCCCTTCGAGCCCTTTATCCGGCCTTGCCCTACCAACCGCTTGCTTACCAATTTCAGCCCACGTATGATGTGGACATTGCCTGGGCTTATGGCCACCGCCCGCTTTGGCATCATTGGGGCGCCATCGGGGCGGATGTGGTGAAAGGCCGCTGGCAGCGGTTGGGGAACAGATTCGCTGTCCGGAGTGGAAAAGCGGAAGACCCCTATTTCACTTTTTCCTGGCTGGAAGCGCTGCACCAACGCTACGAATTACAACCCGTTTTTTTCTTTTTACTGGGCGATTACAGCCGGTTAGACCCAAATATTGCAGCCAACCACCCCCCGTTTCGACAATTGATTGCCCAAACGGGCGCTGCGCATCCCATTGGTATCCATCCGTCATATGCCGCCTCAAAAGACCCCCACCGGATGGGTATTGAAATTGAGCGCCTTGCCGAAATATGCGGACAGCCGGTGGTTCGAAGCCGGCAGCACTTCCTGCGCCTGCGTTTTCCGGACACTTACCGTGAATTGTTGAATGCCGGCATCCTGGAAGACTACACTTTAGGTTATGCCGATCAACCGGGCTTCCGGGCGGGCATCGCGGCGCCTTTTTACTGGTACGATCTGGAGCGGGAGGAAAACACCCCGTTGTTGTTGCATCCTTTTCAGGTTATGGATGTAACTGTACAGCAATATATGGGGCTTTCTCCTTCAGAAGCGGTAGCGGCTTGTGCCAAATTGTCGGATGCGGTTCGCAAAACGGGCGGGGTTTTCAGCACGCTCTGGCACAACAGCTCTTTTTCTGCTTTGCATGGATGGGATGGATGGGCAGCGGCTTATGAAGCAATCATAAAGCAAAGTTTATGATCTTTTCTTTCGTTAATGGCTCGCCAAGGGTTGGTAGTCGAAAGTTAATCCGATGCTATCGGATAATTTGGCTTCCCGGGTAAGAAAGTAGCGTATTTCGTATCGCAAAGCCCAAAAAACAGGGGTGCCACCAGGGTACTTTCAGAGACATTCAGACACAATGAAAAGCAAGCGGGATAACTGCCGGAAAGCAGTTTACAGGATAAAAAAATTTTCAAACAATCGAAAAACAACCATTGTAATTTTATGAGTCAAAAACCATCTACCGCCTTTATTGGCGCTTCCTGGGTTGCCTTAGGCGCCGGCATGGCCGGTTTTTTAATCGGGCTTTGGCGCTCCGACATGTTGCTGAACGAAAAAGGCTATTATTTTACCATCCTGATGTACGGCCTTTTTTCCGTGATTTCTGTTCAAAAAAGCGTGCGCGACCGCTTGGAAGGCATTCCGGTGACGGATATTTATTACGGCATCAGCTGGTTTTCCACCATTCTGGCCATCGTTTTGCTGGTCGTCGGGCTGTGGAATGCTACGTTGTTGCCGAGTGAAAAAGGGTATTACGCGTTTGCATTTTTGCTGGCGCTGTTCGGCGCCATTGCGGTGCAGAAAAATACGCGGGATAGCCAGGATTCTGGGAAAGGTTAAAGTTTTTCCAGCACTGTTCTGGTTAGTTCGTTGCTTGCGGCATCACCCGTATTCAGCGTGCTGGCCGGCTCGAACAGCATCACACAAACTTCTTCATCCGCCACCGGACGGTGTTCTACGCCCCGGGGAACGATCAAAAATTCGTTTTCCGATAGCAAAACCGTCCGGTCGCGGAATTCCATTCTGAAGCTGCCTTTCAGCACATAAAAAAGTTCGTCTTCGTGGTCGTGCTTGTGCCAGACAAATTCGCCCTGAAACTTGACCAGTTTGACGTGCTGCCCGTTGAGTTCACCTACGACTTTCGGGTTCCAATGGTCGGAGAAGAGGGCGAGTTTTTCGGTTGTGTTGATTTTGTGCATGTAGTGTGAATTGGAATTTGTGATGCGTAAATATCACACTTTATCCTTTATCAACCACCTCACCAACACCGGCAACAACAACAAATCCGCCACCAGTGCGCTCACCAAAGTAGAGCTGATCAGCGTGCCTACAATCACACTCGGTGGATGCACTGAAAACAGCATCACCAAAAATCCGAAAAACAGGATGATGCTGGTGAGGATCATCGGTTTTCCGGTTTCTAAAAAGGTGGTTTTTAAAGAAGCTTCCACATCCTGCCCTTGGCTGCGCGCAATTTTGAAGCGGCTGAGAAAGTGGATGGTATCGTCCACCGCAATGCCAAAAATGACGGTGAAAATGATGGAAACCCCGGCTTCCAGTTCAATGCCAGCAAAACCCATAATGGCTGCCGCTACCAGCAGGGGAAAAATATTGGGCAGCAGGAAAACGATCAGCATGCGCAGGTCGCGGAACAACAGCGCCATCAATAACCCGATGAGACCAATGGCCAGCAAAAGCCCCTGTATGAGGTTTTTTCGGGCGTATTCCGCATTTTTATCAATGATGAGGCCGGTGCCCGTGCGGTGAAATTTCACTACGGTGGAATCCGTATTTGCAGCAACCCATTGGTCAATGCGCTGTCCGATTTGTTTGATGCTGTCGGCGCCCACGTCGCCGATGCGGGAAGTAATGCGCGTTTTGGTTTCGTCGCGACTGATCATCACTTTGGTCATGGAAGCCGGGATTTTGTCTAACAAGCGGCGGTACTCCCCAAAGCGGGCGCTGTCTTCCGGCATCCGATAGGCAGCTTCGGCGTTGCCGTTGTTCATTTGATTAATGCTTTTGAAAAGCGCCGTGATGGAACCAATCGCCTGAATATCCGGGAAGGTGCGCAGATATTGTTCGGTTTTGTCAATTTCCTGCACCACGGCGTAGTCGGTCGCCAAATAATCGCCCTGCGCGTACACCGCAATTTCCATAGGCCGGAAACTGGCCAATTCGCGTTCAAAAAACAGAAAATCCGCTGTGATTTTTGCGTCTTCAGGCATGTTGTTGGTGATGTTGTAATTGGTATTGACCAAAGCCATGCCACCAAAACAGACCAGCGTGGCCACCACAAATCCCATTACGATGCCCCGTCTTTTAAAGGCCGTAAAATCATTCAATTTTACCATAGTCGCCTGCCACCTGACCTGGGTCTTAATTGCCGCCGTAATCTGGTCAGCCCGGAAAAACGAAAGCAGGGCGCTGAGGAAAAAAAGAGCCGTGACGTAGGCAACTAATACGCCGATGGCCGCATTGATCCCGAAATCGCGGATGGGCGGAATGCGGTTGGTAAACAAGGAAGCAAAACCGATGGCGGTCGTCGCGGAGGTCAGAAAAACAGCCAGCCCGATCTCCTTCAGGGTGATTAGGATGGCTTCATCGCGCCCGCGGCCTTTGTTCCGCTCGTCAATGTATTTGCTCATGATGTGGATCACGTCCGAGGTGCCGACAATGATCATCAGCACCGGGTAGAGGGCCGCCATAGCATTGAGTTCGCGGCCCAATGCCGACAACAGGCCCATAAACAACAACAAGCCCAGACCGATGGCGGTGATGGCTACCGCAACGCCGATGGGTCGCCGGAAGATGAGCAACAAAATGAACACCACCAACACTGACGATACGATGAAGGAGATTTTGATTTCGCGGACTTGCATGTCCACCATTTCTTTTTGAAAATAGGGCCTGCCGAGGTAGTGAAATTCTTCAAAATTATAGCTCGCAACCAGGCTGTCCAAAGCGGTCAGGAGTTCGCGCGCCTGGTCGAGCTGGATGTTGCTGACCGTTTTCATAAAAACGACCAGCGTTTTGCCATCCGTAGAAATCAGGTTGCGCACAAACCGTTCGTCTTTCAGCAGCCGTGCACGGTCGCGCTCATAAAACTCCGGCTCCGAAATGTGGATGGCGGGGGTCGTAACAATGGCAAAAGGCGTTTTGATTGGGTAAGCAAACTTCGTCAGGGAATTGCTCTCCAACACGTGGGGCAGATCCCGCGCTTTCAGGGTCAGGTCGTGGACATTTTCCAGAAAACGCTGCTCAAATGCGCCTTCTTCCCGCCGCAGCGCAACGAGCATAAAATTGTCGTCCGCTTCAAATTCTTTGATGAATTCTTTGAAAAAAGCCAGATCCGGGTCGCCGCTGGGGAAAAATTGCTCAAAATCAAACGAGAACCGCAGCCGGGGCAACAAGAAGGCGCTGGCAATGGCCAATACCGCAAACAACGCGAGGATTCCTACTCTGAACTTCATCATAACTTACATCATAACAGTTGCCTGAAAGCAGGCATTCGTGAACGAAACAACGCTTTGGATAACGGGCGAGGGTGGGATATGTTCACCAATTTCATAACTTGCCGCATCAAAACAGCAAGACTTATGGAACCGCCATTCAATTTGCCGGAAGCGCTTTTGCCTTTCCAAAATCAACTCGCAGCAACCCGTAAAGATTTTGTGAAGATCGGTTTATCGGGCCCCCCGGCTTATCCCTGGTCGGGAAAGCTGGGAGGGACGCCCTGGTGGCCAAAAAACGAATCCTGGCCGGTGAACCCGGAAGGTGCGCAGCTGCTGTTTCTTGCGCAAATCAATTTTGCGGAAATACCTTTGTTGGCAGATTTTCCCCGGCAAGGGCTATTGCAGTTTTTTATTTTTGACGATTACCTGTATGGGCAGCAGCCCGATCACGCTGCGTTGCAAAGCACTTTTCGGGTCATTTACCGCCCCGAAATTCATCACAATGTTGATGCGCTGACCACTGATTTTTCCTTCCTGCGCAGTTATCGCTACGACGACCTTCCCATAGAACCGGGGGTTGAATTTTCTTTTGAACACGAACAGCAGACCGGCTACATGCCTCCCGATGATGCTGGTTTTGATGCAAGCTTTGGGAAAGATTTTTTCGCTCAATTCGGCGCTGACGAATGGGCCTTGCAGGATGCCTGGCGGCGCTTAGCGGCCGGCAGCGGTCATAAAATCGGCGGGTATCCACGTTTTGCGCAATACGATCCCCGCCCTGCCGGCAGCGATTTGGCGCTCCTGTTTCAGCTCGATTCCGAGCCAAACAAAGGCATCCTCTGGGGCGATCTGGGTACCGCCCAGTTTTTTATCCACCCGGAAAAACTGCGGCAGCTCGACTTTTCGGAAGTGAGCTACTATTGGGATTGTTATTAGGCTACAACCACTTTTGCTTCTTGAAATAATAAAGCGTGCCGGCGGAAGAAAGAGCCATGAGCACCAGTGCAAACGGATAGCCCCAGCCCCATTGCAACTCCGGCATGTGGGCGAAGTTCATACCGTAAAGGCTGGCGATGAGGGTAGGCGGCATGAAAATGACCGTCACAACGGTAAAAATCTTGATAATTTTATTTTGTTCCATGTCCACCAAACCGAGGAAAGTGTTCTGCAAATACTCCAGGCGCTCAAAATTGAAAGCAGTATGTTCCAGCAGCGATCCAACGTCTTTGATCATGATGCGGATTTTTTCATACTCATCTTTTGGAAAATAGGCGCTCTTCAGGATAGCAGAAATGAGCCGCTGCATTTCGCTGGTGCTTTCACGAAAAAGCATCGTCAATTCCTGGAGTCTGCTAATTTCGATCAAAACATCCTCATCCAAAGTTTTTTCGATGGTCAGGCGTTTGCTGGTTGCGTAGATTTGTTTGGAAAGGTCTTCCAGAAAGTCTGCTTCGATGTCAATCCGCATTTCCAGCAGAATGAGAAAAACATTGTGGCCGCTGGCCTGCTGCCGTCGGTTGGTGCGAAACGAACGCGCCACTTCGTCGAAAGACCGGAGTTCGATGTTTCGCTGGGTAATGAGCAGGCTGCTTTTCAGGATAAAGGACACCGGATCCACCCCGTACTGGCCATTGCGGTGGTAGATGTAGTTCAGGTTGGCGTTGATTTCCGCCGCACTTTCCGCGAATTTGGAGCTACTCTCGATCTCTTCAGCTTCCTGGCGGGTGAAAAGTTCTACCTGAAATTTGCTTTCAACAAAAACTTTGTCGTCGGCTGTTGGGTTCAGCATATCAACCCAAATCACGTCTTCCCCGGCTACATGGCGAACTTCTTCTTCGCCGTAAGCAGTGAGTAAGCCTATATCCGTTTTGTAAACGCAAAACATCATCATAACAAATATGCCGCTTGTTGTGCGACAGGTAAAAATACGGAAAAAGGATTAAGCGACACTTATTAATTCAGCGCCCCTAAGATATTGTTATCATGCAAACATACGGAAAGCATTTTAATGATGAAAATAATTTTTAGACTAATCTAAAAATTATTTTTTATTCCCACAATAATCTATATCTTTGCCCTGAGAATTGAAGCAAAGCAGATCCTTATGGAAAATTACCTCACATTATTGGGAGAAGCGTGGGCCGTTCGTGCCTTGATCGCATCCGGTATGGTTGGCATCATTTGTGGCATTTTAGGCTGCTTTATCGTGCTGCGCAACATGTCTCTGATCGGCGACGCATTGGCGCATTCTATCCTTCCGGGCGTTGTTTTTGCATTTATCCTGATTGGCTACCATGCCGTCGGTTTTTTTATCGGCGCGGTGCTGGCCGGCTTGGTTACAGCAATCGGCATCACCTGGATACAGCACAATGCAAAAACCAAAAACGATGCGGCCATCGGCATTATGTTCACCGCCATGTTTTCCATCGGCGTCATGGGAATTTCCTGGATTAGCCGAAGTGAAGGCGTTCACCTCGACCTTAAAGATTTCCTTTTTGGGAACGTTTTGGGCGTAGCCGACACCGATTTATACCTTACTGCATTTGTATTGGTTTATGTGGTGCTGAGCGTCATTGTTTTTTACCGCTACCTTTTCGCCTCTACTTTTCAGGCCGTCATTGCCCAGACTATGGGGATTCCGGTTCAGCTCGTTCACTATTTTCTGATGCTCCTGTTGTCTTTTGCTGTCGTAGCTTCCCTGCAAATGGTCGGCGTCATTTTGGTGGTGGCCATGCTGATCACCCCTGCTTCCGCAGCACTTTTGCTCAGCAGCCGGTTGAAACGGGTGATCCTGCTTTCGGCGGTCATCGGTTTTTCATCCGCCATCGCGGGCTTGCTGATTGCAATTTATTTAGACACAACCCCGGGGCCGGCAATGGCTGTCACTGCCACATTAGTCTACCTGCTGGCGGTATTTTTTGCGCCGGAAAAAGGCATCTTGTGGCGTACCCTCCGCAAGCAGCGCCAGCGCAGTCGCGTCTTTTTTGAAGATTGCCTGAAAAAAGCTTTCAACCTCCAGGAACGGCATACGCTAACCTTCGATGCCCTGGCCGCAGAATTAGGCTGGGGACGCCTCGAGTTGCGCCGGCGGCTCCGGTACCTTACCGGCAGGGGTTTGTTTCATTCCGACAAACTCGAACTGACCGAAAAGGGCCTCGAAGCCGCACAGCGGTTGGTGCGCGCGCACCGCCTTTGGGAAACCTACCTTGCGGATAAAATTGGATTGAACCCAGATCAAATCCACGAGGAAGCAGAACGATACGAACATTTGCTCCCGGATCACCTGCTCGACGAGGTGGACGAAGTGCTTGGTTTTCCGACTACTGACCCTCATGGCGAGCCCATTCCAGCCAGAAGAGGGTAGTCTGACTTTATAGTCCGATAGCTGCGTTCATTTCGACTCGGCTTCGACTACGCTCAGCCATCAGCTCAATGACCGCAGCTCTCGCACTCTAAAGTCGAGACACCCGACTAAATAGAAGGACACTTACTATAGTATCCGATAGCTGCGTTATGCCCGAATTTTGCTAAATTGCGAAAAAAAGGGAAATGAAAGACATTATGGATTTAATCGGGCGGGTATTCCTCTCGTTTACATTTTTGTACGAAGCGTATGATTCCATCAAATTTTATGATACTACCCAGAAAATTATGACTTCATACGGGCTTACCTGGCGGCAGGACCTGCTTTTGGTTGGCGCCATCACCATCCTTATCCTTGGAGGATTGATGATGTTGCTGGGTTACCGTTCAAGTTTTGGCGCCCTGCTCTTGCTACTGTATTGGGTTCCGGTGACGTTCATCGTGCATTCGTTTTGGAACGACCCAACTCCTGAATTATACCGCTTGAATTCTATTCACTTTATGAAAAATATTGCCATCACCGGCGGGGTGCTGATGGTCTTGGTCAACGGCAGCGGACGTTACAGCATGCGCCGGTTGCTTGCCACGGCGCGTGTGCGGGGCGTATAGCGCCTTTTCAATCTTCATTCAATTTACTTCCGCAGTATTTGCAATAGTCTGCATCGTTGTCGTGGCCTTAGTGGGAGCAAACCGGGCAAGCTTGCGTATTTGTGACAATTTGTTTTGTCGAACGAACCATTTCCGCAGAAACAATGCCGGTTGGAACCGCAATGACCGCGTAGCCCAGGATCATAACAAACGCAGATAAAAACTGCCCAAAATTGGTAATGAGGATAAGATCGCCATAACCAACCGTAGTAAGGGTGAAGATGGCACAGTACATGCTTTGCGGAATGCTCGAAAAATCTTTGTTGGTGCCACCTTCTACTAAAAAATATTTTTAGACTAATCTAAAAATTGTATATTTGCACCATAAAGCTCTACTGCTGTATGGAAAATTTTTCGCAAACAGAAGAAAATTATCTGAAAGCCATCTTCAAGCTTTCAGAAAGGGAAGACAAACCGGCCAGCACCAATGCCATTGCCGGAGAAATGAGCACCAGTGCGGCTTCCGTCACGGACATGCTGCGCAGGTTAGCCGAAAAAGGACTTATCCACTATGAAAAATATCGCGGGGTTGCCCTTACGGAAAAAGGGAACAAACTCGCCACCGGGCTGATCAGAAAACACCGGCTTTGGGAAGTCTTTTTGCTGGAAAAACTGCGCTTTTCCTGGGATGAGGTACACGATATGGCTGAACAATTGGAGCATATACAGTCGCATGAACTGGTTGAACGCCTCGATGAATACCTGGGCCGACCCAAGTTCGATCCACACGGCGACCCAATCCCTGACGCCGATGGCAATTTCACTTTCAGGAAGCAAGTGTTTTTGGCTGCCCTGAATCCAGGCGAGGCGGGAGCTGTTGTTGGCGTTAACGATCATTCGCCGGCTTTTTTGCAATACTTAGACCGGATCGGAATCAAATTGGGCGCACACCTGCGCATTGCAGAACGCTTCGATTACGACGAATCGGTGCGCGTCCTATTGGATGATGCCAACGAGCAGATCCTTTCCAAAAAAGTTAGCCAAAATCTTTTCATTCAAAAATTCTGAAACCCATGAGAACTGCCATTTTCCTGATCGGCAGCCTTTTTTTGGCTTTTACAAACCAGGCGCAAGACCGCCTGAAAGTGGTTGCCACCGCCACCATGTTTGAAGACATGGCCCGCATGATTTCCGGCGATCTGCTTGAAGTGGTTTCTATTGTACCGGTAGGCGGCGACCCCCACATTTACGAACCCACTCCAAGTGACGTCAGTCTGGTTTCGGATGCTGACCTGATTTTGCGCAATGGGTTGACTTTTGAAGGCTGGCTTGATGAGTTGATCGCCAACTCGGGGACAAAAGCAGCGGTCATCACTGTTACAAACGGCATAACGCCGATTGCCAGCAACCAATACGAAAATGCAACGGATCCACACGCCTGGATGAGTGCCCAAAACGGCCTGCAATACATCGAAAACATCCGGAATGCCCTGATTCGACTCGATCCGCAAAACGAAGACATTTACACCTTCAATTACCGGCTTTACCGGCAACAATTGGAAGACTTAGACCAATGGATCCGGACAGAAATTGAAAAAATACCGCTTGCAAAACGCGTACTCATCACCTCGCACGACGCGTTCCGGTATTTTGGCAAACAATATGGCGTTCGGGTAGAAGCGGCGCTGGGTACCTCCACGGACGCCGAAGTTCAAACTTCTGATATTGTAAACCTGAGCCGCACCATCCGCGAAACGGGTGTGCCTGCAATTTTTGTGGAAAGCTCGGTGAACCCCAAGCTGCTGGAACAAATCGCCCGGGACAATAAAGTGGCGATTGGCGGCAAGCTCTTTTCCGATTCTTTAGGCGATAAAGACAGTCCTGCGGGCAGCTACACCGGCATGTTGCGCTATAACACCGAAACGATTGTGAAAGCTTTGAGCACAACCGTCCCGGAAACACACGCGGATGCAGCGTCGCTGAACAAAAGCAGTTCGGTCTGGCTCTGGATTACGCTTTTGGCCCTGCTGATCGGAGGTTTTGCTTTTGTTGCGTTCAGGCTCGGCAGAAAAAAACCGATTGCGGATGGTGCTCCAACCATTACGGTAGAGGGGCTTTCGGTATCCTACGAACGCAAGCGTGTACTCAGCAATATCTACCTGAATATTGAGGGCGGAAAAATATACGGCGTGATTGGGCCCAACGGCGCCGGTAAGTCTACCCTGTTCAAATCCATCCTCGGCCTCATTGAGCCAACGGCGGGTAATATTACCATCAAAGGGCTGCCGGTGAAAGATGGCATGACTGCCATCGCATACGTCCCGCAGAAAAACGACGTGGACTGGACTTTCCCAGCAACGGTGCTGGACCTGACGCTGATGGGCCGCTACCCGCACAAAACGTTGTTTCAGCGGTTGGGTCGTAAGGATAAGGAACTTGCCATTGCGGCATTGGCGCAATTGGGCATTGAACACCTGAAAAACAGGCAAATCGGCGAACTGTCGGGCGGGCAGCAGCAACGGGTGTTTCTGGCACGAGCCTTGTGTCAGGAAGCCGGTATTTTTTTGTTAGACGAACCGTTTGTAGGGGTGGACGTCACCACGGAGGAAAAGATCATCCAGATCCTGAAAGGGCTGGCTGCCGAGGGTAAAACACTGGTGGTGGTGCACCACGACTTGTCTTCCGTACCCGAATATTTCGACGAGGTTATCCTGCTCAACCAGCGCCTCATCGCTGCTGGGCCGACAGAAACGACTTTTGTGAAAGAAAATATCGCGCAGGCTTACGGAGCGCAATTGCCGGTGCTGCATCAGACGGGGTTTTTGGAGTAAAAATTACCCCAACATGTGTCCCCCATCGGCTGTATACACCCCTCCTGTACAGTACGAAGCCGCTTCCGACGCCAAAAAAACCGCCAATCCAGCCATTTCTTCCGGCGCGGCCATACGGCCCAGTGGCAGATGGCTTTCCATTTTTGCCAGGATGGCTTCGTTTTGCCAGAGCGCGGCGCTGAATTTGGTTTTCACCAAACCCGGGCAAATGACATTCACGCGTACCTTATTGCGCCCCCATTCTTTGGCCTGATTTTGCGCCAGCATAATGAGCGCGGCTTTGCTAACACTATAAAGGCCGAGGCCAAAATCGGGTTTTAGCCCTTCCACGGAACTGATGTGGATGATGCTGCCGCCGCCCCTTGCCTGAAGGTGTGGATAAGCTAAGTTGCTCAGTTCGAACGGTGCGCGCACATTAATAGCCATAATTTTATCGAACAGGGCGGTGTCCGCGCTGTCCAACGTAGCAAAAGTGGGGTTGATGGCCGCGTTGTTGACTACAATATCCAGACCGCCGCAGGTCGCAACGGTTTGTTGCACCAAATTGGCCAATTGTGCGCTGTCTCCCACATGGCAGGCGATCCCGATGGCATCGAGGCCGGCGGCGCGCAGTTCGGCGGCGACTTCATCCACTGCTTCCTGCCGGCGGCTGCTGACGACTACTTTGGCGCCGAATTCAGCAAGGCCGCGCGCGATGGCTGCGCCGATGCCTTTACTGGCGCCGGTGACGATGGCAACTTTGCCGTCGAGGCGAAAACGAGAGGCGATGATTCCGGGAGTATTGGGTTCCATATCAGAGATTTTGAATGGGATAAATGTAGCAACAATTCCCGGATCGTCTAGTGGTGAGTATTTGAATTGATGAGTATTTGAGTATTTGACCAAGGCATTGACAGTCAGGGATTCAGCATCAAAAGAACTTATACGTCAATTTTAAACCGTGCCCCTAGTCCTTTGATTCAGCGAGAAAATTTACACGCTGGGCCGGTCGAAGAACCCACCCGACGAAAACTTGAGCTTGATATTGCGATGTTCCTTAACTTTGCTGTTCTTTTGAAAAAAACGCATGGACTCAAAAGCTCAGATAGATCCAGGGAAATTACCCCGGCACATTGCAATCATTATGGATGGCAATGGGCGCTGGGCCAAACAGCACGGCAGGCCGCGCGTTTTTGGCCACAAAAACGGCGTACGCGCGGTGCGTGAAACTACGGAAGCTGCTGCTGAGTTGGGGATAGAATACCTGACCCTCTACGCTTTTTCGACAGAAAACTGGGGCAGGCCGCGCACAGAAGTGACCGCGCTGATGCATTTGCTGGTAGAAACCCTGCATAAAGAAATAGGAACCCTCAATAAAAACAACATTCGCCTGCAAGCCATCGGCGATATTGCCAAGCTCCCGGCCAAAACCCACCGGGCATTGCTGGATGGCATTGAACGCACGCAAAACAATACGCGCATGACCTTAGTGCTGGCCCTCAATTACAGCGCAAAATGGGAGATTTTGGAAGCTGCCCGCCAGTTGGCTGCGCAGGCGCAGCGCCACGAAATAGAACCGGAAGACATTGACGAAACCTTGTTTTCACAATCGTTGACCACCCGGGGAATTCCGGATCCGGAATTGCTCATTCGCACCAGCGGTGAAGCGCGGCTCAGCAATTTTTTGCTCTGGCAGGCGGCTTATTCAGAATTGCTGTTCACCGATATTTTCTGGCCCGATTTCAGCAAAGAACACCTGTATAAGGCCATTGTAGATTTCCAGGGGCGGGAACGCCGCTTTGGTAAAATCAGCGAACAAGTCGGATAGGGTGTCTGTTTTTATAGTCCGATAGTGGCGTCAGCGTTTCCTGTGAAGTAATCGCACTCCGTGAAACTCCTTTTAACTCCGCGAGACTCCGCGAAATTAGATGACAGTAGAGTAGAGAGAAGCGGCAGTGCCGCTTCTCCCCCTCGTCAATCCGTACGTGCGGTTTTCCCGCATACGGCTTTCCTATGAACTTCTTCATTGGCTTTCACAGGCGAACTCCTCCAG
>JBJXFD010000344.1:0-6158 GCA_046153985.1 Saprospiraceae bacterium
CTGAATTAATAAGTGTCGCTTTTGCCAGGCCAGGCATTTTGTGGCTAACCGAGGCGGGGAACCCCGACCTTAGCCAAAGCTAAGGGAGGCGGTTCCCCAACGAAGGGTAGGCGCAAAAGGCCTCCTGAAAAAGTGGACAGTTATTATTTCAGCGACCCTAAGCTATAAAAACTCCGCGGGACTCCGTGTTATTTAATTTTGCGGAGTCTCGCAGAGGAACACGGAGTCTCGCAGAATACTCCGTGGAACGCTGTGTCAAATATCCTCCACTACTCCGGCACCGGCTTGCCCGACTCCAGCGTTTTAATCATCGCGGTCAGCGAAGTTTTATTCACCTCATCCGGCGCCTGCGAAAGTGCTATTTTCGCGTGCTTCAGCGCGGCCTTCAGGTCGCCAACAGCAGAATAGCCTCGCATCATGCCCACATGTGTCGGCCAGGTGTCGCCATTTTTTTTGAAATTTTTCTCAAATATCGCAAATCCCTCTTTGTACTTTTTCTGGCGAACCAGCTGCCTGCCATAACCGTGCATTTCGAGCACCGTAGCATTGGACAATGCGGCTTCCATGGTGGCATCCGCTTCCTGCTCGTTGCCTTTTTTGCGCAACAACCCCGCTTTAGTAGAAAGGGCCGCAAAGGTCTTGACTCCACCCAGATTGGGGTCGGTGGCGCTGTTGATCCAGTTCAGCGCCTGGTCGGTATTTAGGTCGTTGGTCAGGCACCACTGCGCAGCCGCCTGTAAGCTTGGCGGGTCGAAGCCGAGCGCGCCGCTCATCTGGCTTTGAATGGAAGCCAGCGCCGTTTGGTTCAGGTCTACGGCCACCGTGAACGGAATGCGCCAGCGCTCCCATTCCAGGGCGATGACAACAGAGCGGTCGGTTTGGTCCGAAAACGTGTATTCTAAGCGCTCCTTGCTTTGCGGCAGGTCTTTCTGCTGTTTCACGGTGACCCGCAGCACGTCTGCTTCCGGGTTGTAAAAATAGCTGCCCCACCCGGCGGTGTTTTTGGAAAAGATCAGGGTGGAAATGTCTGGCTGCAATTCCATGAAGACCCCATATTTCCCGGCGGCTAACTTTTTACCTTCGATGGTCACGTCGGTCGAAAATGAAATCGTTGTGCTTTCGTTGGCCCCGGCGCGCCACGGCGATTCACCGTTGGAGCCAAAGCCCAGGACGGTCGTGCCATAATAAGCGATGGGCGTTCCCCAAATCTGGCCTTCGCGCCCTTTTACGCCGGGCGAATTCCAGTGGACTTCGATATCGGTGACGCCTACCCGCCGGCCAGCCCAGCTTTTGTGGTTGGTGCCGTTCTCGGGCAGCGAAAGGGCCTGGCCAAATACGCCTGAAATGGACAAGAATAAACAGATGACGCTGAGCGCCAGTGTGCCAAAAGACACGGGTTTGTTTTGAACAGTCATTGGTGAGTGGATTGGTGAGATAATGAATTCTACATCAAGGGTATAAATTTAGGGGATTTTTTGGCGTGGGGGATTGGCAGGGGGAAATTTTTGGGGGAGGGGATGGGGGGATTTTTTTGGGTGGGGGATCGGACACCGCGGTATAAAAGGTATAGCAGTAATTATCCTGCTTAATCTGGAGGAGTCTTTTCTTTGTGAGGCTTCAAGTAAGGAAGGTAAACCATAAACATCAAAAAGAGCATTATGGAATCGGCTACCAAAAGATAAATGGGCCAAGGGCCAAAGTAATCTAATACTGAATATGTAGGTGGTTTTTGAACTAAAAATATATAATTGGCTCCAATTAGCTTGTTTATCAAATAGACTAAAAGCGCATAGAGCTGCAGAAAAAGAAAGGAACGCCAAAAGTCGTTCAAAGTGAGCTGAAATTTCCAAATAACTGCTACATAAAGGATATAGACTACTAATCCACCGTGAACTACCCAAAATTTAATGAAAATGAAATTAGGAAAACCATCGAATAAGTGAGGGATAAAAACAACTTGAGTAGTGCCGGCCATAATGTAGAAGTAGAGATAAGAAAATAGCCGCTTGTTGGGATTCCACATCAAAAAAGGGATCAATAAGCCAATGATATTACAAATATCTATTGGCAGGTCTGTTTTATAATTGAATTTTCCCAGATAAAGGAGGATAAAATCATACAGAATCACCCAGAACGAAATTAGTATGGTCATAATACGACTAGATAGAAGCTGCTGTTTCTGACTAAGAGACCGTTTGGCAAAAATTGGCAAACCAATAGAAAGGCAGATTATAAGCATGATAACAGTAATGTGTTGTATGCCATATAAGCTAAAATCAGTATTGAATTCGAGAAAGTAAGACATTTAATTTGATGATTTAATCTTTTTTTTATCACCGCCAACTTGGGCATACCCGATGCCTGCCCACTTAGGGCGGGTGAGCGGGTATGCGGAGTAAGAGGCCATTATGTTTTTCGGCTACATCGCTGCACACCTTTGGTGTTTAGTTATCTAATAAAGGATACTACCCCTTTATTCCTCCTTCAGACAGAAAAATCAATGTATTTCAAATACCCGGTTTCCATAGAAAAAATCATCCTGAGCGTTGAACAGTACTGGGTTTGAATAGCTCCGCAATAAGAACCAAATTCTTCACCATTGTATCGTACAAATGGGCAAGGGCCATAGCGGTAGCGCAGTTTGATAAAATAGAAATACGAAATTTCTTTATCTCGATCGTTCTTACCTACGCAGGTAGGCTCCCCAAGTGCCTGTTTTACAAAATCGATATTTACTTCTTCCGGACAAGAATAAGCCACGCTATATAAATAATTTTCAGGATATATGGTTGTAAAAAATCTTTCATATTCAAGATAGAAATTATCAAAAGCGCCTAAAACACTTGGCTGGTTTACAATAGAGTATATCCGATATTCTGGGTAAAGCCTATCTTGAATAGGATAAATCTTCCTGAGATATGCCCATAGCCTCAGTTGGCATGTAGTCAGTTGAGATGGATCAATGTTTGTCCAGGGGGCAGAAGGGGGCAGAGGAATATCATTCCTGTCCGATCTTTGGTAATAAGCAATCGAGTCCGCACCAATTTCATTAAGGATTACTACTGCTAATTCTTTCTTGCTGCAGCAAGAAAGAATTAGCATAGTAACCATCAATGTCCCTATGATAGTAGTGGTTTTTAAATTCATATTTTGATTATTTTTACATAACCAAAGTTGTAGCGATTCGCGAGCATTAGAAGGTATATTCCAGCATGATTTTGAGTTAAATCCAATTGGAATATATCATTACTAATAGCTCCTTTTTGTACTATTCTACCTTGGCCGTCCATTAATTGATAGAATGAAAAACCTGTTACGCCTTCTATACTCACTGTACTACTCGTTGGGTTAGGGTAGATTTTAAATGAGGATAAATCAATTTCTTTTGTGGCGTTGGTCTCCCCGCAATTTCCATCAGAGATAGGGATTACACCTGAAATGGGGTTTTCTTCCAAAAAACACTGACCTGATTGATTAATGATTATATCACTCGTTGTAGTCACTTTGTTAGCCCCTGTAGCATCATTTTCGGTAATACCAGTGACTAAAAATCCTTGTTGTGTGGGATACATTAAACAATCGTCACCACCTCCACACCACGCATGGCCTAGCATTTGCGCATGGCCTAATTCATGCATCAACGCTTCTCTAACAATATAGGGTTGATTTGTAAAAAAAGACTCATCTAAAACAATATCTATTTCACTAACTATGTACCCTGCATTTGGCGAGTTGGTATTGAGGCCGCAGGTTATCTGCCCGGAAAGTAACCCGTATGATGTAAATGCTCCTTCAAAGTCGGGTACGTTCTGAATCGAAATAGTATTATGCCCATCTCCGATTTCCGGCCCGGGGTCTTCTTCGTCATTTACTTCCGCGTTTTTTTTGAAATTAACCTCTGTTTTTTCACACCAATTTTGCAACGCTTCACCAAATAACGCTTTGATATCATTACCTCCACCTACCACACTATGGTCAAATTCAAAGGTATACCCGTTTGAATCATCATTCGGAGCACTATCTCTCAGACCTACTCTATATGCTTTTCCTTCACTCCTGTAATTCCTTAATGCATAAGGTATTGTCAATTCTTGGATAGATGTAGCCATTTCGTTACACCTGTTTTTTACCATTATTACCCCACTTCCTGGGCTGTAATTAGAATTCCCTCCAGCATCAACAGAAGCCACTTTTACTTGAATTTCAGAATCTGTCCACTTTAGGATGTTATTAATGATAAAATCTTGCGCACCGGCAGCAATAAACTCAGGGCGACTGCTTCCTGGGTAAAAACCACCATTATGAAAAAGCACTGAACTTCCCCCTGAATATTCACCAAATCCGCTTCCCGTAATTGTTAGAACCTGGTGATCCCCTGCAATAATATTGACAGGATCTAATGTTTCAATATCAGGAACATAATCACAACAAACAACCAGTGTTTGTGTATTGGAAGCATATACAGGCTGATATAAAATTGGTATATTAATATTTCCTTCCACGACGTAAGTGCTAAGCCCTTGCATACCGATTTCATCGAAAGACAAGCCTGCGCTTTGGGTGCAATCTTCTACTGCAAGTCTGATACTATACAGATAAGTGTTATCAGAAATTTCCTGAAAATCATCAATTATTGTCCCGTTATCAACAAACGATATTTCAAAGGACGAACCTCCCGTACTAGTTACTTGTGGAAAGAAGGGCAGCTCAGATGCACCGCCGACGATGACCGGAGTCTGCGAAGATGTAAATACCTCGGAATTATAATTTATCTTTATAACGGCACCACGAAGCCTTGTAGGATTCAAACTTGTTGCATGGATATCAATCTGGTAAGAATTGTCAGCATCATTATAGAAGGGTAAAACAAATTGATACTGAATTATTTCATTGTTTCCTCCAAATCCACCATTCTCAAAATAAATACCTATCGGGCGCTGCTCAATGACGATTTCTTCAAACGGAATTTCTCTTCCTTCACAAAAGTAAGTCGCTTCTGCCTCATTTATCTTGATTAGGTTTTCAAGTTCATTAGGAAGGTTGTTAAGAACGCTTATGGGTAGGGTAAAGTCAAGAACCATTACAGGTTGCAAAATGGTATTGATCACGATAAAATTCTGTTGGTCTGTGAGCATATTTTTTTCCAAAGACAAATTGCCCTCCTGGCTGGACAAGTTGATTGCGCTCAGGCCATACCATTGTGCTAAAGAGGCATTAACGAAATTAGGTTGGATGGTTTGGGTCGTCATTGCGTTTTCGCCAAATACATCCGTGTCGTACTCAACTTCTGTCGAAAATTTGACCAATGACTTTGAAAACTCATTCGTTCTAGTCTTTACTTCTATTGAACCATGAATTTGACTCCCCTCGACGTGCGCATTGATATTGCCAAATGAAACATAGAGAACGGGCGTGCCGTCCAATTTGCATTCCTTTTCTTTATCTCTTACTATTCTGGTTCTGTCAAGTAGCAGGTTTCTTTGCTCTGAAAATTTTTCCTTTTGATATTCCGCTAAATAACTAGTTGGGACATAAACAGTCATTCCGTCAATACAATAATCGCACGCTTCAACAGATAGTATATATTCCGTATACTCATCAAAGAAGTGGGCATGAGTCGCTATCAAGAACTCATCCTCG
This sequence comes from Saprospiraceae bacterium, assembly GCA_046153985.1. Lineage (GTDB taxonomy): Bacteria > Bacteroidota > Bacteroidia > Chitinophagales > Saprospiraceae > JABWAJ01. Next base: position 5,641 of record JBJXFD010000344.1, read on the forward strand.
TATTCTCCTCCCAAAGTGATGACAGGAATTGCTGAATATTCTTCAATGTCTCCATCATATACTGCATCTGCTATAAACCAGTTCACTGTGTATATGCCTGGCATATCCATGAGTTGTGTAGATTTTACACCCTGCTTAGACGATACCTCACCTTCAAATATTATCGTACCTTAAGGCATCTCAGATGGTAACGTCTGAGATAAAAGGGACGGTAACGCCCATAGCATTACAAAAGTAATCATAAAAGTCATTCTCGTAAGCATAGCATTTATTTTAGGTTGGTAAAAAATGTTGCCGAACATCCTATATTGGGTCAATTTTTATTATTTCAATTGTCTCTTACAACGGCTTCACCGCTGTTTTTCTGAATAAGAAAAATTGTCGGGGAAGAATAGTTGGTGGCAGTTAAGTTTTAGAAAATGGGTTTCATAAAAGCATTTTGTCAATCTTGGATTGCCGAAGTGATTTTTGCCATTTTCAAAACGGTTTTCAAAAAACAACTAAACCGGCTCAACCAA
>JBJXFD010000352.1:0-21109 GCA_046153985.1 Saprospiraceae bacterium
TGCTCTTTCCTGTTTGTACAGGAACCCTTCTTCCCACAGGCATATCCAGATCGTTTGCTCCACGCAGACAGCACACATACCCGTAACAGGTTCTGATATTACTACACGCTGTTCCGGTTTCCGGGGCGGCAGCATTGGCAATTATGTGTTTTTAACTGAAATTCATTCCTTTGGACCAAACATACTATTGGCATGATCAACTATCTACGCTGTCCGGTACGACCCTTCTGGCTTATCCTTGCAGTTTGTTTAATGAGCGTCGCTTCTGTCTATTCCAGAAATACGCCCCGGCCTGAAGCGGCTAAGCGCCAGGTTTCGTCTAACCCACAAGCAGCTCCGGTATTTGTGGATTCACCGCCCAACGACACCATTGTGGATTGTGCGGACAATGTGCCCGTTCCGGTAGGCTTAATGGCCACCGACGACACAGATCCCGCGTTTCCCATGACTATTTTTCCGACCGATTCACCCGATCCGGGCACAATTGATCCCTGCGTTGGGGCCACCATTACCCGAACCTGGATGGCAATAGACCTTGATAATGATACCGCGATCATTACACAAACCATTGTGGTGTTGCCAGACACAGAAGGGCCGGAGGTTTTTGACCCCGAAGTCCAGCAAACCATCGCCTGCCAGGTTTTCAATTACGGCGTCTGGATCAACTCGCAGCGCTTGCTTGTTGCGACCAACAGCGGCGACAACTGTAGTGGCATTGACGACATCAACGACGATGCGCCGCCTGCTTTTAATGATCCCTGCGGCTCGCTGACCGTCACGTTTACCCTTTTGGACAATTGCGGGAACACGACCCAGTGGCAGGCAATGGTTACGGTCATTGATACGCTCGCGCCAGTATTGACAGGCGCGCCGACTAATGTCACGATTAGTTGCAGCGACCCGATTCCGCCTGTTCCAATAGTAACGGCGACCGATAATTGTACGCCCGGATTGGTGGTCAGTTTTCAGGAATCCAGCTCGCAGGTGATGGACAGCACCTGCGCGCAGTACGAATACAGCATCGTACGCACCTGGACGGTTTCCGATTCGTGCGGGAACAACAAGACCCATACCCAGGTCATTTCGGTAGATGATTTTACCGCACCGACTTTTGTTGTACCATTAGACCTTATCATAGGGTGCGACGACGATCCCCAGGATTTGAACATTACCGGGATTGCAGCCGATGTGCTGGATAATTGCGACCAGGATCCGGAAGTTTTTTATACGGACGTGGTTGTGAACGGCAATTGCCCCGGAAATTCCGTCATCACCCGCACCTGGCGCGCCCGCGACATTTGCGGGAACGTGACCGGAAAAATTCAAACCATTACGGTGGTGGATGACGAGTCGCCCGACTTTGTCGTGCCCGATGACATAACGGTCAATTGCGAAGACGCGAACGACGATGACCTCACCGGGGCACCGACGGCGCTTACGGATAATTGCGACAATGCGCCGGTGATTTCGTTCACTGATGTGGTGATTTCCGGAACCTGTGTCAATAGCTACGGCATTCGCAGAACCTGGAAAGCGACAGACCACTGCGGCAATTTTACAGAAAAAGACCAGATTATTACCATCGTGGACAACACGGCGCCCGTTCTTGGCGAAACGGCAGATAACCTGACGCTCAATTGCACCGAAGGCATAGACGTACAGGGGGCTTTTGACACCTGGGTCAATAACCTCGGTGGCGCTGAAGCTTCGGACAACTGCACGGAAGACCCGGATTTGATCTGGTATGCATTCAATGCCGGCACATCCGATCCGGCGTCTTTACCCATCAACAATTGCCCCGCGCCCGGGGGCGTGATCCGCACCCGCATGGTTGATTTTATCGTGGAAGACGAATGCGGCAACCGCGATACCACAACGGCAACTTTTATGTTGCTGGACAATCAGGCGCCGGTCATCAGCGCTTGTCCGCAAAATACGACCATTGCGACCGATGCGGGTGTTTGTGAAGCCACGTATACCCTGCTGCCGCCGGTGATTGAAGAAAATTGTGCGGATACCACTTTAGCCATTAACCTGACCGGTTCCGCGCCAATTACGACATCCGCCACGCCCGGATTGGAAGGTGACACGCCGGTTAATCCCATCTTCATTAACCTGAATGTTCCCATTCTGGCGCCGGTCAATGCGCTTGGATCGGGCACGCTGACGATAGCGTTGGTTTCCGCAGACGCAGAAGAAGCGACGGAATTTTTCAACATTTACGGCGAAGGCAACGCCTTTTTGGGAACCACGGTGCTTACGCCCGCCCAATGCGGCAACTCCACCACAACCCTCACCTTAAGCGCTTCCCAGATCAACAACTGGGCGCAGGACGGGGTCATCGTCATCAGCCTGCAACCCAACACTGCCGGGGGCTTGATGGGGCGTTTTTACATCAACGCCATCTGCAACCCTGCCGGCGTCGTTAACGCAGAACTGGATTTTACTGCCAAAAACTTTGGCGCGCTGACTTTTGAATACAGCATCAACCACGGGGTGCGAACCGCCGTAGTGCCCATAGGCCCGCGTGATGTTTCGCTCGATCCGGGCGATCATCTCATTACGTATTATGCCACCGACTGCGGGGGCAATGTGGACAGTTGTTCCTACGTCGTCACCGTAGAAGATATGGAAGCGCCGGTGTCTCAGTGTCCTTCCGACGTCGTCGTCAACCTGGCTACCGGCGCCTGCACCGCTTCTGTAACCTTGCCGCTTCCTGCCGGTGCAACCGACAACTGCGGGGTTTACAATCCTTTTGATCAAACGATGCCTGCGGATACAGCTGCTGCGTGGCTGACTTTCACTTATGACCCAAACTTGAACGATTATGTCGCTAACGATGAGTTGTTTATTTTTAGCGGGGTAGCGGCCAACGCGTTTGACCCGGTTACACTGCAACTCGATCTTCGCGGAGATTTTGTAGATAATAATGCCTTCCTGACGGTTTATGGCGACGACAATTCCGTTGTTGGACTTACGCTGCCGGGGGTGAGCAATTGCAGTACCGCCGCGCAGGTATCCTTCAATATTCCGGCGGCTACCTTTAATGCCTGGGCCGCTGACGGAACGGTACAATTCCGCGTTCAGCCTTTTGATGTGCCGGTACCTCCGGGTGTTCCCGGCGACGGCGTGAATCCCTGCGATCCTGCTGTAGTAGACGCGAACGGGGAAGTGGACAGCGTGAGTTATGTTTTTGCAAGTCTGCACTACAACCGCCTGACGCCAACCTATTTTGCGCAAGGCGCAACAACGATTCCGTCCACGGTAATGCAACTTCCCGGCGTTTTGCCAACGCATGTATTCAATGTAGGCGAAACGGATGTTTTTTATGTACTTACTGACCTTGCCGGCAATCCGGACACCTGTTCTTTTAAAGTGATTGTGGAAGACAATGAGGCGCCGATGGTCACCTGTCAGCCGGCTTTCCTTTTCATCAATCCTTCCGGAATGGACGTTCAAACGTTGGATGTGTCGGATGTGGATTTGGGGAGTACGGACAACTGCACGATAGTAGATCGTTTTATTACGCCAAATACATTTACCTGTGCCCAGGTCGGCACTGTGGTCAATATCACATTGACCGTTGTGGACGCTTCCGGCAATTCAGGCACCTGCAACACCATTGCCGCTATAACCGCGCAAGGCCCCATGCCGACGGCAAATTCAGGGCTGTGCGGAGGAGATACGCTTTTCCTTATCGCAAATCCGCCGATGGGAACGTACACTTACCGCTGGTTCAACCCTTCGGGAATGCTCATTTCTACGCAGCAAAATCCAATTATTCTTGGAATCAATTCCGCCGCTGAAGGTCCTTACCGGGTAGAAATTCGCGGAATTACGGGCTGTACCGCTGAGGGCGTCGTAACCGTCTCCATTGAAGACCTGCCGGTTACTCCCAGTATCCTCACTGCCACTTCAGTATGCAGCGTTGACGATATTGTATTGAATTCCTCCATCTTCCCGATGGGTAACAACGTGATTTTTAGTTGGTATCAGGGCTTACCGCCAAATGGAACCCTGATTGGAACGACGAATCAGCCAACCCTGACCATTCCAGGGCCTCATCCCATCGGATCCAACAACTATTACCTGACGGTTGAAGCCAACGGTTGCCTTTCTGCGCCGTCAAATGCGGTGAATGTCGCCGCAGTTGCCAAGCCCACTGCCAGTGTAAGTTTTTCGGATACCTTAGTTTGCGCCGGAACCGTTGTAAACCTCGGAACGCCGGTCGTTGGCACAGGAATCACTTACCAATGGACAGGCCCGAATGGATTTACTTCCACCCAGCAATTCCCGCAAGTGCCGTTGAGTGGCGTTTTATCTTCCCTTGACGCAGGTTATTATTACCTGAGAACCGTGCGCAGCGGCTGCTTTTCAGAGCCGGATTCAACCTTAGTTTCCATTAAGCCGAAACCGGCGCCCCCGGCTTTAGCTTCCAGCGGAGCGGTTTGTGCGGGCGGAACCGTAACTTTATCTACCACTTTCCTCGGCGCCAGCGCCTATCGCTGGGTGCAGAACGGCAATCAATCTTTCTTTACGACTACGCCTGCCTACATCATCCCCGCAGCAACTGCGGCGAATGCCGGAACCTGGCGTTTGTTTGTCACCCAAAATGGCTGCGAATCAGACGCTTCCACGCCGGTAACCGTGACGGTCAACCCGGTGCCGGACGCCGCAGCATCTGCCAATCCAGCTTCGGTTTGTGAAGGCAGCACCCTGCAACTTTTTTCATCCCCGAATATTGCCGGCGCCTCTTATATCTGGTCGGGGCCAAATAATTTTGTGGATGTCGTTCAAAACCCGGTCATCAACAACATCAGTACTGCCGCTCAGGGCCCTTATGTTGTAAATGTGACCACGCCGGCCGGATGCGCCGATACGGCAACCGTTTTTGTTCAAATATTGCCAAGCGTCAGCATTCTGGGCATCAGTTCCAATGCGCCGGCCTGCCTCGGTGGCCCGACGACCATCCAACTGACGCCGGCATTGTTGCCTGCAAACGGCAATTACAGCTACCAATGGTCAGGGCCGAGCAGCTTCATGTCGGTGCAACCGGTTGCGACAATTCCGGGTGCTACTGCAGCGATTTATAGCGGCAATTACACCTTGCGAGTGACCACCGCACAGGGCTGCCCGTCTGCCTTGTTTACCTATGTACTGGATATTTCTGACGCACCGGTTACTCCGGCAGCGCCTCAGCCCCTTATCCCCGGACAGGTTTCTTATTGCGAAGGTTCGCCCATCACGCTGGTCATGCCCGCTTATGCAGGCAGCGACGTGACGTATTACTGGCGGGGGCCAGGCGGTTTGACGCCAACGACCACGCCGATGTTTCAAATACCTTCAGCAACGCAGAACGACAGCGGCAACTATTCCGTTTTTGTCGTCGTGGAGGGATGCGGTTCCCAGGAATCGCTCCCGCTGGCGCTGGTTGTTCAGCCGTTGCCTTCCATTTCAGCGAGTAGCAACAGTCCGGTTTGCAGCGGAGATGTCATTGAACTGGTGGCAGACATTACCCCCGGCGCTTCTTATGTCTGGCTGGGGCCGCCACCGTTCACTTCAGCGTTGCCAAATCCGATGATTCCTTTGGCGAATCCGGCTACGCACTCCGGGATTTACCGGGTTTTCAAAATCCTCAATGGCTGTTTCTCCGATACGGTATCGGTAGAAGTCATTGTCAAACCGCGCCCCTCAGCGCCGGTGGCCCAAAATAACGGACCAATCTGCATCAGCGGCGCCAATCCTGAACTGACACTTTTTGTGACGCCAGGCTCCGCTACGCCGGGAGCTTTTTATACCTGGTACTACTTAGGTCAGCCGCTTGGCGCTGAAACGGCAGCCCTCAGTTTTGTCCTGAACGATTTTCAGAACTTCCCGGGCAACGGAACCTATCCGTTTACCGTGAGCGCCCGTTTAGAAGAATGTCATTCAGGCAATTCCCCGCCAACGCTGGTCACCCTGAATACCGTTCCGGCCAACCAGGCTTTTGCCGGGTTTGACAACATCGTTTGCAACGGCGCAATCGGATTGCTCAGCGCTTCGGCGCCGCCCATCGGAACCGGTCAGTGGACGCAAACTGGCGGCAGTACCAGCGGAGTGGTCATTGTCAATCCGAATTCTCCGACAACCCCGGTAAATGGCATGACGCTTGCCGGCGGGCCTTACACGTTCCGGTGGTCGCTGTCCAATGGCGCCTGCCAGAATTATTCGTCCGATGACATCATCATCACCATTTCCCAAACAGAACCTGCGGATGCAGGCCTGGAAACGATGCATGTCTGCGCCAATTCTGAACTGAACTTAGCGGCAGTACCGCCAGCAAATGTAGGGAGCACGGGAATTTGGTCGCAGCCGCCGGCGCAAGCCATCCTCGGGGTGGTCATCGTATCGCCAACGGATCCGAATACCCTCATTTCGGGCTTGGCGCCCAATAACCTCTACGTGTTTACGTGGACGGTGACGGGCAATTGCGGCACCGGGCAGGATCAGATTTCCGTAACGGTATCGGACAACGCGCCCGATGCCGGGAACGACGTCAACGCCTGTAACGACGATGCGGTGGCAACCATCAGCGCATCCCTGCCTTCACTGGGGAGCACGGGTAGCTGGGTGGCGGTAAATCCGGCGACGACCTTAGATGACCCGCAAAGTCCGACGACGGTGGTGCGCAACCTGCAACCCGGCGAAAATCGGTTTGTCTGGATCATTGACAACAGCCTTTGCAACGTCAGCGATACTGCACGCGTCTTCTACTACCCCAATCCGGTGGCTTTAGACGATCAGGTCTCCACCCCGTTTGCTGCTGCCATTGAATTTGATGTCCTGCTCAATGATCAGATCCCCCCCAATGCGGATCTTTCTATTCAATCCGCACCGACACAGGGCACTGTCGAGCTTTTGGGCAATGGGGAAATGCGGTACACCCCGCGTCCGAATTTTGTCGGAACGGATGTATTCACCTACATCGTGCGAAGCACCGGTTGCGTAGATGCAACGGCAACGGTAACCATTGCGGTTGGAGAAGGAGCGGCCTGCAAAGCGCCGAATATCATTACCCCGAACAATGACGGCGTCAACGATAACTTTGTAGTGCCCTGTCTGTTGGACATGGACGCTTTCCCCAATAGCCAGGTTTCGATTTTTAACCGCTGGGGCGATGAAGTTTTCCGGTCGCCCACCCCGTACAGAAGTGATTGGAATGGAACGTTCAATGGCGAAGACTTGCCGGCAGACACCTACTTTTTCATCATTAATTTAGGAAACGGCAGCGAGCCGATGACGGGCTTCGTAATGGTTCAGCGTTGATGGCAGTATAAATCGGATTCACGGTTATTCCCAAAACAAAGAGATTTATGAGAAAGGCAATTACCTTGATTTTACTCAGCTTCAGTGTGGCCGCCTGGTCGCAGCAGGAGGAGCAGTTTACCCAATTTATGTATTATAAAATGGGCTTCAATCCGGCCTACGCCGGCAGCAACGAAGCGCCCTGCATTTCGATCCTTGCGCGCAATCAATGGTTGGGCATTGAAGGGGCGCCCGAAACGCAATTGCTGACGTTCAATATGCCGTTGTTTAACCAGCGGGTGGGGATTGGCGCGACCGTTTCGAGGCATACCATCGGCCTGACCGAGCGTTTTACGGCAGATGGGGTTTACTCCTACCGCATTCCTGTCGGTCGCGGATACCTGAGAATGGGCGTACAGGGGTCAATTCGACTCATTCGTTCCAATTTCAACAAAGCGGAATCCACGCAGCCAATAGACACGGATGTTGCCATTCCGGTGGGCATCCAGAGTAAATACGTACCCAATTTCGGAGCGGGGATCTATTACAGCTCCCAACGCTTTTTTTTCGGCGTTTCGGCGCCCCGACTGCTACAAAACAACATTGACCTGGCTGATGGTGGCGGCGTGTTGTCAAAAGAAGTGAGTCACCTCTATGTGATGGGCGGGATTTTGTTTAAAATCAGTGAAAATGTACAATTGCAACCGCAGTTGTTGTTGAAATATGTGAAAGGCGCCCCCTTCGATGGCGATGCAAACGTCAATTTTATTTTTTCTGAAAAATTCACCGCAGGGGTGTCTTACCGCTTAGGCGGCTCCAAAAAAAGTGGCATCGGAGAGTCGGTGTCGCTGGTTTTTGGCGCTCAAATTACCGATGATATCCTTTTTGGCGTTTCTTACGATTATACCTTGTCCGGATTGCGGGATTACAATACAGGGAGCATCGAAGCCATGCTGCGTTATTGTATTGGCGGCAGTTCCAAAGGGGATATCTATGTGAACCCACGATTTTTTTAGTATAAACCCCTTGTCCTATGCGCATTTTATCCTACACCCTGTTTTTCCTTTTTCCGGTTGTGCTGGCAGCTCAGGTTCCCAAACGGAGCACCGAACGGCTTTATGAAAAAAGTGCGCTGCGGCGCGATATTTTTCTTCAAAACGCTGCGCGGATCAATACCCCGGGCATGGAGTTTTCTCCGGCGCTTTACCTCAACGGGATGGTTTATGTGTCGCGCTACAACTCCGGGCTTGTGGATGAAAAAACACAGGAGACTTTCTACGAGTTGTTCTATTCAGAGTTGGATCCAAACGGAATGCCAACGAAGCCGCAGAATTTTTCGATGGAAATCAACTCCCAGTTGCACGAAGGGCCGGTGAGTTTCAACCGCAAAGGCGACCGCATGTATTTCACGCGCAGCAATTCCAAACAGGGCATTAGCCGTGCAGATAAAAAAGGGAAAGTCGTTCTTAAAATATACGAGGCTCAAAAAGGGGAATTCGATTGGGAAAACATTCAGGAATTGCCTTTCAACAGCGATAAATTCTCGTGCATGCATCCTTCGCTTTCCGCAGACGGCAAAAAACTGTTCTTTGCATCGGATATGTCGGATGGATATGGCGGGATGGACATCTATTTTGCGGAACGCCTAAGCGACGGGAGGTGGTCCAAGCCCATCAACCTGGGTTCGGAAGTGAATACCGCTAAAAATGAAGTATTCCCGTTTTTTCATGAAAGCGGCACCCTGTTTTTTAGCTCCGACGGGCAGGATGGACTGGGCGGTTTGGATATTTTTATGATTGACCTCGGCAAACGCGTCTGGGGAAAACCAATCAACCTTGGAGAACCCTTCAATTCACAAAAAGACGATTTAGGCTTAGTTTTGACCGAAGATGGCGTCATGGGCTACTTTACGTCTGATCGGGACGGAGGCAGAGGCCGCGACGATATTTACGTCTTTGAAGCACCGGGCGGAATCAAAGGCATCGAGTTGCCCGAACTTCAGGAAACGCTCGTTACCGTGTACGATGGCGCAGAAAGCAAGCGCGCTGTGGGAGCAGCCGTGCGGGTTTTTGAGTGTTCCGAAGACGGTATTCTAAAAAATGAAGACCTGTACAACCTGGAACTCCTGCCAGCCTCCAAACGCTCCGAAGAACTAACCCTCAAATTGGTTCGCAAAAGAGAAGAAGAATTAGGCGACCCGCGCCACCTCACGGATCGCAATGGCCAGGCGTCTGTGGCTTTTGAAGCGGAAAAAGATTACATCGTTTTGGTTTCTAAACCGGGGTACGGCACTCAGGAAATCCGCTATTCCACCAAAGGGGAAACAAAATTCCGACCCCTCGAAATCACCATTGAGCCGAGCAACTGCCTCTCTCTGCGCGGCGTGGTACTGGCCGATCCTTATCAGGCCAAAGTCCCGAACGCCATAGTTCGCATTTTAAACAAATGCGACAACAGCGAAAAAGTAGTGCGCACCAACATCAGTGGGGTGTTCGAATATTGCCTGCCCATCGGCTGCGATTACAGCATAAGCGCTGAAAAAGATGGCTACAACCCCGGCCAGAGCCAGGTTTCAACGTACAAAATACGGGGCAGCCGCTCGATTGAAGCAGAAATCACCCTGACGCCCAACGCCAAAGGCATTGTGAAAGAACCAATCCGCCGGGGCTCCGTGATCGTATTGGAGCATATTTATTACGACTTCAACAAGTCGGCCATCCGCACCGGCGATTCTTATGAACTGGAAGCTTTAGCCCAATTGATGGAACAATATTCAAGCATGGAAATTGAGCTGGGCGCGCATACGGACAGCCGGGGCGCTGAAGATTACAACCTGCAATTGTCGCTCCGGCGCGCTGAATCAGCCAAAGAATTTCTGGTCCAGCGCGGGATCGCCCAGGAACGCGTGAAAGCCATTGGCTACGGGGAAGCCCTTCCGCGCAACCGCTGCCGCGACGGCGTGGAATGCAGCGAAGAAGAACACCAGCACAACCGCCGGACTGAAGTTAAAATTCTGCAAATTAATGAGCAGGTAGGTCTGGGGTATGAGAAAGATTAGTTCGTGGTTGTTTTTATAGTCCGAAAGCTGCGGTCATTGAGCGGAGTCGAAATGACCGCAGCTTTCGGACTATAAAAAACAGAGACGAGGCTAACAGGACGGACACTAATTAATGCTAATGCGACACCACAAAAGTAACCCGACGCTCATTCCAGCCTTTGTTGTCGTAGAACGTGCAAAAATAAACCCCCGCAGGCCACTGTGCAGTATTCACCACCAAACGCTGACCCGCGTTTGCCTCAATTTCCTGATCGTACATCACCTTACCTTCCGTATTCCACACCTGGAGTTTCCCAACAACACCCGGAGGTAGCTGGATATACGCTACCCCATCTGCCGGGTTTGGAAAGACCTTGATACCTGCCTCCTGTCGTTCCGGCTCCTCATTCGCTGTGGAAATGCCCAGCGTATCGCATGGGCTACCGGGTAGGTCATAAAGCCGGAAATGTGGAAAATTGGGTGCTGCAAATGCGTGAAAAGTGGGCAGGCGGATGCCGTGTTGTTCCAGGTTACAAGCCGTGCCTGGCTCGTTGGGGTTGTGGATGACGTGAAGGCGATTTACAGCATTGGTGGAGGTGATGTAAATTTTTCCATCCGGAGCCAGCATGTGCTGGAAAAAAGTGGTGGGTAAAAAAGACAGAAATCCGTCATAAACCGCAATAAGCTGGCGTGAAGCGCCGATATCTGCGGCCCAAAGATCGTATTGATAAAATTTTGTACTTAACGACACATACAAATAGCGATTATTGGGTGAAACAGACACACCCGCTCCGCCACCGGTAACGGTTTCCCCAACAAATTCCAGCTTTATCGGGTTGAACAATTCCCCCGAACAACGGTCGAAGTCAAAAATATGGATGCCATTGAGCGGATTTACCCGAATGTATTTACTCCCGTCGGGCGAAAAAATAGCCTGGCCACTCCAGTAGACCTGATTCCATGGAGTACCGACCTGCTGTAGGAAAGGCCCTTCCACGCCTTGTGGGGATAACAGAAAAAGATAGTGGATATTGCTGCCTACTTTGGGAACTACAACCCACCAGTCGCGGCCATTGCCGTGCCGCACGGCTTGTAACTGATCTGCAAAAGTATCCTGAAACAAGAGCGTGTTTTTTTCAGTCACTTCGCCCAGGCCATTGTCGCCATTGGCATTTACCACAGAATACAGCAGATCGGTGGGATAGAGTTGGGCATTTATGCGGATATGGAATAAATAATAAAGTGAATCACTATCAGGAAATGGCAGCGTCATCATGCCCTGGCGATATGGATAGCCCAACCCGTCGCTGCAATAATTGTTATGAACGTTACCAGGATTGATCTCATCGCCATTTGTCATTACTGCATGCTCCCGGTTAATAATCTGGCAGCCATTGGTATAAAAAATCAAATTTCCTGTTTTGTTTGAGATAATACTGAACCCTCTTACCCCAAAAGGAATTTCAAAAAAAATAATTTCAACCGGAGTTATATTGAAATTTAGCATAGAACCTCCAAAGGTGTCTTGAGGAATATTGGGATGGTATCCGAACAACCAGATATAATCGTGTTTATTTTCCTGTGCATACGAGGAGAAAGCACAAAACAAAAAAGATATTACAAATAGTTTGGATGAAGACATGGCAATATATTGAACAGACGCCTTCCTGCTTTCTCATAAAAAGATAAGCAGGAAGGCGTTCCAGTTAACGATGAGATTAATGCGTTACGACAAAAGCAAATTGGTTATTTGCCTGTCCGGCATCTTCGCAGAGGATGGAGAAATAGATGCCGGCAGGCCACTGTGACGTATTTAACACTACGCTTTGCCCGGCATCTGCCTCAATTTCCTGGTGGTACATAATTTTGCCATCAGCGTTCCGGATCAGGAGCCTTCCGGCAACGCCTTTGGGCAAGCGGATATTTGTGCTGCCATCTGCCGGATTTGGGTAAGCTTCAAAAGCTTCCGGTTGCATGGCTACTACCGTCGGGCGAAAGGCCTGAAATGCTTCTTCAGATGCTTCTTCGTCCTCTATGTAATTGATTTGCTGGCAAAGTGGCAGGAGGTGTCGGGCAAAACTTACCGAGCTGCCCGAAGTATCCGGTGATTGCAGCGTAGCGATGTCCACTATGTCTTCATAATCTGAACCGGTTGCCGTTCCCAAAGCCCGCTTGATGAGGTAATTGTTGAAGGTTTTGTGGTTTTGTTCGTAAACCTCGGTCACCGTGATGTTGTCGTTGAAATTTTCCAGGTCTTCCAGGTCAGATTCACGGGCGGTGGCAATGTCGTCTTGCCAGGTTTGAGCATCATCCATGAGGCCAAGGATTGATTCGACCAAATGTTGCTTGTCATTGAGGAAATTTGTATCAATGCTGCTAAGGGTTGTATCCGGCGTTATTGGATAACTGTTTTCTAGATCAACCAGGGTATCGGTAAGCAGCAAGATGCCCTCGTATATCTCATCAATTTCATCCTGATCGCCTGATCCCGGCATCAGGATATTCTTGAGTTCGTGCAGGCTGTACGACAAAGCGCCAGCAGTAGTGGTAGTGGCGTTGCTGTTATAGAAACTAAGGGCATCCATATTTGTCAGTAAAGCGGGATTGTTGCGCAAGGTCAACATCAGGGCATATTCCATTTCCCATTCGTCCGAAGATGTCTCGATGTAATCCCCGAGGTTGCCGGTGGCAGTTTCTTCCTGTAGCGCGGAAAGATCTTCTCCAAAACTGGGAGGGAAAGGCACACAATAATTTGCATCGCCTTCAATATAAGAAAACCAGTCAGTTGAGGGGTCTAATAAGGTAGATGAGGGTAATTTAGAAATATGCGCTGATTCGGTAATAAACAGCGAAAAGTCTGGATTTACCGAACTATCGCATTGCGCAGCCCACTCGGTGTAATCTCCTGTAGTGGTAGACCAATCATTCCCATGCCTTAGCTGGGTACCGATTCCGGCAACTCCAAATGATCCGGGGGAAAGATAAAGGCCGCGTTCATGCGCATTAATGTCATTATTTTGTAATCTACAGGGGTCAAGCGTCCCCATCAAATGAATCCCCCATTGAGTATGATCTACTATATTGGCGCAGATAGTAGCATTTCGGACATTGTCTATATGAATACCGCAATGGCCGGGGTTGTGTGTATCAGTGCCCATGATTGTATTCTCCTTGATGAGGTGTGCGTCGCCGTAACCATCAAGCATTACGATACCCCAGCGTTCATTTGCAGCATTAGAACTGTTGAAGTTAATGGTGTTGTCTAAAATCCAAAATTTGTCTGCCAAAAGTGCAGTTACCTGGATGGGGAAAATAATGTCAGCAGATGAAGTTACAGTGACTTCGTTGCCGGTAATGTCCATCCTGTCTCCCGGCGCAAACGGACTGGTGACGTGAATGCCATACTTACCGGCTGTGCTACCGGCCATCTCGATAGAATTACCACTTACGATGTTGTGCAAGCCACCCGAGGCCATGCTTCGCTCTAAGAAAATACCGGAGGCATTATCAGGTTCCGAAACCTCGAATGTATTGGAGGTAATCCGAACCTGCCCGGAGAAAAGGTTTTCCAATGACCTGACGCCGTAAACTTGTTCGCCCGTAAAATCGTTGCCAATGACGCTCAAATTGCTTAACCCAATTGCCTCAATACCACTGTGCCCGCAGTCGTCAAAAATTGAACTGCCGAGATATTGAGTGTTTGGCGAATCATAAAAAGCATTTACGCGTAGCGTCCCGCCACTACAATAAATGCCCGTTGCGCTGGCGTCGTCGCCTTCAAGCCCGACCATGTTGCTAAACTGGCAATTTTGCACGATGACCGTAGATTTTAAAGCGAGAATGCCATAATGCATCCTGAAAAATTGGTTGGCGGGGAGATTGTACCTGCCGATATTGGATGCGATGCCTTTACTTAAAAATATACCAGCATAAGAAACCTCGCCCGGTGAAGGTACCTGACCACTATACCCTTCGTTCAGTGGATCACTGCAAGTGAAAACATTGCCGCTGAAATTAAGTATATTCAGAATTGTAGTGGCTGATGTCGTACTTTTATTTCTAATCCCAACATAGTTCCGATTGAAGTAGGTTTCCTGTACATTCAGGGTGGCATTATTTTCAGCGCTAATCGCGTATTGGGCATCTTCTATCCAACTTTCATTCAGCAAACTCAGATAGCCGCCGGTTTTCACAGTAATGCCCTTCCACATGTCCGTGCAGGCGTACATTTTAGTATCTGAGGCAAGCATCGTTTGATTTGCCTGTATAATGATTTCAGCGCCGGGGCCAAATTCAAGAACAGCACCGTAAAAAAGCAATGGAACGTTTAAATCAAGTGTGCCATTAATCCTGACCTTTTCCGCGAAAAGATTTGTAAACCCCACTGTAGAGGCATAAGTATAACTGTTAGCGTCCGTACCGATGGTTCTATCTATTGTTTCCCGCTCATACTGTTCGCAAAGCGTCAGGTCCTCTTTTGCCTCAAATTCAGGTTTATTATCGCATTCTTCTGGTATAAACTGTGCATTCACGGTAGTCGTTAACAGCATAAGCAGTAGCATGGATAGCAATACGAGTAGGTTGGTTCGGCTTTCCAACAATACATTAACAAATGGGGGGAGGAGGTGATCCCCTTTGAACATTTTTGAAGTCATTGTAAAAGTATTTAACAGCGTGAACAAATCAAGTTAGTGCGCACCATCAGACAGTTAGGCATAACCGACGCTAATGCTGTGCGCGTGGTCAGGTATTTGTGTTTGTTCAAAAGTAAATAGATTCACCTGTTTCAAAGCAGGCGATTACAAGAGGCAGGTATCTTTACAAGTCTACAAATTACAACTTTCTAATGAGGATAAAAAATATTTTTTCAGCAAAAGTCAGGATGCTGACTCTAAAGACAGACACCTCATCAGACAAAATGTTTCACAACACCACGGGCAACTGACGCACTGTCAGTTGCCCGTCGTTTTTACTGCCGTATTGTCGCTTGTTTTATTGGCAAAAAAGAAGTAAATTGCTGAAAATCAAAGCTTTTTTTAAAAAGCTCCCGATTAAAATCCGGGTACATCAGAGGTGGTATACTTCTTGCTCCGTTCAATTAACAAAACCATACAGCTATGAACGTTAAAAATTGGACCATAAAATCCCAGGAAGCCTTGCAGAGCGCCCAGCAAATTGCGATGGAAAACAGCGCACAAGCCATCGAAATGGGCCACTTGCTCAAAGGGATCTTGGAGGTAGATGAGAGCGTTGCGCCGTTTCTGTTCAAGAAATTGGGCGTCAACTTCAATGCGGTGAAGCAAGCTACCGACAGCATTGTATTATCTTACCCCAAGGTGGCCTCTACAGAAGGTCAATACCTGTCCCGCGAGGTGAATGAAACCATTCAGCGGGCGAACCTTGCATTAAAAGAGTTTGGCGACGAGTACATCTCGCTCGAGCACCTGTTGTTGTCTATCCTTCCGGCAAAAGACCCCGTTTCGCAGATGCTGAAAGATAGCGGCGTGCAGGAGAAAGCGCTGAAAGCGGCCATCCGCGACCTGCGTAAAGGCAACCGCGTGACGAGCCAGAGCGCTGAAGAAACCTACAACGCACTGAGCAAATACGCGGTAAATCTCAATCAGCGTGCCCGCAACGGCAAATTGGACCCGGTCATCGGGCGCGAGGAGGAAATTCGCCGGGTACTGCACATTTTGGCGCGCCGGACCAAAAACAACCCGATCCTGATCGGAGAACCGGGGGTGGGTAAAACCGCCATTATAGAAGGATTGGCGCACCGGATTGTGGAAGGAGATGTTCCGGAAGACCTTCGGGATAAAGAAATCTACGCCCTCGATATGGGTGCGCTGATTGCCGGCGCAAAATATCAGGGCGAATTTGAAGAGCGGCTCAAATCGGTGATCAACGAAGTCCTGACCTCTGAAGGACGGATATTTTTGTTCATTGACGAAATTCATACACTGATCGGGGCGGGAAAAACGCAAGGCGCGATGGACGCGGCCAATATCCTGAAACCAGCCCTGGCGCGTGGCGAATTGCGGGCGATTGGCGCAACAACGCTGGGTGAGTATCAAAAATATTTTGAAAACGACAAAGCGTTGGAACGCCGTTTTCAGACGGTGCTGGTAGACGAACCGAGCGAAGAGGACGCTATTTCAATCCTTCGCGGGTTGAAAGAACGCTACGAATCGCACCACAAAATCAACATCAAAGACGATGCCGTGGTGGCTGCCGTTCAATTGTCTACGCGCTATATCACGGATCGTTTTTTGCCTGACAAGGCCATTGACCTGGTGGACGAAGCGGCTGCAAAGTTGCGCATGGAAATGAATTCAATGCCGGAAGAACTCGACGAAGTAGAACGCAAAATCCGGCAATTGGAGATTGAACGGGAGGCGATGAAGCGCGAAAACGATGAAAGCAAACTCTCCCGCATCAACGAAGAGCTTGCGAATCTGGAAGAACGCCGCCAATCCTTGCGGGCCCGCTGGGAAAACGAACGGGAGATTGTTTTGGGGATACAGAAAACAAAAGGCGAAATTGAACAACTCCGCCAGGATGGGCAACGCGCCGAACGCGAAGGCAACTTTAGCCAGGCTGCTGAAATCCGCTATGGCCGAATTCCCGAAACCCAAAAGCGCCTCAGCGAATTCAATGACCGCCTGCACGATATGCAATCCAACAGCAAATTGCTGGTGAAAGAAGAAGTGGACGCAGAAGACATTGCAGAAATTGTGAGCAAGTGGACAGGGATTCCCGTGACCCGAATGCTGCAAAGCGAACGGGAAAAGCTCATCTACCTGGAAGAAGAGTTGCACCGGCGGGTGGTCGGCCAGGATGAAGCAGTGGAAGCCGTTTCGGATGCCATCCGGCGCAGCCGCACCGGCTTGTCGAACGAACGGCGACCAATTGGCTCTTTCCTTTTCCTGGGCACAACCGGCGTGGGTAAAACAGAGTTGGCAAAAGCGCTTGCAGAATACCTTTTTAATGACGAAAACCTGCTGACGCGCATTGACATGAGCGAATACCAGGAACGCCACTCGGTGTCGAGGCTGGTGGGCGCGCCTCCGGGATACGTCGGCTATGATGAAGGGGGGCAGCTCACCGAAGCGGTGCGGCGCAAACCCTATTCCGTGGTGCTGCTGGACGAAATCGAAAAAGCGCATCCGGATGTCTGGAACATCCTCCTGCAAGTATTGGACGACGGGCGACTGACGGACAATAAAGGGCGGATCGCGAATTTCAAAAATACCATCGTCATCATGACGTCGAATATCGGTTCGGACCTCATCCGGGAAAATTTTGAAAAAATCAACGAGGCCAACCGCGATGAAATCATAGAAAGAACCAAAGTACTGGTGTTTGAACTACTGAAGCAGAGCGTGCGGCCAGAGTTCCTCAACCGCATTGACGAAACCATTATGTTCCGGCCATTGACGAAAAAAGACATCCGTGGCATCGTTGAATTGCAGTTGCAGGAAGTCAAAGCGATGCTGGCCAAGCAGGAAATCAGCCTCAGTGTAACCCCGGAAGCCATGAACTGGCTGGCGGAAGAAGGCTATCACCCTGAATTTGGCGCAAGGCCACTGAAACGGGTTATCCAGAAACGGGTGCTCAATCAGCTTTCCAAACAAATGCTGTTGGGCGAAGTGCAGCCGAAGAGCCGCCTGATCCTCGATGTTTTCGACGATGTGGTGGTTTTCAGGCAACCGGCCAAGGTGCTGGAAGCGGCTGTTTAAAAGGGGCAAGTTGGCAAATATGCAAGTTGGCAAGGGGCAAATATGCAAGTTGGCAAGAGGCAAGTTGGCAAGAGGCAATTTTGCTTTATAATATTTGATATTGACGTAATCAATTTGAATTTTTGCCCTTTGCCCCTTGCCCTTTGCCCTTTGCCCCTTGCCCTTTATTTCCTATCAGGAAAGTTTCTTCTTCAAAAACTCAAGCGCAAGAGCATTGGCCTTGTCGCTGTTGATTTTATCGTACTTCGGATTGCTCGGATTTGCAAAACCGTGATCGGCATCGAAAGAATGGATCTCCACTTTTTTATTGGTGGCTTTCGCTAAATTTTGGAAATTCGTCACGACCTTGGGTGTGATCCATGCGTCCTTTGCTGCGAAGATGCCCAGAACATCAGCCTGGAGCGGGGCAAGTTCTGCCGCCTTTTCCAAAGGCATTCCATAATACATCACGCATCCTGCCGCTTGTTTGCCAGCCAGAATGGACGCACGAAGCGACCAGCCGCCGCCAAAGCACCATCCGATGGTTGCTACGCGCGCGTTTGTTCCAGCCCGGGCCAGTGCGCCTTTGATGATGGCTTCGCAACGCAGCGGGTCTACCGCGTTCATAATTGCATCGGCATCTTCTGCGGTTGTCGCGACTTTTCCGTCGTACATATCGAGCGCCATCACCGTCACGCCTTCCAAACCGCCAAAGAGCCGCTCTGCTTCCTGTTTGATGTGGTCGTTTAATCCCCACCACTCCTGAATAACGAACAGGACTTTATCGGTGGCTTGCTCCGGTTTCAGGAGGTAGGCGCTGCCCTGCTTGCCATCCGGGGTCGCAAAAGAAATCATTTCTCCTTTGCCCTGGAAGGAGATGCGCTCCGGGTCTTGATGTGCTTGCTGAAAATTAGTGTCTTTTGAAAATTTTGCCATATCATCCGCGCCGGTGGAGGCATCTTTCGGATTGTTGCCGCAAGAAGCAGCCAGCAATGCAAGGATCATCAATGGAATAAATGTACGAATGGTCATAGATGTAAGGTTTTGATTAACAATTGAAACAGAGGAGCGTCAAATTGGTTATCAAAACCGCAAACAAAATTGCCTGACATTGCAAGGCCGCAAACAGGGGAAGGCGAATTTGCTATTGGCACGGTTTAAAATTGGCGTATAAGTTTTTTTGATGCTGAAGACCTGATTGTCAATGTCTTGGTCAAATACTCAAAACTTGTCCCGCCTAACTTGTCCCGTATAGCGGGAAGCGGGGTACTCATCAATTCAAATACTCACCACTAGGCTTATCCTGCAAGTTGGAACGCAGCGGGCTCCCGGGAATGGCTCAACAACGATTCGAACAAAATGCGGCCATCTGTATTGCCCAGGATGTTTTCCGAAGCGCGTTCCGGGTGCGGCATCATGCCAAAAACATTGCGTCGTTCGTTGCAAATTCCCGCAATATTGTTCAATGCGCCATTCGGGTTGGCCGCTTCAGTGACATTTCCCTGCGCATCGCAATACCGGAACAGGACCTGGTCGTTGGCTTCAAGGGATGCCAACGTGGCGGCATCGGCATAATACCGGCCTTCGGCGTGGGCAATGGGAATTTTCAGCGCTTTAGTCAGGTCTGTTGACGCCGTGATCGCACTATGCTTAGTTTGGGCTTTTAGGTAGATGTTCCTGCAAATAAACTGCTGGTTGTTGTTGAGCAGCAGAACGCCCGGCAGGAGGTGTGCTTCGCAAAGAATCTGAAAGCCATTGCAGATTCCCCAAACGTACCCGCCGTTAGCTGCAAAATCCACTACGGACGCCATGATCGGAGAAAAGCGCGCAATGGCGCCTGCCCGAAGGTAATCGCCGTAGGAAAAACCGCCTGGCAAAACGATGCAATCTTCCGCGCCAAGACCTTTTAATGACTGGTCTTTATGCCAAAGCTTGACAACTTCCTGTTGCATGACGTGCTCCAGAACGTGAACCACGTCATCATCACAATTAGAACCCGGGAAAACGACGACACCAAATTTCATAAGTCATATTTTATGCCCCCATAAAATATCCTTTGTATTGCCAGCAAAGGATCAATACGAGCAAAACCAGGTGCAACATTTCTGCCCACCTTTTGGAAACGAGGATAAAGTTAAAAGAAATCATGATTCCCAGGGGTACAGCAGTAACCAATAAATGTTCAATAGATACCGCCTGTTGAATGCATGTTGACATGCCTGTGAACAACAAGGTCCAATACAGGATGCTGATCTTTTTTTGTACCTGCATTTGCATTTTAAAATCATAGGCTCCGCTGCTCCCAATAGCGATCAGGATGAGCAGGGACCAGAAGGACAGTTCAACGAGCAACGCCCAGCTTTCGTACTTCGCAAAAGACAAAAACTCGAAAGGTTTAAAAAACTGAAGATCAAGAAACAAAGATAATTCATTGTTCCAAAAACAGTACAAAGCGGTTAGCACATACGGAGTCAGCATACCCGCCAGCAGCATCAGCCGCTCCCGGATTTTATAGGCCCTCAATACGTTCAGTCCGGCCATTCCCACAAAAAGGAGCAGGACGAGAGGCGGATAAAACAAACTTGCTACGCCCATCCACAACCCGACGTTAAAAATGAGGTCGGCACAGGAAGTCTGCTTGTAGGTGCTCATCAGCCCTCCCAGGGCAATGATGAGAAACGTATTGGCTAAATGAATCGGGGAAAAGCACAAAAAAGCGGGCAACGAACTGGCGATCAGGATGTAAAATAGCCCGGGAAAAAGACTTACTTCTGAGGCTAAACGATGGTTACTGACCAATATATTGATCAAAACGGCTTGTAAAGACAAGAGCACGATCGTTAATAGGGTGGGCAAAAAACCCTGCGTTCCGGTTAACGGATACAGCCAGTGTCCCAGTATGCCTGCCTGATCGGCAGCAGGCATAGCGCTTTGATCCGGCGCCAACAAGGACGACAGATGCAGTATCGCTGCGTAAAAAATGAGCAGCGCACTGGCGGCTAATTGATTGGTTCGGAAAAAGCTTAACACAAGTTCTGATCAAAGTGAAAATCAAGGCGAAAATAGAAAA
>JBJXFD010000378.1:0-3186 GCA_046153985.1 Saprospiraceae bacterium
GATCGGGTGTAACTTAAAGCTGCGGATCGTGTCTGATATACCATACAGCGTTTGTAAAGCTGTATTTTTGAGGAGGAATCATTGTGTTACCAAAACTTTTAACCATCATGGATACTGTGATTATTACAAAGGCTGCCAGAAAAACAATCCTGGCATCCGTGCTCACGCTCGCTTTTGCTTTCACCATGCAGGCGCAGCGCATTGCTTGTGTAGATGTCAATAAGGTACTGGAAAGCATCCAGGAATACCAGGGCTCACAACAGGAGTTGGACAACTTAGCCACCAAATGGCGCCAGGAAATTGCCCAGGAATACGACGTAATCAAGGGTATGTATAACAAATACCAGGCCGAGCAGGTGTTGTTGAGCGACGAAGCCCGCCGCCAGCGCGAGGAAGAAATCATGAACAAAGAAAAGGAAGTTCGTGACCTGCAAAAAACGAAATTCGGACCGGAAGGCGCCCTTTTCCAAAAACGCCAGGAGTTGGTTCGTCCGATTCAGGACAAGGTTTATGCCGCCATCGAAGCGTACGCACAAGAGCGGGGATACGACTTTATTTTTGACAAAAGCGGCGCTGCGGGCATGATCTTTTCCAGCGCACAGCACGACAAAACGTCGGACATTCTGGACCGGCTAAAGAAAAAGTAAAGATTTTTGCAACCGGATACAACCTTTTGGCAGCTTTCTGTCGTCTCCATTTGGAGAATCCGGTTATCAGGGCGGATAAAATGGCCCCGGATGTTCAGGTTTTAGAACAGTTTGTATAGAAAAAAGCGCAAAACTGTATCTTTGCACCTGCTTTTTGAAGTATAAAAATCAAATTCATCGAAATGAAGTATTTTGTTAAAATGGTTGCGCTGCTGGTTTTTGCCATGTTTATTGGCACGGGCGCGCAAGCTCAAAAATTCGGCTACGTTAACTCAGCCGCTATTCTGTCTCAGTTACCCGACGTCAAGCAAGCGGAAGCTACCCTGGAGGCCCTGCAAAAGCAATTGCAGAAAAAAGGCCAGGGCATGGTGGAAGTGCTTCAAAAAGAGTACACCGAAGTTCAGCAGAAAGTGGAACGCGGCGAATTATCGCCCAAGCAGCAGGAAGAAGCTGCCGCTGCACTGAAAGTGAAAGAGGAAGAAATCGGCAAATTCGAGCAGGATATGGCCAAACAGTTGCAGGATAAAAGAACCGAACTGCTCGGGCCAATCTACGACAAGGTGAATACTGCGATTGCCGATGTGGCAAAAGAAAACAGTTTTCAGCTTATTTTCGATCAGGGCGTTTTGTTGTACGCGGAAGCTACGCAGGACGTAAGCACCTTGGTAAAAGCGAAATTAGGCATCACTAACTAAACTTTTCGATGTCAGCGGCAGCTAACGCAAGCGATCCTGTTGGCATCTTTGACTCTGGCATCGGCGGCCTTTCGGTCGTCGATGCCATTGTTCGTTTATTACCGAAGGAACGACTCCTCTACTTTGGCGATACCGCCCGGATTCCTTACGGCACCAAATCGCCCGATACCATTCGGGAATACTCTGCACAAATTACCCGCTTTTTATTGGACCAGGGTTGCAAAGCCATTGTCGTGGCCTGCAACACAGCTTCCGCGCCGGCTTTATCTTTCCTGCGCGCACAATGGCCCGAAGTACCCATTGTGGGCATGGAACCCGCCGTGAAACCCGGCGCCCAGGCCACCAAAACGGGCAAAGTGGGCGTATTGGCCACGCGGGGCACGCTCCAAAGCGAGCGCTACGCCACGCTCATGACCCGGTTTGCCAGCCATATCCAGGTGATGGAAGACCCCTGTATCGGTTTGGTGGAACGCATTGAACAGGAACAATTTGAATCGCCGGAAACCGAAGCTTTGCTCCGGAGCATCATGCAGCCTATGCTCGAAAAAGGCGTGGATACCTTCGTGTTGGGCTGCACCCATTACCCGTTTGTGGAGCCGCTGATCCGGCGCATTGCCGGCGAACAGGCCGCAATCATCAACCCGGCTCCGGCGGTTGCGCGGCAGTTGGCGCGCATGTTACAGGAACGGAACTTACTCAGCCCCGCGCTTGAGGGCAAACACGCTTTTTACGCCTCCAAACCCACCTCGTTTCTGGAAACTTTTGCTGCTGGCTTGCTTTCCCCGGGAACTTATACTGTTCAATACCACACCCTTTCTTAGCTTTGCGGGCGTAATCAAAACACAAGGCATGAAAATTCATGAAGCTATAGAAGTCTTACTCGCTGAGGAATCCATCACCAATATTGACGAATTTATTGAACGGGTGCGCGCCATCAGCAAAACCAAAAAGAAAAAGGATGCCTTGTGGGAAGAGATTGAATCCTACCTTTTGGAGAACGCCATAACGGACGTCGCCATTAATTTAGATACCGACGAACTGGTTTATCGCGATAAGCTTTTTGAAGAAACCGCGTTCCGGGTCAATCTGACCGAGGATGAATTGGTTGCAAAAAAAATGTACATCGGGCACCGGATGATTCCTTATGTCCACCCCGGAGTCTCGCAGGAAGAATACCACTTTCAGGACGCAGATGGTACCCCAATTCCGATCACCCGGGAAACAATAGGCGCTGAGACGGGCTTCATTTACGTGTCGCTTTTGCCGCCGTATGCGCTGGAGGAAGAAATGGTTGATTTGCAAAACAATACCATTAACCTGCTCGCTTTAGACCTGAGCGCCTGGATGCAGAACAATCCGCTGACTAAAGAAGATCAACTGCTCATTTCCCCGGTTGATTATTTTGAAAATATCTTCCAGCTTGAAGTGGTGAGCAGAAAAGAAGTTGCCGCCCAGCAATTGCTCATTCAACGCCGGGACGAATTGCTGACGGACGCGATAGACGACGTTTTGCTGGGTATTGATGAGGTCATTCCTGCGGATATCACACTTTTCTGGGCTTTTGCCCTTGGAGATCCAAAACTACCGGAACTACCAGGAACGCCGCTGGGCCCATTCCTCAACAACCACGAAGATCTGCAAATTTTCTTCGACGCCGGTTTTGCGCACATTCAAATGAAAGATTACTACGAAGATCTTTTCGATAGTGCGATGGAAGACATGGCGACCATGGATCCCAAAGACATGGGCAAAGCGAAAGACCTTGATGGCATTTTCAGGGAGCTGGGAAGCAGCTTCACCCCTGATTTTGTGAGCGCTAAATTTTTGCTGCAACTGCACGAAAG
>JBJXFD010000383.1:0-11058 GCA_046153985.1 Saprospiraceae bacterium
CTGAATCTATTTATACAGACGAAAAGGGCGGGTATTTGAACAACAACCCGACCTGGCACATCGAAGATTCTCCCTGGAAAGCCCGGCAGATTCTGAAAATGATTGCTAAAAATCAGTTGCAACTCCAATCAGTCTGCGAGATCGGCTGTGGCGCCGGAGAAATTCTGAACCAACTGCATCAGTTGCTGCCGCCGGAGGTAACGTTTACCGGCTACGAAATCTCAACCGACGCGCTGGAATTTTGCAAAGAACGCGCCAAAGACCGGCTGGAATTCAAGATGCAATCTTTGTATGAGATTGAAGCTCATTATGACCTCTTGTTGATGATTGATGTTTTTGAACACGTTGAGGATTATTTTGGTTTGATCCGGGCTGCCGGCGAAAAAGCGACGTATAAAATATTCCACATTCCGCTCGACATCACTGTTTTAGCCGTATTTCGCAATACCTTGCTGGCACCCAGAAAATCCGTTGGGCACATTCAATATTTCACCAAAGAAACCGCACTTGCAACGTTGAAAGATTGTGGCCTTGAAATTATAGACCACTTCTACACACCTGCCCTGAATTTGCCCAGCAACCAGCGCACCCTGCCTTCTAAATTTTTCTACTTGCCCCGAAAAATCCTCCATGCCATAAATAAAGACTTTGGTGTCAGGTTGTTGGGAGGATATTCGTTGATGGTATTGGCAAAATAATCCGGCACAAAACAAGCATGACCATGCACAGGAACGCAAAACTGATTGCTGAAACCATTTCGGTCTTCCTCCTGATTAGCCTCCTCGCCGTTTGGGTACAGGGACTGGCCTTGCCCGGTGTTTGGAAAGGGTTGTTGTATGGCCCGCTCCTGTTGTTTCAGGGACTTTGGTTTTACCGGTTCTACATTGTGGGGCACGAAGCGGCGCATAAAAAACTATTCGCCGACCAGCCTGCACAAAATGACTTTTGGGGCAGTGTCGTGCTGTTGCCCCTGATGGTTCCGATAACCATTTACCGGAAAATCCACTATTTCCACCACGGCTTCAACCGCAAAGACGAGCATACGTCCAACTTAGATACGTTTGTGGTGAAACGCCCGCCCAGCCTTGTTAAAAAGGTTTACTACCATATCGTCTGGTACCTGAGCGTGTTCTGCGGTGGATTTTTCATCCATTCGCTGGTATCGGTTGTCCTGTTTTTATTCATCCCGCCAGCCTTATCGGTGAAAATCTCCCCGGCGTTTAAGGGTTGGACGATGCGGGACCAATTGAGCTCCATCGGCCTGTTTGCACTGGGCGTTTTATTGCACCTGTCCGTTTATTGGGCTTTTGGAAAAACCATTTATTTATACACACTGGGGTATCCGATGCTGTCTTTTGCCTGGGTTTTGTCGCTGCTGGTTTATATTTTTCATTACGACACCACCATTGGCGACGGCGTGCGCTACAACGTGCGCTCGGTGAACCGCGTGCCAATCATTTCCTGGATTTTGATGAATTTTAACGAACACGCCACCCACCACCAATACCCGAATATTCCGTGGTACGAACTGCCCGAAAAGCGAAAAGCCCTGCCGGAACCTTACCTCACTAAAAACCAGCGCACCCGGAATTTTTTCAAAGCCATCCTCAACCAGCTCAAAGGCCCAAACATCGTTCATGAGCACCATCATTAGACGGGCAGTGCCAGAGGATGCCGCCGCTTTTGTTCAAATCAAAGACCAATTGCCCCTGAAACTGTCGGACGGTGGCAGCACCAAAGGCGGTTTTTTGCTGGGAACGGATTTGAAAACCTACCAGAGTTACATCAAAAACGCTTATTGCTTAGTCGCAACGACCGAACAAGGGGTGGTTGGCTTCGGCATCCTCTTGCCCGATCGCCTGCTTCGGGAATCGGAGGTTTGGAAAAAACGCCGCCACGCTGACTGGTACATTGATTTGCCTTTTTATGAAAAACAAAACCTCTGCTATTTCGAACAATTGGCCTTTTTGCCGGGACACCGGAAGACCGTGCTCAAACTGTCGTACAACTTAGTCAAATGGGCTTTTGAAGAAGGGCATCAAACCCTGTTTGCCACCACCGTCAACAAACCGGTGCTCAACTTAGCGGCCATTCCGTTCATCAAAGCGGCAGGGGGCATCCACGCCGGAAACATTGACGAGGTGTACCCGAGTATTGGCGCCATTAATTCCGATATTTACCTGATGGCGTCCGGGCTGTTTTTTCAAAAGGCTGAAGCGCATCCGCTTTTTCCGCTTTTTAAAGAAAAGACCTTATCTGTCTGATTCAGTCCGTCAAATTGTTAAGTTTGAGCCATCATGGCTGGATACCGAAATACATTTCTGCACCTTTTCCGGAAACCGGGAACGCTGTTGCCAACGCGCTGGCTGGCGGCGTGGAGTGGTCAACGCTTCATCGTCCCCGTTTACCACACCGTTTCGGACAACACCCCGGAGCATATCCGGCATTTGTATTCGGTGAAAACGGTGCGACAGTTTACCGCAGATCTGGATTTTTTGCTAAAAACGTACCGGCCCGTAAACCTGGCGGAATTAGAAAACCTGCTGCATCACGGCATTCCTCCAACAACCAATACTTTCCTGCTGACCTTCGACGACGGGCTGCGCGAATTCCACGACAGCATTGCGCCGTTGCTGCTGCAAAAAGGCATCCCGGCAATTTGTTTTCTCAACAGCGATTTTGTAGACAACCAGGGCTTGTTTTTTCGCTACAAAGCCAGTTTATTAATCGGCGCGTTTGAACGCAAAAAGCAGCAAACACAACACGATCCGGTGATTCAATGGCTCAGGCGATATGCCCCCGAACAACACAATATCTGGTCGGCGCTTTTGTCCATTTCTTACCAAAACCGTGGAGAGCTGGACAAACTTGCTGCTATAATTGGCTACGATTTTGCGGACTATCTGGCCAAACAAAAACCCTACCTGAGTAGCGACCAGATTCTATCGCTCAAAAACCAAGGCTTCTATTTCGGCGCGCACAGTTGCGACCACCCGGAATATCGGTTTTTGAACATAGAGGAGCAAATCCGCCAGACCAGGGAAAGCGTGGACCGTATTTGCAACCGCTTCGCCCTACCCTACCGGGCGTTTGCATTTCCGTTTACCGATTTTGGGGTTTCCCGCGCTTTTTTCCAAAACATATACGAACAAGCACCCGCAATCACTTCCTCTTTTGGCTCTGCGGGTTTGAAACGGGACCATTTCCCGCAGCATATCCAGCGCATCCCGTTTGAAACGGGCAGGTTGAACGCCCGGGAGATCCTGAACAATGAGTACCTTTACTTCCTGCTTAAATCCTTAGTTGGCAAAAACAGCATTCGCAGAACATGATCGAAATCAAGTTATTGGATAAAAATGGCTTGGCAGAATACATTTATTCCGACGCATACATGCAGTCGCCGGTGATCCCAATTACCCGGCACCGGGCGCTTTCGCAAATCCGGAACCCGCGGGCGGAAGCGGAAGACGTGCTGCTGCTGCTGGCGTACGAAGGACCAACCCTGGTGGGTTACCTCGGCGTTTTGCCCGACCGCATGAATGGCAACCTGAAATGCGGCTGGATGTCCTGCCTGTGGATTGCGCCGGAACACCGGGGGAAACAAATCGCGCAAAAACTGCTGCAACATTGTTTTGAAGCCTGGGGGCAAAAAGTCTTAGCCACGGAATTCACTGCGCCTGCCAAAAAGCTGTACGACAAAACCGGCTTGTTCCGGGATTTGCAGGTCAAACGCGGCCTCCGGCTCTACCTCCGCTCCGACTTGCATGCATTGCTGACGCCCAGAAGCCCGTGGCCTGAAAAAATTGGTTTTTTGCTAAAAGGTTTTGATGCTTTGGCAAATGCGGTATTGGATCTCCGGTTTTTGGTTTGGAAACCCAGCCTCGGGGATTTAAGCCTGGAATACGTTCGGGAAGTGGACGAAGAAACGGCGCTTTTCATGGAACGCACGCGCAGCGCAAACGGCTTCCAAAAAGGCGCCGCAGAACTGAACTGGATGCTCCAAAATCCCTGGGTACTTGCTGCGCCGGAAAAAGACGATTTTGGGAAGCGCTACCACTTTTCCTCCACCGATTTTTCTTTTGATTTTTATGGCATTAAAATCAAAAATCAAAATAACCAGCTCCTTGGGTTTTTAGTCTTTTCCAAACGGAATCGCTTCCTGAAATTGCCGTTTTGTTACGTGGACAACAATTGGGATGCGGTTTTGCGGGTAATTAATTTCCATCTCCACCGCTGGCGGGTGAATACGTTCACGGTTTTTCATCCTGGGCTTGTGGAGCGGTTGCGGCAGCGCAAAAGCTTCCTTTTTTTAAAGCGGGAAGTGCGGCGGCCTTACCTGATTTCTAAGGTTTTCGAGCCAGAAATTTACCATGAAAATTTTGAAATTCAGGACGGGGATGGGGATTGCGGGTTTACGTGATTTTTCCTCCTTACTACATAGTTTTTTTTCACCACATAGTTCTTTTTTACCACATAGAGCACATAGGGGTTTTCACATAGTACACATAGCACGGGGAAGCCGCCTTTATCCAAATCGGTCGTACAAACAAAAAATACAAATAGGACACATAGCACAGGGAAGCCGCCTATGTGAACTATTGTGAAAAAAACTATGTGAACTATGTGGTAAAAAAAAAACAACCTATGTAGTAAAAAAACAACCCTATGTGGTAAAAACCTATTGCGGTAAATACATCTTCATCAACACCAACTGCCCCAAATGATAAACATCATGGTGTACCAGCCCGTGTAGCAGCACCGAAAACGTATGCTTTTTGCCGGGCACAATTTCCTGCATGCGTTCATCGGACATGGCTTCCAGCAGTCCCAGCAGTTCGTGTTGGGAAGCCTCCAACCGCACCATAATTTCCGACCAGTTTTCAGCGCTCACCGGCGGGAAATTTTCTTCTTCCAGCACCTTGTAATCGGCGTCTCCTTCAAGTTTTGCGATGGCGTATTCGCGCCAGGCCAAAATATGCCCCGCCAATTCGCCAACGGAATGGCTCTCCGCGAGGCGCCGCAAGGCAAATTCTGCCGGAATGTCCCGCAGGATCTCCATGACAGCGGAGCCATGCCAGGCTTCGCCATCAAAGGTGCGGCGGAATTGGTCAATGAGGTGGGTGCGTGGTGATTGCATACGTGTTTTGATGTTGTTTGCGTGCGGATCAAATGTAGGGATTTTTTGGGAGTTTGGAGATGTGATTCCGGCAGTTTGCATCTCTGCTGATTGTTACCCTATGCTTGCTCACTTCACGGCTGTCACTCCCGCACCGGCAAGCGTTGAATGTGGATAATGCATCATGTTTGTCACTCCGCACCGGCGAACGTTGGATGTATGCATAATGCATCATGTTTGTCATTCCCGCTACCGGCGAGGGTTGGCTTTGCATAAACCATCATCTTGTGTCACTCCCACACCGGCGAGCGTTGGATGTATGCATAATCATGTTTGTCACTCCCGCAGGGAGTCTGCGACACAAAAACAGCTTTCAATCGCTTTGATGATGTATGTTTATAGTTCAGCCAGGGTCTAAAGTATTTTGGAGATGCGGGAAAAGTGGGATAAATTTGATTTCAAAACAAACACCATGAGTCAGGCAGGGATTGAAGCAATCGAAAATCGGGCAGTCCGGGTCAGCGAACTCATTGAGGAGATTATCCGGATAAATGAGTTGTTAATGCTTCACCAACAGCATGATGCGCATGATTATGAGATGCAGCAATATTTGGAGAGGCGGTTGGAGTTTGCAGAAAAGTTGAATGGGCTGCTGAATCCGCATCAGGTTAGAGTTGTGTTTGAGGGGTGATTTTTTTACCCAATGAGAACCACAAAACTACAAACAACCGTTCTCCTATCGCAGACTCCCTGCCGGGAGTGACAAACCGACGGAGGGCCGTCTCCGGATGTTGTGCATTTCTCGCATTCCTCAAGTGAACCACTTACCAACCAACAACCGTTCGCCCGTTGCAGACTCCCTGTCGGGAGTGACAAACCAACGGAGGGCCGTCTCTGGATAGTGTGCGTTCTCGCATTCCTCACGTGAACCACAAAACGACAAACAACCGTTCGCCTGTCGCAGACTCCCTGCGGGAGTGACAAAACGACGGTGGGCCATCTCCGGATGGTGTGCGTTTCTCGTATTCCTCAAGTGGAACTACAAACCTCCAGCCAGCGAAACCCAGAAAAACATCATCATAGCCTACCTACCTTTCCTGATTTACCAGAGGGTTTCTCCATTCCATTTAACCTTTTCGGGGTTTATTCAACGGCGGCGTCCAATAAAGCTTTTAAAGACTTTTGGTATTCTTTCTTCAACAAATAAATGGAATATATGAATGTTAATGTTAATGCAACTGCGATTGCGACTCCAACTTCACCTGCGACTCCAACTTCACCTGCGACTCCAAAAACTACGATTGCGATTGCGATTGCGATTGCGGCCGCGAATGAGACTGCGTTTTTGACTGCGTCTAAGCTTGCGGCTAAGACTACAAATGCAGCTACTAATGCGGTTGCGAATGCGGTTGCGAATGCGACTTTACCTCCGAATGGGCCTGCGCCTGCGCCTGCGCTTGCGATTGCGAATACGAATGCGAATGCGAATGAAAATGCGCCCGAAAATGCAATAAAAAAAGCCAATACAGCTACTACAAACTGAATGTAAGTCTCACGTCTATCCGAACGCTGAACCACCTCAGCCAAGATCCCCGTCACCTTATCAGCCGGACATTCCATAGAACGGCAGGTGGCTATGTATAACTTAGTCTTTCCCGAAAAATCACCAGGTTTAAGGATGAATAAGGCTTCTTTTTTTCTTCTGTACCTTATTAACAAGCCTGCCCAACACCAAAAAAGCAAGCTATTGATGCCTATGAAAGCAAGTTTTGCGTTTTCATTTGTTACCCCCCAATATCCAATTGCTGCCAGAATGGATCCCAGGCCAATCCCAAAAAAATAGCGCTGGTCAGGATGTAGATAAAACCACCCGGCCAATTTGGGGAATAACCGGGCAATAGGGTATGATTTAGCGATCAGCATTTCAAATACTGCATTTGAATAAACCGCTTCATTCCCTTTAATGGGAAGCGGGTTGCCTTGTGCGTCATTGCGTTCAATTTGATTTGCAATCATTTCCGCCGTAAAAGCATCTACATCGGGTGAGGCGACCAATTTGCTTTGATTAAAATTCATGGCTTTTCCTATGGCATTCACCATCATAAGCAGGGCGCGGTTGTGTTCATTTTGCAAAACAAACCCGCTGAAAAACGCGCTGACCAAATACTCTAAATAGGATTTATGAGCGAATTTAAAAACATCCCTTCCCGAAAGGTCCTGCACCAATACCCCGCCCACCTGAACATCCTTGAGGATGGTCTCTAAAGCATCCGGGTTTTCTTTCAGGCGTTCGGGCAGGAAATCAGTGGCCCGGTTGCCTTGCATGGCGTCCTGGTAAGGCGGTAATTTTTCGGGGTAGTTAGTCCACAGTTTTTCCACTAATCTGCGCAGGTCTTTGTGTTTGATCTGATTGGTATAGGCGTTTTCCAGCATCATCCCAACCCCAATGCCCATCATAAAGTAGTTGCGTTCAGAAGACGTTAAGACCGTTACGTTTTTGCGCTCCTGGCGCTCGTAGGTTTTGTTGAGAAAGCTGCCAATGACGACGGCGGAATTCAGGCGGTCTTTGTGCTTGGCGAGTTCGCTGTCCCACACCGTGCTCAACTGGTACAGCGTGGAAGGCCGGTTAACCAATTCCGAAAAACTGCCGCCTGCCGGGGAGGTTTCTAAGGCGTGCAGAATGCCTTTTTTAGTGTCGGGTTGGGTTCTCCGAAGCACCTGTTCTATTTGCTCCGGCGTCAATTTGTCTAAATAAACAGCTTGCGCATAAGGCAGGTCAATCCGGGGAGATTGGATGCCTAAGGCCATCCTTCGCTCTAAGTCATCCGCGAAGAGGTTGGGTCTACCAGCAATGAGGATTTGAGAATTGGGAACCTTTGCCAGGGTCCACAATTGGGCAAAGTGGTTGAACAGGAGTTCGGTATCGCCCACCAAATCCATTTCATCAAAGCCGTCGAGGATCACCATCAGTTTGCCGGCCCGGTGCAGTTCCCAGAGCGCTTCCGCTTTTGCCTGGTAGCGGTTGGCCCAATGGCCGAAAATGCTGAATTCATTGTCGTTGCGGGGACTAAGCCCTCTCAACTCGATTAAAATGGGAATGCGTTCGTATCGCTCCGGGTTCGCCAGCATTTCTTTGACGACCTTGTGCAAAAGCACCGTTTTGCCCTGCCCGTATTCTCCCAGAATGGCCAAATGTTCGGTCTGGTGGAGTCGCTTGCCGCCTGCCCATTCCAGAATATAGTCCTCCACCGAAAGGAGCGGCTGGTCTTTATTGAGTTTTTCTTTATCAATGGCGACGGTATGCCCACCCAAAGGCACGTACATGTCGGACATTTTCAGGTCGCTGTTTTCCAGCTTGTTCCGGTCGAAGTATTCGTTGATAAAATCCCGGTAACGGGTAAGCGGCGCCAGGTTATCCAATAATTCTGCTTCGTATCGAAACTGAATTTCCCGGCCTTCGTGGGTTTCCGGGTGGCGGGCGCCTTTGCCTGTTATGGCAACGATGAGCCTTTTGAAATCTCCGTTTTGGCTGTTAACAAACTTAATAAAATGGATGATGTGCTCTAAATCAGGCTCCTCCGTGCAACACAAAATCGCCAGTTTTTCATTATCTTTTCCATACGATGAAAGGTAACATTGGTATTCGCCGTACCAATCTTCGCTGCGGATATGGTATTGCTGATCCAGCAAACTAAACAGGTTGGCTGCTTTGACGTGCCAGGGGCGGGTGTCGGGTTCATACGGCGAAAAAACATCCCGTTTGCTTTTTTCTTTGGGGGTGTAGATTTCAATTTTATCTCTGTGTTGCCAGTAGTACCGGGCTTCATCCCATATTGAAGTTGCGCGTTTGGTTTCCTGTATCTCAATCTGACGGGTGCTTTGAGGGCCGTTCCAATTTTTAAACAAGGATAAAATCAGGAAGTAAAGCATGCCTGCGCTGGCGAGGATAAACAAAGCCGTAGAAAGCGGATCTAATTGCCCGTAATTTTGGATGTCATACCCGGATGATTTAAGAAAGGCTGCAATGAAGTCCAGCAATTGGTTTTTCGCCAGCAGCATGCCGGTAATTCCAAGCAAAAACACCGTAAATGCGGAAATACTAAAAAATGCGAACCGTTCCCGCGTGTATTTTTGGCTGAAGTATTTTTTATAAATGTAAAGCCCCAGTAAGGTCAACATTACCAGTATAAACAGTAATCCGTAAAAGTAATTGGCGGCTTTTTCCATTTTCAGCTTTTTGTATTTCTATGCTGGGAACAAATATATTATAGATTTTGACCCTTTCAGAATTCAAACCGAGGATGAACCGTGTCAGGAAGTTGTATGTTTTTTCGCATTCCTCAAGTGAACCACATACCGACTAAAAGCCTTTCGCCTGTCGCAGACTCCCTGCCGGGAGTGACAAACCGACGGAGAGCCATCTCCGGATGGTGTGCGTTTCCCGTATTCCTCAAGTGAACCACATACCATAAACAACCATTCTCCCGTCGCAGACTCCCTGCCGGAGTGACAACGCGAGGGAGGGCTGTCACACAGGGCGACCGCGAGGGTCGCCCCTACCGGCTCTCCCTCTCCCTCTCTCACTTTCTCTCCCTCCCCAAATATCCTTCCATCACATTCATCACCCCCCTCAACGGAATGCGCAACCACTCAGGCCTGGCATTCATCTCATAGCTCACCTCATAAATTGCTTTTTCCAGCATGTAGGTGCGCAACAGCAACTGGACGTCTTCTTCCACAGAAGGGATAAAGCTGTTCCCGGCGGCGCGGTCTAAGTAGGCCGTGAGGTAGAAGCGGCTGATGTAGTGGAACCATTGGTGCGCCCATTGTTCCAGCAGGGCCATGTCGTCTTTGCGGTAGTTTTGGTTCAGCAGCAACTGGCCGTAGGCGGCGTAGTGGAAAGAGCGGATCATGCCCGCCACGTCTTTGAACGGCGTTTTTTTCAGGCGGCGTTCGCTGATGGAGTGCATCGGTTCACCTTCAAAATCAATAATGAAGTAATCGCGACCATTAAACAACACCTGCCCCAGGTGATAATCGCCGTGGATGCGGGTTTTGTAGGCTTCGATTTTGCGGCTGTAGATTTCGTTGAAACAATTCAGGATGTCTTCGCGCAGGTCGAGCGCTGCGCGGGCTTCCTTGGCCACGTGTTCGGGCAGATTTTTCAGGCGGTATTCCAGCGCGCTGAAGGTTTCGCTCACCAATTTCCGGTGGCCGGAGTAGATGGAGCGCTGGTAGTGTTGCGTAAAGCGTTCGGGTGCAAAAGCTTTGTCCTCTTCGCTGGCGGTGGACAAGGCGATGTGCATTTCGGCGGTGCGGCGCGCCAGCAGGGTCACACGTTCGTAAGCTTCGGCGCCAATGAGCGTTTGCAGCGCTTCCGGCAGGTCTTCAAAATAAAGCCGGTCGCGGAGAACCAGTTCAGGCAGCGCCTTGGTTTTGTCGGTCAGCAGCACCTGCTCGTAAAAACGGCTCAGCGTTTCCAGCATACTGGTCCAGGCTTCGCCCTGATTGGGAATTTTATTTTGCAGCAATCCAAGAATGATGTAGGATTTTTCCACCCGGTCTTCCAACTGGATGCCGCCGCTGTAGCGCGGAGAGTTCGCAAAATTGGTTTTTTCCGACAAAAAGCGCACCAATTCCAGGTCGGGATTGATGTCCGTATCCAACTTGCGGTAAATCTTGAAAAAGAATTCGTTGTTGTAGATGACAGACGTATTGCTTTGCTCCGCCCGCAGGATTTCGGAAGCAATGTCTTCTTTTTCCACCTTGAGTTCCTGCAACATCCGTCCCGGTTCGAAGTGCAGCGCACCATCCGTGACCGGCACCGAAGCGGCATTGCGGATGAGCCAGAACAGTTCGTTTCGGAACGCTTCCTCGTAAATCGCGTCTATCAGAATGCCTTCCTTCTCCGGCGTTTTCAGGTAGCAAATCACGCTTTTCGG
>JBJXFD010000128.1:0-7350 GCA_046153985.1 Saprospiraceae bacterium
GATTTGTCCATAAAGCCGGCGACCGTTACATAGCGGCAGCGGCATACCGCAATTACCAAATTCTGGACGCTACTTCAAACCGGTAAAAACTTGATTATGAAACAGCTTCTATCCCTGCTGCTTTGCCTATGCACTCTAATGCCGGTCACTAGAGCCGGTGTTGAACCAACCATCTCGGTATCCCAACCCGGCACGGTGTTTATGAGCGCCGTGCCGCCACCACTGTCTGCTGCTGCAATAGCACCATCGGGGGCATCCTTCAACCTGAAAGCAGTGACGAATCTGGTTAAGCTGTCCTCCGACCAAAACAGCACGACTTATATCTCTTTTGATTATCAATTAAAAGTTCCTGTCAAGGTTACATATTATAAATATCCCAACTTGACGACCCCGCTTGTAATCAATGAGGAGTTGACGATCAACTACCATCCCGACCCCGCAAAGCAACGGGAATACCAACAGGCAGACGCATTCCGTTTTGCAGACGGTTACAAAGTGGAGGTACAGGTGATCCAGACCGGCATTACGGTTAAATCCCTCGCAGGTGTAAACCTGAGCGCGACGCAGATCGCCGATGTAGCCAAGACCGTAACCATCCAGAATGAAATCCTTGTGGAGCGTTATTACGCTTTCAATCCAGGTACGGCAGGGAGCTTTCCCCAGGCGCCAACGTTGATTTCATCTTCAAATGAGTTGGAAATCAAATGGAATCCTGTTCAGGGGGCGGAAGAATATGACCTGGAGTGGATATATGTGGACGACTATGATCCGGACCAATATTCAGCGCTCCTTCCGGCAAGTTCGCTTAACTACGACTTTGACCGCAATGCGGCGCGTGTTCAAATAAAAAGTAGCTCATACCGCCTCCCTTTGGTGTATGAACGCGGTTACCTGTTATTCCGGGTACGTGGAATCGGAAGGAGCGCTGCCGACAATTTTGTATCACCGATCCCCGGCGTGTGGTTTTGTAGCGGCGCTAATTGCGATCGTGGAAAAGTCGGCAATTACGCCGCGCAGGGCGTGTACCAGATAACTCAGGCCTTCGAAATGGACAAAATGAACTGGCAAGCTGTAACTACCTATGCCGAGGAGGGCAAACGGAGTGATGTGGTGAAATTCATAGATGGCAGTGCCCGAATACGGCAGTTCGTCACCTTACTCAACACAGAACGCATGGCGCTGGTTGGCGAAAATATCTTTGACTTTCAAGGGCGGGCCGCCATTCAACCGCTGCCCGTACCGGTGAACAACGCCACGATCCGGTTTTATCCAAATTTCAATCAAAACAAAAATACCACGCCGACGCCGTATGGCCCAAAAGATTTCGACCTCGATCAGCCAGTATGCGCTTCAAAAACTGATCCCATGCGCAGCGACAACAGCTTCGCATATCCTAACGCAGGGGCATCTAATTATTACTCACCGTTTTATCCGCTCAAAACAACGGGTTTCAACGCCTATATTCCGGATGCAGAGGAATTCCCATTCTCCCAAACAGAATTTATGCCCGACAATACCGGCCGTGTACGCAGGCAAAGCGGCGTAGGAAAAACCCATCAGCTGAACAACAAACACGAATCAAAATATTTCTATGGAACGCCAGCCCAGGAAGACCTGGACCGGTTATTCGGCAACGAAGCGGGGAATGCGGTGCATTATGAGAAAAAAATGGTACAAGATCCAAACGGACAACTAAGTATCGCTTACGTGGACCCGAAAGGCAACATCATAGCCACCGCTTTGGCGGGCGAGTGCCCAAAGGGAGTACTCCCCTTAGACAGCTATCTTTCACCTACACTTGTCACGGTTGATCTGCTGGCTGCCAACGTCAAA
The DNA here is from genome assembly GCA_046153985.1 of Saprospiraceae bacterium. Classification (GTDB taxonomy): domain Bacteria; phylum Bacteroidota; class Bacteroidia; order Chitinophagales; family Saprospiraceae; genus JABWAJ01. Next base: position 1,834 of record JBJXFD010000128.1, read on the forward strand.
GACACAATAAATTACGCCTTGACTACGGTGCGAACCTTGACGGTGAGCACGCCGGGTGACTACGATTTTGTCTATAAAATGACCGGCGAACAGTTTACAGATTTGACTTGCATGAATACCAAGTTTTGTTACGATTGCATTTATGACCTTGAATTGTCGGTTGTCGATAACCTGAACTGCAATAAGGTACTGTTCCAACACACGGAAACCATCGGTAAACTATTGGAACTCAACCATGGTGAAGAAAAAATTAGCACTGACTGTGTTACCCCGGCGTATCAATTCGATACCCAAAAAGATTTACTCGGCAAAACATTCACGGTGAAGATTACAGAGCCGGGCACCTACACTGTTGTAAAAAAACTCAAAGTGAACCAGGCCGCCGCTGATGCTTATGTCAACCATTTCCTAAACGATCCGAGCAATAAATGCAGCCAAAAATACGACGCGTTTTTAAAAACAGAAATGAGCAAGATTGACACCTTCGGCTGCCACTTAGATTGTGCGGACATTGACACCACCGTGCTCAACGATCCCAAGCTTACACCGGACGAATTAAAAGATATTGCAAAAGAAATCGCCGACCTGAAAGAATCGCTTTGCGACTCCACGCTTACACTTTGTGAAAGCGCTTATACCGCCATGCTCTCCGATGTAAGCCCACGCGGACAGTACGGCTATATACCCGGCACAGCGGCCACCAGTCCGGAAGACCCCTACGTTTCCGTGTATGCGCCCAACAGCAGGTTAAAGGGCGGCGGCGCCATAGCTATTTTCCGCGACCAATCCGTCGAATTTCCGGATGAAAAAGGCGCGGCGTTCAAAATTGACCTCGGTAAGGGGCTCGTGAACATCAACGATAACAGTGTGGACATGGAAACCTTCCTCAGTTACTGGCGCGACGATTGGGCAGCGATATTGGTGAAATATCACCCGGAATACTGCTACTACGAGTATTGTCTCAATTATTTGCAGAAAAAAGTACAAGTTCAGTCCGGCGGCAATTCCTATAGTAGCGAGGACTACGACACAGAGCTTGCTCAGACAAATACACTGGCCGCCGCAGTAGCTAAGGGCTTTGTTTCCAGCACTAACCCAACAGCTATAGCCGACATAGACCCGTTTTTCAACGGGGCCGTACTAGGCGCCGTCCTTTCTGCAATGCAGCAAAAAATCAAAAGTTATATCACGGCTCACAACAGTTCCGCCACCCTCAGTATGCAGCAAGTGGCGATCGTTACAGCCAATTGCCCCGGTAATCCCTCCTCCTGCTCCGGTACAACCAATATGACTACCGACAAAGAGTGGGACATTTACCGCACCCTTTACAAATCTGCCAAGCAGGGGCAATTGTATGAACTCCGTACGCAATATGCCATTACCGGCAAATGCTACAACGGCTGCATCGGTGAAGATCCCTTCAACTGGCAACGGAACGGATTCGCAAACGCAGGCTTTTGGGGTTCCCCGTTCCTTACTTCTTCACAATGTTGCGGGATGCCAAATTTCTGGCTTTTCAAGAAAAAAGACAAACGGTTTCCCTCCGTGTACGATGTATTGCCGCCAGGTTTCCCGCTTGATTTTTACAGCAGTAAACCTAAAGATATACTGGATTCGCTGGCACAATATAACACCGCCTCCGATAATATGTGCTGCGATATGGAGCGGCATTTCCCGCAATTTTTGATGCAGTTGATGCAAATGTTTCATAGCCTGACACCGCCTCAAACCTTAGCGAGCTTCACCCTACAAGCCGGTGATCCTGCCTTACCGATTGATGTCATGAATGCGCTCTTGCAAGGGCAAACGAGTCTCACAGTTGCCATCACCAACAACAATGGCGCCTACACCATACAATTCGGACAAGGTTGTCAAATTCAGTTTACCATAAAAAACTCGAAAAAACTTGGCATTAAGGACATCTGTTGCTTTGTCCCCGACCCGTCGGGAAAAACATTTCAATTAACCATCACCTTGTCGGATGGCAAGAAACAGACTGTGCTGGGCAATATGCAGGAGTGCCGGCTCAATTGCCCCGGCCAAAAGCCCGAATGCCCGCCTTCAGAAGAAGCCTCCGAATTGGTGGTGTTGCTCAACTATATAGCCGGAAACAACGGGCTGATCCCTGTTAAAAATCTGCCCGCCACAGTAGTCGGACCTTACATCACAGGAGCCATGGGCGGCCCATTGCTTCCTGGCGCATCATGGCAATGGCAAGGTGCGCAGACTGCGGGACAATTCGTCATTAGCATTCAGAACAGCGGCGCCCAAACCTGCTCCATCGAACTCACACTGCCCACCGGTGTCAACGCAAAGGACCTGAGCCATTGCGTTGAGCTCCGGCCCGATGTATCCAAAATCGGCCTCAACGGACATACCCGTGGGTTCATTGCCAGATTCATCCTGAAAAATGGCAAGACAGCCAACATCAGCGGACTCAGCAGTTGCTTCACCCTTAGTTTTTGCTGTAATCCGAATACCACCAGGTTCGACCCTCCGGTTTTCGGCATCAATACGCCCGAAGACATCCTGAAAAACTGCCGCAATTGCCAGACATTTACCATTACCGGCGGAATTTTCGGCGGCACTTTAGCACATTGTCCTGTGATGTGCGACAGTATCAAAGAATACGTCATTCCGCTGCCTGATCCCTGTGTGCAGCACCTACTCGATGTGGCGCGTTACAATGCTGAGCAACAATATGGGTACTACCTGGACAGCCTGAAAGCTGCCGTCCGCCAAAACTACCTGCGGCACTGCCTTAACGCCGCCGAACAGTTTTTTGTCAGCTACTTAGACAACCAGCACCACTTCACGCTGTACTATTACGATCAGGCCAATAACCTGGTGAAAACCGTACCGCCCGCTGGAGTGGCCCCCCTTAACCCAGCCGAGGTGGCCCAGGTGACGGCCTGCCGTAAAGTCCCGAAGTTCAACCAGCCCAAGTACCCCTCCCATACCCTGGTTTCGAACTACCGCTACAACTCACTCAACCAACTCATCTGGCAAAAAATACCCGACCACTCGGCGGAAGACCTGTTCTTCTACGACGGGCTGGGGCGACTGGTGGCGTCCATTAATGCCAGACAGCGGCCTACAGGAACGGCTATCCGTACCTTCTCCTACACCAAATACGACGCGCTGGGCCGCATGGTGGAAGTAGGCGAAAACAAACGCTCGGTCAGTCCAACCCAACCAGCTGCTACCTTCTTCAACACCCTGCGCATAAAGGCCCTTAATTACAAAACCTGGGACGCATTTGTAAATGCCGGTACCCGTACCGAGATCACCCGCACGGAATACGACCGCAGCACGCCAGCTTATACCGCCCTCTTCCCCAATGGCCAACAAGACAACCTGCGCGGCCGCGTAGCCGCCCTGACCTGGATGCCGAAAATCAATCCAACCGCGGGTACAACCTCAATGTTGTTGTACAGCTACGACATCCACGGCAACGTAAAAACCTTTGTACAAAAATCTTTCCTGCTCGATGCCAAAACCGTACAATACGACTACGACTTGGTGAGCGGAAAGGTCAACAGCCTTGACTATCAACCCGGCAAGGCCGACCAGTTCCTGCACCGGTATATCTATGATGCCGACAACCGCCTCATCCGCGTACGCACCAGCCCCGACGGTGTTTTCTGGGACAAAGATGCAAGCTACAAATACTATCCGCACGGGCCCCTTGCCCGCACCGAACTCGGACATGACCGGGTGCAGGGCCTCGATTATGCCTACACCATACACGGCTGGATCAAAGGGGTGAACTCCGGCAGTCTGGATCCGGCCAACGACATGGGCAAGGACGGCCAGAACGCCGCAGCCGGAAATTTTGCGCGCGATGCGTTTGGCTTTCTGTTGGGATATTACGACGACGATTACCAGGCCATCGGCGGCTCGAGCGTCAGCTTTGAACCCGCCTACAAAGGCTCTAACCTAAACGACCCAACCCTCGCGCCCGACCTTTTCAACGGCAATATCCGGCACATGGTAACAGCTATCGAACCGTTTATGATGGGCGCGAACGCGGCAAAACCCTTAGCCACGTTGTACACTTACGACCAACTCAACCGCCTGCGCAAGGTCAACGCCGACATGGACAATTTTGACCCGACACCCGGCACGGGCAACAAGTGGCTGCAAAGCCCCAACCGAGAAATGCGCTGGAACAACGAACTGACGTACGACGCAAACGGCAACATCCTAACCCAACTCCGGGGCGGCAACAAGGTGCAAGCCAATGCCTTCGCCAAGTACGACATGGACAACCTGAAATATAATTACTACGCCGGCACCAACCGACTGCAAAACGTGACCGATGCTACTCCAAACACGAATTATGTGGACATAGACATCGACAACCAAACAGCCGCCAACAACTACCGCTACGACCCTATTGGCAACATGACCAATGACGCGGCCGAAAGCCTGACTATTTCCTGGAACCTGCAAGGCAAAGTCTCCAAAATCACAGATGCTGCACCCGCCAAATCCATCGACTTCGGCTACAACCCTATGGGCAACCGCGTACTGAAAACAGTGGACGGCAAAAGCACCTACCATGCCCTGGACGCCTCCGGTAACGTGCTGGCGACCTACCGCCGCGACCCACAAGGCAATGTCACTATGGAATCGGCCTGGCTTTACGGCAACAGCCGGCTGGGCGAATACCGGGCAGATAAATGCCTGAGTGGATCCTGCCTACCGGCGAACGCGCCGAAAACCGACCACGTGTACCATATCACTGGCAAACGCCGCTACGAAGAAAGCAACCATCTGGGAAATGTACTGTCGGTGGTGAGCGATCGAAAGTTGGCCTTGGGTACGGGCAGCACGGTTACCGCTTTTACCTCGGATGTGGTGGGAGCGCAGGATTATTATGCGTTTGGGATGTTGATGCCGGGGCGGGGTTTCACAGGAGTAGAGTATAAATATGGGTTGCAAGGTTGGGAACTTGATGACGAAGTATTGGGAATTGGAAATTCCTATACAACTTTTTCAAGGCAGTATGATTCTAGAGTTGTTAGAACATGGAGTCCTGATCCAAAACGCCAATATTCCTCGTCTTACATAATGCTAGGAAATAATCCATTAAACGGAGTTGATCCAGATGGTGCTTGGTTTTGGGAAAGTTCGAATGTTAGACAAGCAAGAAAATTTGCTGATCGAACAGGAGGTAAATTTGAAAAGTGGAAAGGGCTAGATGGTAATAGTTATGCTAGTGTAACCTTTGATGCTAAAAGCACTGGTCAAACCATAATAACAGTTAATAAAGGAAGTATAACAGCAAAATTACCCCAACAAGAATCAACTTGTTATGTATTTAGACCTGGTCAAGATCGTACCGATATAATGATGCAATCAGGAATTGGGTTTTATGAATCAATGAGAGCAAGGGCCAGTGGATGGGATAGAGTAGTTTGGGCTTTAAAATCAGGTGATGCATGGGCGTATGGTAGGATGGAATATAATAGAAAAGGGCAAGCCCCAGGGGTTATTAAAGCAATAGCAGGG
>JBJXFD010000393.1:0-6052 GCA_046153985.1 Saprospiraceae bacterium
GCGTCGGGAATATTGCTGGGCGTGGTATAGATCTGGGCATATCCTGCATAAATGTCAGGACGGCCATCGTGGTTTAAATCGCCGATAGCAAAAGATTCAATTTCATCACTGTTGAAAAGGCCCTGGATCTTCGTAAACGTCAGGTTGCCGTTGTTCCTGAAAATATGATCCTGGCTTCCGGAAACGATGATGTCTACCCAGCCATCGTTGTCAAAATCGCGGAAAACACCCTGGATGGGCAGCCCCGTCACATCCAGTTCACTGGTTACCGTAATATCCGTAAAAACGCCGGCTCCATCATTGATCAACAACATGCTGGGCACGTCGTGGTTGGTAATAAAGCAGTCCATATCGCCATCGTTGTCAATGTCACCGAAATCGGCCGTCCAGGATTGCGCGCCGATTTTCAGGTTGGCAGTTTCGGCGTCTTCCGTGAAATTACCGGCGCCGTCGTTGACGTAAAGCGCGTTGATCCGGCGCGGATCGGTCGGGTCGTTCACCCCCTGACGGCATTTTGCGATGTAGAGATCGAGGTCTCCGTCGTTGTCAAAATCAGACCAAACGCTGCCATAATTGCCCGAATTATCAGAAGCTGGCACAGTAGCAAGGTCAATCCAGGTATTGGCCTCTACAAGGACGCCCGCACCGTTGTTGCCCCAAATCCGTCCGGCAGCATCGTCGTGACAGGCGAATACATCCAGCCAGCCGTCGTTGTTGATGTCGGCAAAGTTGGATCCCTGGATAAAGATGTTTGAACCTGGGAGCATGCCCATAGTGTAGTTACTGCCCGCGGCATCGGCCTGGTACAGTTTCACCCCGTCGTAACGCCCGCCGGTGAGCACATCGTTGAAGCCGTTGTTGTCCACGTCGGCTACACACATACTCCACTGGCTCTGGCCAGACACGCTGCCGAGGACGGCCGTTGTGAAGCCGGAACCATCGGGCTTTTGGTATTGAATGGTCAAAATTCTACCCTGGTCTAAATGTACGATGTCGTCAAAACCATCCGCGTTCATATCCGCCACGGCAATGGCCACTCCGCTGTAACTATCTGCGAGTGCAAGGGCGGCATTGGCTTTGGTAAAACTGACCTGCGCAGGGAGCAAACCCGCACTGCAAAGCAGGGCAGCCAATAAAAAAGTACTTGTTTTTTTCATGTGTTTATGATGTTTGGTATCCAGATAAATTCGGTCTTACAATTCCACCTTAAAAATATGCGCCGGCCATTTGTAGGGGTTTATTTCCACATAGTTCCAGTCGTTGAACCAGTGGTAGCTCTCCCCGGAAAGCAGGTCGGTTACTTTCAGGTTGACCCTTCCCGTAATTTTCAGCAGGGCTTTGGGGACTTCCACAAAACCCGATTGTGCATATTGCGTATCAAAATTGACGACGCACCAGATGATGTTGCTCAGGTCGTCCGTCGTTTTGACGTAGCTCATCAGGTGATCGCTGTCGGTACGGGTGAACTGAATGTTCCAGGTGGTTTGCAAGGCAGGATTTTCGCGCCGGATTTTATTTATTTTGGTCATAATGTCGGTGAGCCGGTTGCGCTCAGTCCAGTCATAATGGCGGATTTCGTATTTTTCCGAATTGTGGTATTCTTCTTTGCCCCCGGTATGACCTGAATTTTCCAGAAACTCGTAGGCGGGTCCGTAGAGGCCATAGTTGGAGGATAAGGTGGAAGCCATGAGCAGCCTTTTGACAAAGGCATTCACATTGGCGCCCATCAGCTCATATGGCAAAATATCGGGCGTATTAGGCCAGAAGTTCGGCCTGAAATACTCGCGCAACTCGGTTTGGGTCAGCTCTGTCAGGTATTCCTCCACTTCTTTTTTGGTCGTGCGCCAGGTGAAGTAAGAGTAGGATTGCGTGAAGCCGCCTTTGGCCAATTCGGCCATCACTTTTGGTCGGGTAAACGATTCCGACAAAAAGAGCACTTCGGGGTGATCGCGTTGCACTGCTCCAATCAGCCAATCCCAAAAACGGAATGGTTTGGTATGCGGATTGTCTACCCGGAAGATCTTTACCCCTTGCTCTACCCAAAACAAAACAACGCTTTTGAGTTCGTTCCACAAGTTCTCCCAGTCATCCGATTCAAAGTTGATTGGAACGATGTCCTGATATTTTTTCGGCGGATTTTCGGCGTACATGATGGTGCCGTCGGGGCGCCAGAGGAACCATTCGGGGTGGTCTTTGATGTATGGATGGTCTGGCGCGCATTGGAATGCCAGGTCGAATGCAATCTCAATGCCCATTTTTTCGGCCTCGCGGATGAGTTTTTTGTAATCTTCCAACGTTCCGAGTTCGGGTGCAATGGCTTTATGTCCGCCTTCGTCGCTGCCGATGGCCCAGGGCGATCCAGGGTCCGTACGCTCAGCGGTCACTGCGTTGTTCTTCCCTTTCCGGTTCAGTTTCCCAACCGGGTGGATCGGTGGCAAATAGAGTACATCGAACCCCAGCTCCTGAATGCGGGGCAACAGCCGGGCAGCGTCTTTAAAAGTGCCGTGTTTGCCGGGGAGCAATGCAGTGGATCGGGGGAAAAATTCGTACCAGGCACTGAAGAGTTCTTTACTGCGGCCTACGCGCACGCGGAGGTTGTTGTCGTATACTGTTTGAAATTGCTTGAGCGGGAATTCGGCCACAGTGGCTGCGAAATCCTCCGCCATCACAGCCTCAACAGCGGCTTCGTATTTTCCCTCAAGGGTTTTAGCCAGCTTGTTAGCTTTGTCTGTTTTAGAAACAGCGGCTTTTCGGAGCAGGTCGGCCCCGATTTTGAGTTCTACCGCCATATCCTGGCCGTCTTCCTGTTTTTTCAGAAATCCTTTATACCAGGTATTCAAATGATCCACCCAACCTTCTACTTTGTATTCGTAAAACCCTTCTTTTTTTACTGTGAAGGCAGCGGTCCAGACATCATTGAGTCCCTCAACCATGGACACTTCCGACCAGTTTTTGTCGTTTTCGTGCTTGAAGAGCAATGCAGCCCGCAGCACGTCATGCCCGTCAGAAAAAATGTCGGCGCTCACATCTACGCGCTCGCCTGGTATCCTTTTTATGAAAAAATGCCCGTTGTCAATTTCAGGTTTTACATTTTCAATAATGACCCGATTCCTCATGATGTATTGGATGTTAGTTTGGTATGTATGACAAGTAAAAGCTGCCGTACGTGCTCCGCATGCGTTCAATGTTTGGAGACGCCTGAAAAGATGGGCAATAATAGAGAAAAAAAGGGATTCTATCAGGGCTGGGAACAAAAAAGGGAAACCCGAAGACGGATTTCCCTTTTATTTAGTAGCGGGGGCAGGACTCGAACCTACGACCTTTGGGTTATGAGCCCAACGGGCTACCAACTGCTCCACCCCGCGATCTCAAATAGGATTGCAAAGATAGCTGTACTTTCCTAATCTGCAAGCGCTTCAGGAAAATAATTTCCCACTCCCAAAGCGACAAGCCCACTTTTCATCCCATCAAAAATATTTTCTACAAAAAAAACATCCCCTGCATAGGGGGATGAACAATGAATAGTGTCTGATAGATTGTAACCTCGAAACAAAAGAAGGCAAAGCGCAGTTGGCGCAAAATCGTTAAGCGGGTATTATTCATTCCAAAAAGGTAGCATTATGAATCTCGAAGTACAAAACGCCTTTCTCTCTTACTTCCCCTTGTTCAATGCACTCTCTGTGTCGGAGCGGGAGCAATTGACCGGGATGTTAGATTACAAAATCGTACCCAAGTACGGCGTACTGTACACGCCTGGCGATGCCTCCGACACCCTTTACTTTTTGTCAAGAGGGGTAGTAAAAATAGCTACCCATTCTATGGATGGCAAAGAAGTCATCAAAGCGCTAATCCACCCAACGGCTGTTTTTGGCGAATTGGGCATGGTTGGCGAATTGCAGCGCCAGGATTTTGCTCAGGCACTCCGCGAAGACGTACACCTCTATCTGATCAAAGTGGAAGATTTTAAACAACTCATGCGCAAAAATTTTGAGTTGTGCAGTGCCTTCATGGGCCTGATTGGTAGCCGCCTGATTCGTGCAGAAGATAAATTGGAGTCGCTGATTTTTAAAGATGCCCGCACCCGGATCATTGATTTCATCAAAGAATCGGTGAACGACCGGGGCCGCAAAGTTGGCTACGAAATGCTGCTCAAGCATTCGCTGACCCATCAGGATATTGCCAATATTACCTGCACCTCCCGCCAGACAGTGACGTTGGTGCTAAATGAGTTAAGGAAATCTGACCTGATTTATTTCAACCGGGGTAAAATTCTGGTACGCGATATGTCGCGTCTGAACTAAATCATGCGATAATATTAGGTTTTTTGTGATTTTGATGAAAATATGGCCCCATTTCAAACCCTGTCTGGACAACCTTGATCCGGGCGGAGTGTATAATCCAAACAAATATCAACACAACCTGGGTTGTCCTTTTGGGCAGCCCTTTTTTTTTGACGTACTTTTGTCCCAAACCAGAGTCCTGACATGAACCAGCGCCAACTTTTTCTGCAACACCTCGCACAAACGAGCCCCTTTCCGCTTGCTCTGGAAATTGAGTATGCGGAAGGGCTTTACCTGTACGACACCTCCGGCAGGACTTATATGGATTTGATTGCCGGAATTGGGGTCAGCGTTTTGGGACATCGCCCTCCACAAGTAGCAGCAGCCATCAGGTCACAACTCGATCGCTACTGGCACACCATGGTGTATGGCGAATACGTGCTGGCGCCACAGGTTCAGTTGGCAACCCGCCTGGCCGGCCAATTACCACCCGAATTAAACAGCGTGTACTTCGTTAATTCGGGCAGCGAAGCCACAGAAGGCGCCATGAAATTGGCAAAGCGGTACACCGGTCGCGCAGAAATTATCGCTTGTCGTTATGCCTATCACGGCAGTACGCAAGGTTCTGCCAGCCTCATGTGGCCGAAAGATTTCACAGCGCCCTATCATCCGCTGCTCCCTGGCATTGCGCACATTGACTTCAACGAAGCTGCGCAGTTGTCCCAAATCTCAGAAAAAACAGCTTGCGTAGTTATCGAAACGGTGCAGGCGGAGTGGGGGGTGCGTAAGCCTGCTACTGACTACCTGCGCCTGCTGCGGGAGCGCTGCACAGAAACCGGCACGCTGCTTGTGTTGGATGAAATCCAGGCAGGCTATGGACGAACGGGCACACTTTTCGCATTCGAGCAATACGGGATTGTGCCGGATATCCTTTTGCTGGGCAAAGGCATGGGGGGCGGGATGCCGATCGCCGCTTTTGTTGCCGGGGAAAAAATAATGAAAGTCTTGTCGGATAACCCAATGCTTGGCCATATCACCACCTTTGGCGGCCACCCCGTTTGTTGTGCAGCGGCCTTAGCCACCCTCGAAACCCTGATTAATGGTGATTGGATCGCCCAAGTAGGACCCAAATCTGCACTTTTTGTCCAACTACTCCAGCACCCGGCCATTGTGGAGGTTCGGAGCGCCGGACTTCTGATCGCGGTAGAACTCAGCGACTTTTCAGCGGTACAGGCAGTAATCCAAATTTGCCTGGAAAAGGGCCTGATTATGGACTGGTTTTTATTCAATAACCGCTCCCTCAGAATCGCCCCGCCTCTGATCATTTCGGAAGCACAAATCCGCGAGGCTTGCGCTATTATACTGGAGGCTTTGGATCGCTTATAACACTATTTTGTGAACGTAGTGAGCCCAAGCGCCTTACGCATCGGCTGATCCGACGAGGCATTGTGGCTCCAATAAGCATCGAGTATGGTATTGGAGCGGCGCGCCACGGTGCTTCTCATTTGTTTGTCAAACATGGAAGGGTAAGTATCTTTCCAGCCTGCAATGAGGTAAGGTGCTTCTTTTTCAAACACAATCTCCAGGGTACGATCCAATGCCGGGTAAACGACGCTGCAAACCTGTAAAGCATTCCCTGAAAACTCCTTGCCGTTGTATGGCGCCACGCTGATTTCCGCATCCATGGGCTGAAAATCTTTGTGCATGAGGCGGGCGACCATCGTACCGGGGAGCAGTTTAATTTTCCCGGTTGGCAACCCGGCAGGATTCAT
>JBJXFD010000394.1:0-7539 GCA_046153985.1 Saprospiraceae bacterium
GATTCCCATAATTCCGGTTCGATGGCGCGAAAAAGGTGGATGGCTTCTTTGTTCCACGACCACCAGATATTGCCCGCCAGTTCCTGCAAAGGCGCAAGGGCTTCGGGCAGTTTCGATTCGATGAAGATGCGTTTCAGCTTGATGCTGTTATCTTTCAGTTGACCGATCATAATCATTTTGTTTGATGCGGGGCAAAATTAGTATTCTTTTCGGATGCTGAAGATGTGAAAGGGGTATTTGTGCCTTTTTTACACTAAGTAGCGTTTGTCTTTATATCGAGATAGCAGGCAGCACAGTGCCTAAAATTTACACGGAGTTCCACAGAGGAAAAGGAGTTTCGCGGAGTTAGGTGTAAAGACTCCGTGAAACTCCGTGTTTACTCCGCGAAACTCCGTGTAATCTTTAACGGACGAGGTTATCCCGAGCAATTGATAGCCCAATGGCCCCTGATTCGCATGGCTCATATTCACTCAGCAAGACTCTGCGTAATCTTAGGTCCATTTTTTAAAAGAAACTATAGAGCAGCGAAACATTACTGGAAAAGTTAAACCCTCTGTTGCCACTGTTGATCGAAAATGGCAGCTCGAAAGAAGGAAAAACAGCGCCGTCTGCGTTGTCCGAAGACCAGAAATAGGAACCGTTCAGGGCGCCGGTTATGCGGAATTGGTAATTGACAAAATAAGTAGCTTCTAATCTTATTTCGGGTTGAATAACATGGTAATCAAAATCAAATACATTGTTATCAGCACCAATATAATATTCATAGCGCAGCGAGGCGTCCGCTAAAACGATGGTACGTGAATTCGGGAAATAGCCGTAGCCCAGGGAAGCTTCTGCAAAGGGCCGCAACCACTCATTGTAGAGCCCGTCATTAGCATCCACCGGATTGTTTAAATATTCGACGCCTGCCCTGGCCCTTTTTTCTACCTGCCAAAACTGGTTGATCGGGCGCTCGTTGTCGTATTCCCCGAAGACCGAAATGCCGAAATGCCCTTTAGAAATCCCCGGGGCAAAGTCCCGGAAGTGATTGAACAGCGCAAATGGCGCCGCGCCCACTGCGTATCGCTCGCCCGCACTGCGCACATTGCGAAAACTGAACAGCCAGTTGTCGGCCACCGTTGTAAAGTAGAGCATATCGCTTTTCGATTCGGTTAATCCGTTCTCTTTAAACCAGTTATCCAATTGCGTCAGCTCATAAATCCGCTGCCTGCGGCCATCAAAAATCCGCTGGTTTCGCGCGGCAGCCATCACCTGCCCGAGAGAGAACAGTTGCTCCTGACTCAGGTCGGCGTTGAGTATGCCGTTTTCCATCAGGTCGTCCATCATGAATTTTGCGATAAACACATCATCTATCGGCTCGATGCGGCCTTTGCCAATCTTCAGCGGCAAGCTGGCATTCAGATCAAATTCCCAGGATTTTTGCGTAAAGATGGGGTTGTCCCGACGCTGGCTTGATTTTTGAAAAGTTGTGGCAACTAATAATTGGTAGGCCCAAAAGCGCTGCGGTTTGTAATAGTGGCGGTGCAGGTCGTTGATGCCGAGGCCGACATTAAACTGGGTGTTGCGGTTTAAAGAAACATCAGATCTGGTTCTGCTTGAAGAGAAGGAGTGCCCAAAACTGACCAACCGCAAAGCTTGCAGCTTTTCCGTGTTTCTGAACCGGCTATAAGAAAGGTTCAGGTTGTTTGCAAAAGTGCTTTGGCGATTATCGCTTGGCAGCGTTGTCTGGCGTTGTTCAAATCGTGAGGCAGTGCCGAATAGGCCAAATTGTGCGTTGAGCGCCTTTCGGTCAATATCCGGAAAGCGGAAAGCAGCGTAATTGTAATCGGTGGAATCAGGCAGCGTTTGGCTGTAAACGGTGCTTTTCGCAAGCATAAAAATGATCAGGAGCGCCGCTTGCGCAAAGCGGGAGATAGTTGTTGTCTTCATGATGTTAAGTGTTTAGTGTGTACCCGATAAAGGTATCGCTAAACCCAAAACACAACTATGAACAAAAAGCTAAAATCAGTTAATGCCCTGTTAAACAATCTATTCCACTTCCGTCACTTTCATCATATTCGTTCTAAACCGGCGGTGCAGCGGCATACTCCCGGTATTGACGATCACATCGCCCGGATGGATCATTTCCGCGGCTTTCAGGATGTCGGTTACATCGTTGATGGTTTCGTCGGTGGTAGTGAAGCGGTCGTAGTAGAAGCAGCGCACGCCCCAGACGAGGTTCAGGGTAGACAACATGTGCATGCGGTCGGAGAACATAAAAATGTCCGCGTTGGGCCGGTAGCTCGATACTTTGAACGCGGTGTAGCCTGAACTGGTCATACCGATGATGGCTTTGGCGCCAATTTCTTCAGCAGTCCGCGCAGCGTTGAAACAAACCACATCGGAATAAAAGGTGCGGGCTTTATCGGTCAGCACCGGCCGGGTGCGCTTTTCGCTGCCTTTGTAATGCTTCTCTGCTTCGCCGATGATTTTGCACATGGCTTCCACTACAAGCACCGGATGGTTGCCGGCGGCAGTTTCTGCACTCAGCATCACGGCGTCGGTGCCATCAAGTACGGCATTGGCCACGTCAGTAATTTCAGCGCGAGTAGGGCTGGGGTTAGTGATCATGCTGTCCATCATCTGCGTGGCCACAATCACCGGGCGCGCCTTTTGCAGGCATTTTGCGATGATGTCTTTTTGAATCAGCGGCAGCCGCTCCATTGGCATTTCAATCCCGAGGTCGCCCCGCGCTACCATGATGCCGTTGGAAGCATTGATGATTTTGTCAATTTTTTCCACGGCTTCCGGCTTCTCGATTTTAGCGATAATCTTTGCCGGGTGATTTTTAGCGTCTAAGCGTGCACGCAGGTCTTTGATGTCTTTGGCCGACCGCACGAAGGACAACGCAATCCAGTTGACGGGCTGGGTGAGGATGAACTCCAGATCCGCCTCGTCTTTTGGCGTCAGCGAAGGCAGCGATACTTTGGTATTTGGCAAATTGACGCCTTTGTTGTTGGAAAGGATGCTGCCGTGTATAACTTTCAATCGCACCTGGTCTTCATCGTTCGTTTCCACCACTTCCAAAACGACTTTGCCATCGTCCACCAACACGGATTCGCCCACTTTTACGTCTTTTGCAAAGCCTTCGTAGCTCATGTAGACGCGCTCCATGTTGCCAATGCAAGGTTCCTGCACAAACGTGAGGACATCGCCCGGTTTGATGGCCAGACCATCGTTTTCCATTTTGCCAACGCGGAGTTTCGGCCCCTGCAAATCGGCTAAAATGCTGATGTGCAGGTTGTATTTTTCATTGATATACGTGATGTGGTTGATCACTTCAAGGTGCTGTTCGTGCGCGCCGTGCGAAAAATTGAGCCGAAAAACATCTACGCCTGCCTTTACCAACTCCAGCAACATTTCATAAGAATTCGATGCGGGGCCTACCGTCGCAACGATCTTGGTATTTTTATGTACACCAGTTACCATCATGCCAAATTTTGTTCTTCGATTTGTGAACTTATTGCAACATTTCCTCTAAGTGTAAAAAATACAACAAAGAACCCCCAAAAGTAACCCTATCTGGGAAATTTGCTACCACCTGTCCCGCCTTTTTCCCGCTTTTTTCGCTTTTCAGAAGTATATTTGCTTTTATGGCTGGTTTTAACAAAATACCGGCCTCAAAGCACCATGACAACTTTTCTGCAATCTACCAATACCGTCTTTTCAGACCTTGAAAATGTTTTCAACGCGCAGCAGGCTCAGGTTCCTGCGCTGGCTGCGAGCACGGCCAAGGAACGCATCCGCAAGCTCAAACACCTTGGAGGGGTGCTGATGGCGCACCGGACCGCCATTCAGGAGGCGCTGTTCGCCGATTTTCACAAACCCGCGATGGAGACCGACGTCATCGAAATCTTTCCGTTGATTGTGGAAATCAAACATACCTCGCGCCGCCTGCACCAGTGGATGCGCCCCAAAGCGGTGGATACGCCCTTCCCGTTATTGGGCTCTTCCAGCCAGATCCGGTACGAACCCAAAGGTGCTGTGCTGATCATCGCGCCCTGGACTTTCCCGCTTCAGTTAGCGATGGAGCCGTTGATCTCCGCTGTTGCAGCCGGCAATGCGGTCATCGTTAAACCCTCGGAATTTACGCCGCATACTTCCGCCATCATGAAAAAAATGCTGCTGGAAGTGTTCCCGGAAAACGAAGTCGCGGTGGTGGATGGCGATGCCAGCGTCGCGCAACAGTTGCTCACGCTGAAATTTGACCATATTTTTTTTACAGGTTCGCCCGAGGTGGGCAAATTGGTGATGAAAGCTGCTGCCGAACACCTGACTTCCGTAACGCTGGAACTGGGTGGAAAATCGCCGGTCATCATAGACGAAAGCGCGGATATTGAAGCCGCAGCCCGGCGGGTGGTAGCGGGAAAGTTGTCGAATTGCGGGCAGATTTGCGTGGCGCCCGATTATGCCCTCGTGCATGAATCCAGGAAGGCCGATTTTCTGGCGGCTTGCGCCAAATACATCAACGCCATGTACGGCGCCACGGATGAAGCCCGGATCACTGGCGACTACACCCGCATTGTAAACAGCCGCCACACGGCCCGACTTAAAGGACTATTGGAAGACGCGCTGCAAAAAGGCGCTGTTTCGGCATACCCCGGCGGACAAATTCACGAAGATAAAAACTACTTCCCGCCGGTTTTGCTGACCAACGTGACGCCAAATATGCGCGTTGCCAACGAAGAGATATTTGGCCCCATTTTGCCGGTCCATACGTTCTCCAAACTCGACGAGGCCATTCAATACGTCAACAAAAAAGAAAAGCCGCTGGCGCTGTACATTTTCAGCGGATCGCGCCGGAATGTAAACCGCATCCTGAACGAGATCTCCGCCGGTGGGGTCACCATCAACGACGTCGCCACGCACTTTTACAATTTCAACCTGCCTTTCGGCGGCGTCAACAATTCGGGCATGGGCAAAGGGCACGGCGAGTTTGCTTTCCACGAATTTTCAAACGCCAAAGCCGTGCTCCGGCAATGGGCGCCCATCTCCGGCGCGGAGATGATGTACCCGCCGTTTAATTCAAGGAAACAACGGCTGGTGAGTTGGTTGATGAAATATTTGTGAGTAGATGAGGATTCGAGGAGTTGAGTATTTGAGTATTTGAGGAATCACGGGAAGCTCAAATACTCGAATACTCAAATCTTCAAATACTCAACTATTCATTCCCATAAAACTCCCCCAACTTCTCCTGAAGTTTCCTGACCGCTTTGGTCATGCGTTTGCGCGAAGCAATTTCCGGCGCCAAGGTTTTATTGATCAGGTAGCCGAGGTTGTCTAAGCGAACTGCGGCGGGAAAAGGCGGCTGCAACTCGTTCAGGCTGCTGTCGGACAGGATGAATGCTTCGGCGCCCGAACTTTGGGTGGCATCGGTGTAGCCTATCCGCAGCACGAACCAGTTTTTTCCGGCTAAGCTCACTTTGGGGTCGGTTTCGAGCGCGTCATTAAGAAAATGGCCGTCGTTGATGCCTTTGCGCAATTGGACGATGGCCGTGTCGTAAGCGAAATACACTTCCGAAAAACGGTATTCCTGCCGGAAGGCGGTGATGGTCGTCAAGTTGTCGGAGCGGCTTTCTGATTCCGTTGTTTCCAACTGCTTTCGGATGCGCATTTTTTCATTTTCGTTCACTTGCGGATTGTCAAGTAAAGCAGACAAAGCCTTGATTTTTTTGTTGTTGGAAGGCAGGCAGACCACCAATACGCCTTCTTTCAAAGCCTTGGCAGCTTCGAAGGCTTGGCGACGGGTCCAGGTGGCGCCTTCCGGTTGCGCATTCAGGAAACAGGGCAGCAACAGCAACAGTGCGAGAATGGATCGTTTTTGCATTTTTTTTTCTGATGTTAAGAAAATCACCCCGGTAGCGGGATGGATTATGAGATCAGGATGCTGCAAATTACCGGCCTATTGGGGCAAACCCGAAAGGAAAGTGTTTATTTTATTGCAAGACAAGTTCCTGATTGGATATTTTCCATTTTTTGACGGAAAAAGTCCAAATTTGCGGGCTTTTTTAATGTGGTGACACATTTTAAACACTTTAAGTCAGGTTTCTGACAAGGGACATCATAAAAAAAGGCAAATTCCGTTTCAAGAGCGGGTAAAACAGACAGACTCAAAAAATGACGCAAACCGTAAATATCGAATTGCTGAACCAGCAGATTCATGAAGACAGTGCATTTGTTGACCGCCTGAACAGCGAAACTGCCAAAGTGATCGTTGGTCAACACGACATGATCGAGCGCCTTATGCTGGGGCTGCTCACCAAAGGGCACTTGCTTTTGGAAGGGCTGCCGGGGTTGGCCAAAACATTGGCCATCAAAACATTGGCCAAAGCCATCCACGCTCAGTTCAGCCGCATTCAGTTTACGCCCGACCTGCTGCCCGCCGACGTAATCGGCACCATGATTTACAATCCGGCGCGCAATGAATTCACCGTGCGCAAAGGCCCGGTATTTGCCAATTTTATCCTTGCTGACGAAATCAACCGCGCACCCGCCAAAGTGCAAAGCGCTTTGCTGGAAGCCATGCAGGAACGCCAGGTCACCATCGGCAACGAAACTTTTCATTTAGAAGAGCCTTTTTTGGTGCTGGCCACACAAAACCCCATCGAACAGGAGGGCACCTATCCCCTGCCCGAAGCGCAGGTGGACCGATTTATGTTCAAAGTGAAAGTCGGTTACCCCTCGAAAGAAGAAGAATTGGACATCATCCGCCGGAATATTGCCGGCGACGACCTCCAGCAGGTGCGTCCGGTGGTCACCATCGCCGAAATCCTGAAAGCCCGCGAATCGGTGCGCAAGGTGTACATGGATGAAAAGGTGGAAAGATACATCATTGACATCGTTTTTGCCACCCGCAATCCCGGCGATTACGGCCTGAGCCCGCTGGCTCCGCTGATCAATTACGGCAGTTCGCCCCGCGCCAGCATCAATTTGGCCTTGGCGGCAAAAGCGCATGCGTTCCTCAAACGCCGCGGTTTTGTCCTGCCGGAAGACGTGCGCCAGATTTGCCACGACGTCATGCGCCACCGCATCGGCCTGACTTATGAGGCGGAAGCGGAAAATGTGACCCAGGAAGATATTATTAATAAGGTGTTGAATGCGGTGCAGGTGCCTTGAGTGGTTATTGGTTATTGGGGAACTGGTTATTGGTTGCGAGGCAGGCAAAAACTTGTTCCTGATACTTAGCCTTTGATCCCGTTTACTGAGCAACCGCAAGGGTCGCCCCTAACGTCTGTCCCATCTCCCCATCTCTCTATCTCTCCCTCTCCCACGCCACCGTCCCCCAAAATAATCGTCATACATCCGGCGAAATCCCTAATTTTATGGATCTGATTCCTTGTTTTTCCCGATCTTCCCGATCGCGATTTGCAAGGCGGGATCCGAAATTTCCACGACCATTACAAAAGCACCAAAGTCCATGGATAAAACCATAGACCGGCTCCTTGCAGACGGGGAAACCAAGCAGGCGCTGGACAAATTAGGCAGTTTACTGAATGACCT
>JBJXFD010000397.1:0-10695 GCA_046153985.1 Saprospiraceae bacterium
CGCCCACGGTTTCGGAAGTCAGGTTGGGCACATACTGCGAGTTGATGCGAAGCCGGTAAGGTTTTGCCCAGATCGAAGCGTTGCGCATGATCCAGCCCACTTCGCCACCAGGACAAAAAGCGCCGCCCAGTACATTGCTCAGCACGTTCACCGTAATGCGCATGCCATTGTCTTCGGGGTAAAGCAGGGAGGGCGTCTGGATTGTACCGCCATTGCTCTTAACCCAGTCTTCCTGCTTTTCGTTGATGAATTTGCCGATGGCCCATTGCCGGAGCAAAAAAAGCTGGGTGTCGGTGAGGCGCAAAAATTTCGAGACGAGGGTGTTGCTAATCGGGTTGTCGCCACACAATAGCGGCATAAGTTCTTTGCTGAATTGAGCAAAGTTCGTCCCGCCTGCCGTTGATTCCCGGGGCAAATTCCACTCCGCCCGCTCGTTGTACAAGAGATTTTCTTCCCCTGGTCTGCGGAGCGACTCGTAAATAAATTCCCGCATGCCGCGAAATTTGTCTTCTACGACCTTGCCGTCAGGGCCGATTTTGGGAGGGATGGCGACTTTGTTTTGAGCAAAATCTCCCCGGTCGCTGGTGTCGTGCGCGGCATTGGAAGACCCCAGAATTGCTGTCACCCACTGTATGTTAAAAGGCCGAACCAGTATGGGCCAGATGTCGCGCCAGAAAAAGGGATAATAATTGGGATTAAAAACCTTGTCGCTGAAATCGCGCCACAATTGCAACTGATCCGGGCTGCCAACTTTTTCCGGTTGGTCAAACGTATCGGGTCGGCCATAGAGGTAAGTATTGGCCGCAAACTGGCGAATGTAGAGGTCTTCCAGCACGTCGTTCATCGTAATCATGCTCATGATTTGCGGGGCATAGGCAGGATAGGCTACAATGACCCATGCCGGATCCTGCACGACCTGATAGCGCACCTGATGATCGGTTTCATCCAAAAACAGCAGCTTAGCCGTCACCGGACCGTCGGAAGTGTCATCGAACCACCCTTCGTTGTTGGCATAGCTGCTGATGAAAGGGTCTTGTGGCCCGTTTTTAGTGGAGCCGGAATTCCCGTGACCACCGCGAACGATCAGGCGAAAATGGTCCTCTTCTTCAAGGATGTTGATGTCGCCGAGGGTGTCTATGGAACTGGGATTTAAGGGTGGCGGAAAATTCTGGGTGTAGCCCGGATTTGCCCCTTTTTTAAAACTTGCGGCGCTTTGAAACCCCGTTTTGCTCACCGTTTGAGGCCCCGGGTCAATGATCAGGTTTTGCCTGGCATCCGGGTCGGTGACATCTGCATTCCGCAAAGGGTGATCAGGCGCGTAACCATATTCGCCCTGCAATTGCCGGAATTGGTACCAACTTGCTTTTTTGTTGGCTAACCAAACCGTCCACTCAATGTCTACCAATTTGCCCGATGTGCCCTGCCCGACAACGATGTCTCCCTTTTTAATTTCTCTGCCATCCGGATTTTCTTTGTCGTAAACATAAACCTTAAACCGGGCAGCCTGCCTTTTGATCAGCCCGGAGGAGTCCTTGAATTCGTAAGTTGTTTGTTCTTTTCCACCGGGAATAGAGCCGTCCACATTGCACAGAATGGGCAAATCCCCCATTTTTTCCGGTGTCAGGCAAATCTGATCGGGACTGTTCCCAAGCCGGGCGATGCCGACTGCCGGGTGAATGCCATAGCGGGTGTTGGGATCCACGATTTTAGGTTCCGGCTGGGCTGTGATTGAATTTATTTTCGACATACTCTTAATTTTTAATGTGTAGGTAGTAAAGGAGGTGTCACTTCAAGTGTAATCTCGTCAACTTAACGACCTGAACGACCCTGGAAGGGTCAAATTTGAATAGCCCCCGATGCAATCGGGGGAAAAGTGGAAGTAGTGAGGTGAACCAACCCCGAAAGGGGTTGAATATTAAAAATGGGATGCGGCGTATTAACATTCAACCCCATTCGGGGTTGCACGTTACATTTCGTTTATGCCCTACCCCCGATTGCATCGGGGGCTATTCACCTTCAACCACTCCGTGGTTAAATCTGACACGAATTATGCAAAGAATTTCAGCGACAAGCCTTCCAACTGCAAATGCTTGCCTGCGCCGTTGCGATCAGGCGTCATCACCACCAGGGTAACTTTAATATCTTTTTGCCCTTTTGCCGCTAATTTTTGAACAGCGCTGGTCACGTCTATTTTAAAATCCCGGGGCGTATTGTGGTGCATCGGGCGCTGGTCAAACAGTCGCCTGTTCAACGGGGGCGGATCGCAATGGCCGGGGCCACCGATGCAATCCCCATGTCCAAATAGTGAGACATACCCAGCAAAATGGTCGTTGTCTACAACGGGCGTATTGATGTTGGCGTCGGGCTGGTTCAGGAAAACCCGGATGCCATAGGAGCGATTCGGCTGAATGACACGATGTAACCGTAATTCTGCCCTGGCATGGTTGTCCAAAACGTATTCAGAAACGCCTGCATGTACCGTATTGAGTCTGGAAAATCCGATGTTTTTATCGGTTTCAAAATTATAGGTGTCCATCGCGTATTCATACCCAAGCGCCCTTGTGGAAGCGGCATCACGGGCCACATAATGCAGCCCGGCAAGTTGTGCGTCAGGCTCAAAAGGTTGCTGTCCCGGATGTAACTCCTGCCATTGGTGGAAAATGCGGTCTACCATGGAGTGATGTGGCCAGAAAACGGGGTCATAACAGGCCGTAAGGTTATTCAACATATCGCCCATGGCCGGCTCTGTGGCAAAGAAATTTCCTTCGTAAGGATAGTTATTGGTGTCAACCGGTGGTGCAGGTTCCTTGACCACTTTGTTGTCCGGATTATTAGGATTAAACCCACCGACCCAAATATGAACCGTATTATGGGGATCCATGTCGAGCGCCCCGTAAGACATATCGTAGGAAGGGCCGCCACCAAAATTGATCCATTGGTCAATTTTCAGGATCATCTGCACATCTTGTCCTGTTGGAAAATGGTGGTGAAAAGTACTTTGCATTCCCTCTTCTCCCAATGCTTTCCCATTTTGATCATAAAACATGGCAGGCCAGCGGAATGGGTACCAAAGTGGGTTGATTTCGATGAGCGTTTCCCTTATCTTTTTCTTCCAGTCGGAGGTGAGTTTTCCCACCAACTGTTCTACTCCCCAGAAAAATTCTGAATCAGCGTTGTACCGAAATCCGACCATCTCTTTGATGCCGGCAGCCATGCCCAAACCAATCAGTTTTTTTGCGCCCAATTCATTTAAAAAACACTGGTAGTGATAAGGCAATACCCCTGCTGTGAACTGTACAGGAATCGTTTTTTTAATACTTTTGGGAAAAGCAATTTCTTTGGGCGGCACGAGGTTGCCCTTCCGATACCGCTTGGAAGGCCAATTCCAATAAGGAAGAGTCACATCCGAAATGATGTCCTGGCAACGCTGTTCGAATTCATACAAATACATGCGGTGCCAAAGCAGAAATTGTTCCCAACCATGCTGGCATTGGTCACCATGCAACCGTCCCCAGTAATTCCAGTTGCGCCGATCCATCGGAAACGCGTTCAACTGAATCATTTCGTTGTGTACATACCGCCATTTGCAAACCTCTTCATCCGTCAGGCAATCTACATCTTTGCGTTGTTTCAACCCGTTCCGGTCACCCTGAATAACATTCGACGTTTTTCTGGAAACCGCATGGGCTTCTTCGCCGAGGGAAAGTCGGAGCATTTTTCCGCTATTTCCGGTTTTGGCAGCAACCTCATCCGTTCCGGGACAGCCATCGTCTATCCAGTCGGAAATGAACTGAATGTCTACATCAGCAACCCGGCTGCCGCCCCACATAAAAGGCGGAAAATGCCCGGCAGGCGCATTAAACGGCGCTTCGCCTTTTAGCGCTTTGATGAGGTTGGAAGCTGCGCCGCGTCCCGGTGTCTTTTGCCCGGGATCTTCGCCTGGAACGCAGCAACTCGGCAACTTACTCCCGGAGGGCGCCGGCGCACAATACCAATAATCCGCAACATCCGGCACTTTGATGACTACGTCCTGACCATTGACAACAACAACATTTCCCGGCGGGGCGATGAGGCGGAGGCCTGCAATTTCGAGTTTCACAAAATCGGCGATGTCCAAATCCCACCAAAATTGTCCTTTGGCAGGATCGTTCAACCCCTGATAATCGGCAGTGGAATCTCCATTTGCTGCGCGAAGGATTGCCCTTACCCGATCGAATCTGGAAGCGTATACAGGTTCAGAAGTTTGCTTTTTTGCCATTTTAAACGGGAATTAAATTCTTGATTATCAATAAAACACACTCAAAGGTGTATTGATAGTTAATCGGCACTCAACACATTCCTGGAATCTTTTTAGATTGCAATCAGGGTAATCACATTCCAATGCGGAACAACGACATCCTTTGCACTAACGATAATCCTTGGGGACGATAAAATCCGGACAAGGATCAAATTCTTCAGTAATGGATTTCAGTCCAAAATGAGTAGAGAGCATTAAATCTGTAGAGCGCAGGGAGCCGTTGACCCAACCCTGCATGTCCGACCAGGCCTCATTGCAGGTATAAATCGCTTCTCCTTCCAGCGGCTGTGTCATGCGGGGCATCACCTCTCTGTCGTTTGCATTGAGCCCCCATTGATGATAGGCATAAGGAAAATCGTTCTCCCCGCTCCAAAGACGGAAGCTGGTGAGGACCGGTTGCGGAACATAGTGGGTCTTGAAGAGTATTTTAAACTGCCGAAGCGCCTCGTTCACCACCGCACGGGAAGCCGGGTACAAAGTTTCGGGGCTTTTTTCGTGGTCTTTTTGTAAAGCTGAATCGAATTTGGGGCCGACGTTTTGCAGGCCTTCCCAGAAATTGGTATTGCTGTAATCGCAGTAAATCGTCAGGGCAGCTGGTTTTCCCGGGTCAGGTTCGCCCGGCTGGGTCTGCACGGAATAAAACGGATAAACGGAATTAACGGGCAGATCCGTGAAAGAAGGTCCGGCAGCCACCGGAGGTTGTCCCGTTGTGCCATCGTACCACCAAGGTGTTTCAAAATAAAGGTTGATTTTCAGCAACCGCATATTTTGCACCGAATGAATGTCTTCCCAGAACTGGCGCGCCTGAGGGTTGCGGTATAAGGTAGGAGAGGCGGCAAACAGCGTGGTCATGGGCTGGCTGGGAATGGCCAGGATAATTTTTTCGGCTTTTGTAATTGCTCGTGCATCCTTTGGGTCAAAGATATAGGCAGAATTTCCGGGTTTGGCTACGCTCATCTCTACTTCGTAGGCGCCGTTTTTTCCGTTAATTGTATTGACGTTTACTCCAAGGTAAATTTCTGCCCCCATTTTCTTTACCTCCTTTTCTAACCTGCGGATCAGGGAACTGAATCCATCTTTCAGGGTAAAGTACTGTGGATTGGCCGGAAAGTCTTCCAGAATTTGCCAGGCTTCTCCGGCGCTGGGCAACGCCTGGAAAGGGCCTCTAAACCCGGATGTCTCCGTAACCATCGTAATGCATTCTTCCGAATACCCCATGGCGCGCAGCAAACCGCCCAATTGCCATTGGTTGAGCGGAATTCCTTCCCATTTGAAGTCGAGGCGAAAGCGCTGCCAAAATTCGGGTGTAGGCGCTGAAGGCGGATTTTCTACGCCGTTGGCTTTTACGATGCGATCATAAACGACGCCGAGGATGGCGCCGGGACTTTGGTTTTGTTCGGCTGGTTCCAGGTCATAAAGTTCGCTCCAAATGGCATTGTTGTCCTCAACGGATTCTGCTGCGGTAAAACTATGCCCCCGGAAGGCTAATCGGTTGGTCGTCATAGGAAAATAAACTGCGTCGTCGCACAAACGCAGGGCATTAAAAAGCGACATCAGCGATGCCATATTGTGTTCAAACCGCATGCCGCCTTCTTCTTCTATAACAACCACATTTTCGTTGTCATAAGGATCCGGCAGTCGGACTAAATCAGAATCAAGTCGCCCTCCGGTGCGGTTCAGGCGGTCTACGATGGTGATTTTTCGTTTGCTGTCTTGCCGGAGCAGCCGCCAGGCAGCATACAGGCCGGATACGCCGGCGCCAACAATCAAAATATTCGTTTTGGAAGGAAGTTGTAAGTGAGAAGCCATAGTAGAGGGGATAAATTACAAAATCACTATACTTGTAACTTTGCAAATATACACCGGAAAAACTGGCTTCGCATCCGTATAAATACCTATTTAAAAAAAAAGGTAGTTCCCGCAAGCACGGAAACAGACTGGAAATCGGCAGGATTAAATCGCTTTGTTTCTTGCTGGAATGCCCTCATCAACCCGGGATAAATAACCGGGTTATTCCCATGCTCGTCGAGGTACCAGCTTTTGCAGCCAGAAGCCCATACCGTGCCGCCGAATTTTCGCTGCAAGGCCTCGTTGTAGCTGCGCTGTACGTCGGGTTTCAAATCCAGCGCAGTATTTTCAGGTTGTTGCTCCAAAAAAGCGAGGTATTGCATCACGTAATTCATTTGGGCTTCCATGGCCAGCAGGATGGAATTATGGCCGAAGCCAGAATTGGGGCCAAGCAGGGTGCAAAGATTCGGAAACCCTGAAACCACTGTGCCTTTATAAGCCGCAATCCCCGACTGTTTCCATTCCCCGTAAAGCTCCCGGCCATTCAAACCAAATAATTTTATCCCATCAAAGTCAACGACCTCGAAACCCGTTGCAAAAATGATCGCGTCAACGGGGTGTTCCACGCCATCTTTCGTCACGATGCCCGCCGGAAGCA
This sequence comes from Saprospiraceae bacterium, assembly GCA_046153985.1. GTDB lineage: Bacteria > Bacteroidota > Bacteroidia > Chitinophagales > Saprospiraceae > JABWAJ01. The sequence goes on from JBJXFD010000397.1 coordinate 6,744, forward strand.
ACTTTTCGATGCCCTGCGTTTCCAGCGCCACATTCGCGCGGTTGAAGGTTGGCAAATAATCGTCCGAAACAACGATGCGTTTGCACCCCATGGCATAATTGGGCGTCAGGCGGCGGCGAACCTCCGGATCAGCAACTTCCCGCGCTAATTTTTTCAGGCATAATTTTTCAAAAAACCGGTAGCGGAATTTGTTTCCCAAAAACAACCGCCCTCTGAATTCCAAAAAGCGATACAATGCCTCCCGGGCAAACCGCTGGAGGATTGGGAAGCGGCGAAAAGTCTTTTTTAGCCCCGGCGATATTTCGGAGTCAAAACGGTCTGAAATCCAGGCGGGCGTGCGTTGAAAGACGGTGAGTTGGGCGACTTTGGGCGCAATGGCGGGAATGATCTGAATCGCACTGGCGCCGGTTCCGACCACCGCCACGCGCTTTCCTTTCAAATCAACGCGGTGATCCCAACGCGCCGAGTGGAGCACCTCCCCTTCAAAAATGTCCAACCCGGGTATCTCCGGTATTTTTGGACGTTGAAAAGGCCCCAGGGCCGTTATGACCATCCGAACAGTGGTGCGCCGTCCGAGGCGGTCGGTGAGTTCCCAGTAGCCGTGTTCTGCGAGGTATTCAACCCGGACAATCTCCGCATCAAACCGAATGTACGGGTCTACGCCGTGTTTTGAAGCCACGTTTTTCAAATACGCCAGGATTTCGGGTTGGGTAGAATACCGCCTGCTCCAATCCGGGTTGGGTTCGCCGTGGATGGAATAGAGGTTGGATGGGATGTCGCAGGCGCAACCGGGATAGGTGTTGTCGCGCCAGGTGCCGCCGATTTCAGATGCGCGTTCAAAAACGACAAAAGAGGTGCGGCCTGAGGCAATGAGCCTCAAGGCTGCGATGATGCCTCCGAATCCTGCGCCGATGATGGCTGTTTCGAAATCTGGTTTCATGATCAATCCGTCGCTCTTTTCATCAATAAAAAAAAGAGTAATTGATGATAGATGATTGATTAATGATGATTGAGGATGTGTAGAAGCCCTCATCATTTGATGTTTTCGGGTCCCTATCCATCATCAATCATCAATCATGTAATCGTCAATCATCAATAAAAAAAAAGAGTAATTGATGATAGATGATTGATTAATGATGATTGAGGATGTGAAAGGCCATATCATTTGATGTTTTTTGGTCGTGTCGTGTCCATTATCAATCATCAATCATGTAATCGTCAATCATCAATGATTACTCCGTCCGAAGCGCCTTGATTGGATCCTGGATCGCTGCTTTGCGCGCCGGGAACAAGCCAAAACCAATGCCGATGACCGCGGCGACGCCAAATGCCAAAACGATGGACCAACCGGAAATCACCGTTGGAATATCCGCCTGGGAGGCAATCAGGCGCGCCGAAGCGATGCCCAGAATCACTCCGATTACGCCGCCGAACAGGCTGATGAGTACGGCTTCCAGCAAAAATTGAAAAATGATGTCGCGGCGGGTGGCGCCCAGCGAACGGCGCAGGCCAATTTCTTTGATGCGCTCCAGCACGGAAGCCAACATGATGTTCATGATGCCGATGCCGCCAACGAGCAGGGAAATACCTGCAATGACCGCCAGCACAAGGTTGAACGTCTCCTGTGTTTTTTGCTCCTGTTCGAGCAACAACTCGGGGACTTCAATTTCATAATCTACCACATCGTGATGGCGGCGTTTCAGGATGCGGGCAATCACGTCAGCAGTCGCCCTCAAATTTTGGGATTGCGTGACCTGTACGATCGCGCGATCGAGTTGGTGGTAATTTTTATCTTCTTCGTTGTTACCGCCTCCGCGCCCGACGTCGCTTTTGGTGATCAGCGCACGGTTGTTGAAACGCAGCAACACCGTGGTCACCGGGATGTAAACATCGTCGTTGTAATCGCGGATGCCTAAGCTTTTCAGGCTTTCTTCGCTGGCAACGCGCTTTTCCAAGACGCCGATGATCGTAAACCAGTTTTGGCCACACTTGATTTTTTTGCCCAAAGCCTCATCCGTTCCGAAAAACCGCGTCTGGATGTTTTTGCCAATGATGCATACGGGTCTTCCGGCGTCAATTTGCCCTTTGCTGAACAAAGCGCCTTTTTCCACGCGCAACTGGTTCAGGTCGAAAAAGGTGTTGGTGACGCCGATACAGCGCGCTTTTTCCAGGCGCCCGGACTGGATGATGCTCACCGGAACGACTATTTCGGGACTGATTTTTCCGACCGTTGGCGTAACGTTTGCAATGCCTTCGAGGTCCGCCAGGGTCAAGCCCGGCGACCACGGGAGTTTGTCTTTGTTCCCGCTGCTGTTGTTGCCCGCTGCGCTTTGATTGGCTTTATTGTTTTCCTCGCTGTCTTCAGAAGGAATGACGGATTTTATGATGATGTTGTTGGCGCCGATCAGCTTCATCTGTTCCAGAATAGCCTGTTTCGCGCCCGTCCCGATGGCCAGCATAGCAATCACCGCGCCTACTCCGAATACAATGCCCAACGCAGTCAGGAAAGCGCGGAGTTTGTTGGCGTTGATGCCTTCCAATGCCAGCCGGAGGTGAAAAAAAATGCGATTTATCATATTGTTATGCTATTCCATGATGATAAACATGCCATCTCCGCCACTTTCCGTGGGAACATCGTAGTTCTCTATCCCCTTCTTTCGTTCGTTGGCTTTGGCTTCTCTTTCTTTCCGGTCGGCTTCCTGTTTTTTGCGGATCTTTTCTTTGATGTCGGCAGCGATGGGTTCAAACGGCGCATCGGCGCCATTTGCGGGCAGGGAAAGGTATATTTTTTCGCCTTCGGAAAGCCCGTGCTCAATAATGATCTCATCCGAGTTGCTGATGCCCGTGATCACTTCCTGGCGAATGATGCGCCCGTTTTGCTCCTTATATACATAGGAGACACTATCGATCTGGATGGCTTCTATGGGTACAGACAGCACGTCGTCGTAAGTGTCCGTCAGGATTTCGTTGCTGGTGGTCATCGCAGGCCTCAGAATAGAGTCCAATTCATTGACTTGGACGACCACTTCGAAGACCTTTGCATCGTAGCCGCGGAGTTGTTCCCCGATATTGGCCACCTTGATGACTTTACCGGAATACGCGTTGTCCGGAAAAGCGTCCACTTTCAATCTCACCTCCTGCCCGATTTTCACCCGGCTGATGTCTACTTCATTGACGTAAGTCTTGGAGATCATATCCGTGAGGTCGGGCAACTCAGCAACCACCGGATCCCAGGCAGAAATTCGGGAGCCGGGTTCTACTTTTCCGCTCCAGCCGCGCGCATAAATGACCATACCCGATTTGGGGGCCATGATGGTAAACTCCCCGGATAGCTGGTTGTAAATGCTCATTTGCATCTGGTTCTGCTTTTGCAGCGCGTTGATTTCCTGGATCTTGGCCACTGCCTGTTGCTTTTTCAGGTCGTATTTGAGCAACAACTGTCCGAAATCCCGCTCTGTGCGCTCCATGTCGAGCTGCGCTTGCTGGATGACCGACTGCGGTTCGTAGCGGCTTTGATCTAAGTGGAGGAGCTTTTCTTTTTTCAAAAAGCCCATGTTGACCAATTCATCGCGCATGCCCCGCAATTCGATGGCCGTATCAATTTTGGCCTGGTCGAGCTGGGTTTGAATTTTTTCCATTTCGGTTTGAAGGTTGCTGATCTTGTTCGCCAATTCCGTTCGATCCAATGTAGCGACATAATCCCCTTCTTTTACGATCGTGCCTTCCCGCACCAAATCCGAAACTGTGGTCTCATAAATCTGAGCCATCCGCATCCCCTGAGGCGCTTTTATCTTTACAGAACGCTTCGCATTAAGCTCCCCGGTAGCCGTTACATTCACATGAAACTTCCCCCGCTTAACGGTGGTCAACAGATTACTTTGCTGCGCCGCATCTTCTTTTGGCCAAAATTGCCAAACTCCATAGAGCACAGATAACAATAGAATCGCGATTC
>JBJXFD010000129.1:0-6612 GCA_046153985.1 Saprospiraceae bacterium
CCATGATTCAGCCATTGCAGACCATGGGAATTACTTTAACCGTGTTTCGCTACAATTACCCAATACCCAAAATTCTTATTTACCAACGCCGGAGCGGGTGAAAAAAATTCAATCGGAACCTGACCCTTCCTTGGCTGCGCTGAGTTATCAGTTTGGCAGGTACCTGATGATTGGTTCTTCCAGGCCAGGTACAGAACCCGCCAATTTGCAAGGCATCTGGAACGACAATATGAACCCGTCCTGGGATTCGAAATATAGCACCAACATCAATACCGAAATGAATTATTGGCCGGTCGAAAGCGGTAACCTTTCTGAATGTGCCGAACCTTTGGTGCGCATGATTCGAGAATTAACCGACCAAGGCACCCAGGTAGCCCGTGAACATTATGGCGCTGACGGATGGGTATTTCACCAGAACACCGATATATGGCGGGTTGCCGCACCGATGGATGGCCCCACTTGGGGAACGTTTACCGTTGGTGGGGCTTGGCTCTGCACGCATATATGGGAGCATTATCAATACACGATGGATAAGGATTTTTTAAAAGAAACTTTTCCATTGATGGAAGGCTCCGTTCAGTTCTTCATGGATTTTTTAGTGCCGCACCCCAATGGAAAATGGTTGGTCACCAATCCCTCCACTTCTCCCGAAAACTTCCCGGACGGCGGCGGCAACAAGCCTTATTTCGATGAAGTGACCGCAAGTTTCCGGGAGGGCACCAGCATTTGCGCTGGCTCTTCCATTGATATGCAAATACTCTATGACCTGTTTGGTTATTATATAGAAGCGGCCGTGGTTTTGGAAAAGGACGATGCCTTTATCCAAAGCGTAAAAGCAGCCAGGGAAAAATTAGTGCCGCCGCAGATTGGGAAGGATGGTTCCTTGCAGGAGTGGGCCGACGACTGGAAATCGTTGGAAGAAAATCACCGCCACTTTTCACACATGTATGGCTTGTACCCCGGTAAAGTATTGTACGAAAAAAGGACACCTGCTTTGATTGAGGCGTATAAAAAGGTGCTGGAAGAACGGGGCGACGGCTCCGCTGGCTGGTCGAGGGCATGGAAAATGGCGTTGTGGGCAAGATTGAACGATGGCAACCGGGCCAATAAGATTTACAAAGGGTACTTAAAAGAACAATGCACCGCTTCATTTTTTGCCATTTGTTCAAGGGCATTACAGGTTGACGGCGCTTTTGGCGTTACGGCTGCTATCACCGAAATGCTGATGCAATCCCATGATGGCTTCATAAAATTATTGCCGACATTACCCGACGAATGGAGCGATGGTGAATTTAAGGGCCTTTGCGCCAGGGGTGGATTTGAACTTGATTTTGTTTGGAAAAATAAAGCAGTCACACAACTCAAAATATTATCAAAGGCAGGAGAAGTTTGCCGGATTGAATTTAAACCCGGCTTAAAAATCAGCAGTAATGGTAAGAAGACGAGCTTTACCAAACTTCCGAACGGGCTTGTTGAGTTTAAAACAGTGAAGGGTGGTGTTTATTTGGTTGAATGATTTTATTTGGGTTAATGGCTATGCATTCTACCTTTTTGCTGGATGTGCGAGTGGTTCGCATACTATCAAGTTGCCTGAAGCATTGCGAACACCTTAAAAATCAGGATTTTCACAAATAATTAGACTGAAAAAATGGAACGATTTGCATTTATTACAGACATACATTTAGGCGAGCAATTTCCTATTGACAACGGTGTTAACCCAACAAAAAACTTTGAAACAGTTCTTGCTGACCTTAAAACCAGGAAGATAGATGAAATAATTTTTGGTGGCGACATTGGTGACTCAACGGCGCACGGTTATTTCTTTGAGAAACTTCAAAACCATTCCCTGAACTTAATTCTTGGAAACCATGACCAGTTTGAAAAAGTAAAAGAACATTACAGCAAAGACAGGGCGAAAAAGGAACTCTATTATAAATTGGAAGACGAAAATTATCAATACCTGTTTTTAGACTCATCCATTGACGAGTTGAGCAAAACACAATTGGATTGGCTACAGGATGAGCTTATTGAAAGCAAGCGATTGATTTTATTTGTGCATCACCCTGTTTTAGAAATCGAGACGCCAGTTGATACAGCTTATCCATTAAAAAACAGAGGGGAATTAAAGTCAATTTTGCTAACTTTTAAGAATGATGTTACGGTTTTTTGTGGGCACTATCACATGAATGATGAACAAGCATATAAAAACATCAAACAATATACAACGCAATCAATGTCTTTCCAGATTGTAAAAAATTCAAAAGAAATTGAAATTGACAATACAAATTTTGGGTACAGAATTCTCAATATTGGCCATGATAAAATTGCAACCGAAATAATCAATTTTAAGCAATAGCGCAATGAAGTGGACCATCAGGCAACAAGGGCTTTAGGGGGGTGGGGGCGGCTGCGTTCGCCCCCAAACTCCCTTAGCTTTCACACTAACCCTTCATGAGCCAATTTTCAAAAGACATTTGGCTTGACAAAGGGTTTTAATGAAAACTGTTTGACTTTATGAAAAATATAAACCGACTTATAGCATTGACAATCATTTTTCATTTCCTAATTCTAATTGGTGTTGGACACGGATTTGGGTTATTAGGAATAATTCAATTATTTAGATTCAATGAATTTTTCAGCGGAGAAGTTAAATTTGGTTTGACTGGCAGTAATGACGACAGACTTTTTACAGCAGCAACTATTGCAACAGTTGGACAAATTATTTTAGTGATTGCTTACTTTAGCAAATTACCAACTCAAAAATTCAAAACAGTTTATGTCGGACTTTTTATTTTGTTCCTTTCTTATTTCATATTGTCAATAGAGTTTTCTAGTTTAACATTTGACAGTTTCTCATTTTGGGGCGGAACACCATTTTTGGTATTGGCAATTTTACTTTTAGTTAAGACAATAAAAAATCACAGGCTGACAATGAACGAAGACAATGTACATTAGGCAATATTGGGTTTTATGCAAATTGGGCAGGACCAGCAAACCTCAACCAGTTGCAAATCCAAGCTGTGGTCGGGTCAGACGAATAACTATCAACTTTTGTTCTTAACTCCAACAACATAAGTAGGTATTGGGAATTAGATATTTGGTATTGTCTTGAAAATCAATTACTTGCGTAATGATTAATCTAAACTAATTCCACGGACGTACTTATTTTCAATCAGCAGCGGTTATCGGCAGTCGGAATGCTATTTCCTAACCTGCATATAGCCCTGCTCGTTACCTATACCACCCTATCTTCCCCTGCAAGCCCATATTACCCATTCTTCAATAATTTCCATTCCTTAGCAGCCAAAACAGGCCATCCATGAAAATCCACTTCACCGCCATCCTACTTTTCACTGCCCTCAACTGCTTTTCGCAGCAGCCGCCACCGTTCCCGATTTTCAGTATCGGCGATAGGCGAATGCCGCTCTGGGACGAAGACCCACTCATCTACGCCCCCGATGAAGGCCGCTGGAGCATTGCCACTGCTTGGAAGGAAGACTGGCCCGCCGATTGGCACCATGCCAACCCAACGGGTTTCAAGCGAGAAGGCAACTGGTATATCGTGCAGGGCAAAATACCCCTACCGCAAGGCGACTGGTTGGTGCAGGATGCCTATACGGAAGCGGAGGGCGGGCGCATCAAGTGCATCCGCCGATGGGAGTGGACGGGCAAGCAGCCGCTCGACTCCGTGACCCTGAGCATCCGTTGGAAAATAGCCGCAACAGGCGCAAAGGCTTTCCTGCCCGGCATCCTGTACTACGGCAACCCCTCCGGCGAAAAAAACGGCAGCCACAAAGTGGCCGTTTTTCACGGCAAGGCGGGGGAAGAGGCGCTCTTCGAGGAGCACCGCTACCCGATGCCCTTTGCCTGCGCCGAGTGGCAATCCGGCAGCAAAACCTTCGGGGCGGCGCTCCACAGCCTGCCATCGCCCGTGGCCGGGGGGCACCATGACGACCAGTGGTGGTCGCTCGGCATCAGCGCCAAGGCCGAAAGCACGGAACTGCTAATGCTCTCAGGGCCAGTCACTTACAACGGTCATCGCAATACCGTGAAGGCATTGCAGGAAGGCTTTCACCGCTATGGCGAAACCTGGATGCAAGTGCAACCGGGCATGGTCATCGAAAAGACGTTTTGGCTGGAAGCCTATCCCGTGGAGGCAAAAGGCACGGCGTTCCAACGGCCTGTGCATACTTCCATCGAGCTGTTCAAGCCATTCTACACCGAGGACCTGCCGACTGTGGCGGAGATTCTCCAACTCAAGCACCGCTTCTTGATGAGCCGATGGGTGGAGGGCGAGGGCTATGCCGGGTTCAATATGTTCCCCGCCCAGGTGCGCCCGCAAATCGTGCTCGGCTGGGCGGGCCAATGCGAGGCGCCGGGTTATGCCTTGCAGCCCTTGAAAAGCCTGCACCGATTGGGCAAGGCGAACCCCTTTGCCTCGCCCGTGCTGGATAGCCTCGATTACAAGCTCCCCTCCACGATGGACATGGTGCAGCGTTCGCTCGACCATATCTGCACCGCTCCCGTTGGTGAAAACGGATTTCCCGTGGTCTTCGATATCGGTGAAAAAAAATGGAGCAACCCCGACCCGGTCTCCGAAGGGCAGGCCATGAACAGCATCGCCTTGGCCATCCGGGCAGGCAGGAAAAACCCCATGCTGAAAACGGAGAAATGGGAAGCTTTTTTGAAGAAAGCCTGCGACGTACACGCCAAACGCCTGCTGGACGCTGGCTGGAAACCCGTCAACACGGCAGAGGCGTTTTATATCTCGCCCCTTTTGCTTGCTGCGCAACTGTTTGACAATCAGCAATATGCGAAGGCGGCGCTCAAAGCCGCCGACTACTATGCCGCCCGCCACCTGAGCATGGACGAACCCTATTGGGGCGGTACCCTCGATGCCACCTGTGAGGACAAGGAGGGCGCTTGGGGCGCTTTTCAGGGTTTCCTTGCCGCTTACGAATTTTCCAAAAACAGCAAATACCTCGGCTATGCCAAACACGCAGGCGATGTGGTCTTGAGCTACACGGCGGTCTGGGACATACCCCTGCCCGCCGGGCGCATGGCCGACCACGCCTTCAAGTCCCGTGGCTGGACGGGCGTCTCCGCCCAAAACCAGCACCTCGATGTGTACGGCGTGGTGATGACGCCTGCCATTTACCGCCTCGGCGAACTGCTGGACGACGAGTCCATGAAGCGGCTGGCAGCGGTGATGTACCGTTCCTGCGGACAGATGATTTCGCCCACTGGGGCGCACGGCGAGCAGTTGCAGCACACCAATTTTGCGCAGCACGGCGATATGTCCGACGTGAAAAAGCTGCGGGGCGGCTACTCCGAAAGCTGGACGGTTTTCTGGATTACGGCGCATTTCCTGCATGCGGCGGCGCAGTTGGAGGAGATGGGGGTGGGGTTTTGAGGGGGGACGAAAGACGGATTTTTCAGGGTGGTGGGGTAAATAAAAATATTTTCCATATCCGTAGAACACTGATTTACACGTTATTGGCTATAAATTTTAGCCAGTCAATCGAATGTCGAAGATGGGTTTTATCTTTGTGGTAGATGTGCGATGGGTTCGTATGTTGTCACGTTGGCGGAAATGACAGGACGAAACTGCAAACATTAAAAGTGAGTGATAAAAATGTACGACAAATTGCAAACCCTTCGCAAAAAAAAGAGCTGCAAGCCTCACACTTGCCAGCACAATTTGCAGCACATTTTATTTTACTCAACTCTCCCAAGCCCACCAACCATCCGACTTGCGGACAGTTGATAATTTGGATAGGGTAATCGTCAACAAAAGGGGTAAAAACTGTAACTTTCGGACTTAAAAAACTTTTAGATTAAAATGCTTTTTGAAGAATATACATATTTCAATTACCAGTTTCCTGAGCCACAATATTTAGGTGCCAAACACACTCATTTGGCTTGGATAAACAAGTTTATACCTGACAATGTAAAAACCGCCATTGACGCTTTTTCGGGTTCACAGTCAGTCGCTTACTTATTCAAACAAATTGGATACAAAACAATTACAAATGACTTTTTGAACTTCAACAATCAAATTGGTTTAGCCTTAATTGAAAACAAAAACACCAAGCTGAATGAAGATGACTTGAAAATTCTTTTTCAATCTGCAAAAAACAAAAAGGAGTTTGAATTGATTGAAAGCACGTTTACAAATGTATTTTTTGAAAAAGAAGAAGCTGCTTTTTTAGATAATTTCAGAGCAAATATTCCCTTACTTGACAATCCGATAAAACAAGCAATTGCGTTTGCAGTCATTAATCGCAGTATGACAAGGAAAATTACGATGGGACATTTTGGTCATACACAAGCATTAGTTTATGCAAACGACCCCGAAAGGATTAAGCGTAATCGAAGTTTGGTAAGACCAATCAAAGAAATTTTTGAAGAAATACTTCCAAAATACAACAATGCAATATTTGACAACAAACAAGACAATCAAAGTTTTCACAAAAACATTTTAGAATTATTGCCGGCAGTTGAGAATGTTGATTTAGCATATTTTGACCCTCCATATTGCGACAGCCACGCAGATTATCAAGGTTTTTACCATTTACTTGAAACTTACACCGAATACTGGAAAGACAAAGA
>JBJXFD010000401.1:0-3526 GCA_046153985.1 Saprospiraceae bacterium
CACGCCAAAAATCAAACCGGCGCCGACGCGAAACGCACAACCCGATACTCGTCCGCCGTGGCGCAAGCTTTTCGACGGCAAAACCCTGCGCGGTTGGCGCCAGATTGGCGGTACAGCAACCTACGCTGTGCAGGACGGCAATATCGTGGGCACGACCGTGCCCGGAACGCCGAACAGCTTTTTGATCACCGAAAATCGCTACGCTGATTTTGTGCTGGAACTTGAAATCCGCGCAGATTCAAGCCTCAACAGCGGCATTCAGATCCGGTCCAACCACTTCCCGCATTATAAGAAAGATGTATTTCATGGGTATCAGATTGAAATTGACCCTACGCCGCGTGCCGGGAGCGGCGGCGTGTACGACGAAAGCCGGCGCGGCTGGCTGTTTAAGCTGGAGGGGAAACCGGAAGCGCAGCGCGCTTATCGGAAAAATGATTGGAACCACTACCGGATCGAAGCCATCGGCAACCGCATTCGAACCTGGGTGAACGGCGTCCCCGTTGCCGACCTGACCGACGGCCTCACCCGCTGCGGGCATATCGGATTGCAGGTTCACGACATTGGGCAGGACGCATCGAAAGCAGGACGCACAATTGCCTGGCGCAATATCCGCCTGCGTGACCTCGGCGGTATGGGGTGGTCGGCTTCCCTCGAAACGCCGGAACACCCCGTCAGCGCGCTGTTTGACAGAGATCCGGCCAGCACCTGGCAAGGCGACTGGCTAACACTGGATTTTCGAAAAAACAACCGTTTAAAAACGCTCCTGCTCAATTTGCCGAAAGGCGAAGCACAAGATCTCCAAATTGCCGTAGCGACCGAACGCGCGCCGGAAAAATGGATCGTGATTTTTGATGGAAAATTAGCTGCAAACCCAGATGGGATACAGGTTTCAATGGATAAAAAGGTAGCGCGTTATGTACGGATTTCGGGGGAAGGGAAGGGGGTTGTTGTTGGGGAGGTGAGGGTAGAGTGAAACCCGTTTTGTTTTGTGTGAATAGGAATCCAGTATTACACTCATTCAACTGGTCGCTTTTTGATCTGAAAAATTCTTGAGAGGTTGAAGCCGAATTGGATATCGCCTTTCAGCCAGTCGCCATTGGTGTCGCTGAGGTAAGCCCGTTCGTTCATCCCAACCGCATTGGAAAAATGCAGTTGAAAAACGTGGCCGCCGGTTTCAATGTCCAATCCGATGGACAAGGGGTTAGCCAAAAGGTTACCGGGGAAGCGGTTGATCACATATCCGTAATCCCAAACGAAAGCCAAACGTTGGGTGAATTTGACGCGCCCGCCAAAACCGACGGCGAATAATTCATTGGGAATGAGTTTGTTGTCTACAATGTTTCGGTGTACCCAGGTAGGCGAAAGTTGCAGCGTGAGCCCGTCGGTAATTTTGCGGCCAATGATGAGCTCGTGGTAATACCCCAGCCTTCTGGACAACGTCACCGGCACTTCCGGATTGCCAATTGGGTCTTTGAGGCCGTTCATGGTGATTCCGCTGACCCAAACTAAGGAGACCGGATTGTTTTTGCTGCCTTTCGATTGCCACAAAATCCGGTATTTCACAAAAGCGTCCATTTCTTTTTTGGCCGTGCTTCGGCCAAATCCAACCATCAGATTGGGAGAAATGCCGTAATCGAATCCCATGCGCATGCTGGCGCGGTCAAGGCCGAACATTTCATAAAATCCGTCGCTGATGCGGCCAAACCGGTGCAGGATGCGGAAGTCGAGCGTACCTTCTCCAATCATTTCCATGCTGTGGCCATTGATGACGCGCGAGCTTTTGAATGCATTGGTGGTGTAATCAGTCACGTCTTCTTTACCCAGAATATCGAGCAAACTGCCTTCTTGAGCGCTGGCTTTTAAGGGTAAAAAAAACAAGGCCAGTCCGGTTGCGATCAAAAAAAATAGTGGTTTCATGATTTTATTTTTTGAAAGGTTCCAAACCGGCAGTTACCGTAATTTTTACTTCATTGGCGATTTTATTGCCAACTACTGAAGGGATTTTGATGGCGTAATCTGAAAGTTTGATGGAAAAGTCAGAAGTCAAAATCGGCTTCCCGCCTTTTACATTAACCGTACCTTTTGCGGTGATGTCTTTTGTGACGCCGTGCATGGTCATTTTGCCATTCACTACCACCGGATAAGCGCCGTCGGCTGTCCATTTCACATTCGCATGATTGTCAATTTGTCCTTTAAATGCCGCTTTCGGAAACTTGTCGCTTTCTACGTAGTTTTCATTGAAATGCTCCTGCATCAAAGCACTTTTAAACTGGAATCCCTTCATTAGTACTGCCCATTCCATCTGCCCGGAAGCAATATCTACTACTGAGGTAGCCGTAGTGTTTTTGGCTTTAATTTCTTCCACATCATCCAGCGCGCCTTCTGCATTAAAGCTGATAGCGCCCGTTCTGGTAAAATATTTATCCTGCGCTTGTACACCGATGCTGCAAAGGATCAGGAAAGCAACAAGCATTGACATCTTTTTCATATTGAAAGTTTTTTTTGAAAATCAATCGTTTTTTGCGCCAAGCACAACCCATTGCCGGATTTTTTCGACGTCGCAGGCAGGGATTTTGCTGGCATTTTCAGGCATGGGAGCGTATCCCGGAGCGTGTTCTAAGGAACCAACCAGAGCGCCGCTCACAGCAGTGGGTTTGGTGGCATTGTAGGTGGCGTAGCTGATGTTGCCGGAAGGTGCACCACCGGAGTGGCAGCCCGTGCAATATTTTTGGAGGATGGGCTTGACCGTTGCGTTATAAGTAACGTTGTCGGTGACGCAATTACCGGAGTCCCCGCAGTTGATGGTATTGTTGGCGCCTTCTTCGATCCAGAGCGCAATGGTCGTAATCTGTTCGTCGCTGAGGCGACCATAGGGCGCAGGCGGCATAGATTCGCCACCCGGCACGACGAGGGACTTATATATTTCACTGCCTTTGTAATCGCCCGGCGTGATGCCTTTGCTGACAATCTTGTCGTAACTGGTGAGGTCGTATCCCTTTTCGCGATCAACAGAATTGTGGCAACCGCTTTGGGTACAATTGGATTGAAAAATCGGCAAGACATCGGTCTCAAAGCAGACCGGGTTCATACTTTCAATGTGTTCCCGGGTACAAGCCGTTTGGGCCATCCAGATGGCGCTTCCTAATACGACCGCAATAAACAGGCGGTTCTTTGTCGCTTTTCCCATGTCGTTTTTGATTCGTTACAGAATTCAAACTGAACTTCGGGTAAAGCAGGGAAAGGGTTGCCTATAGGGGTAGGCTTTTATTACTTTATTTAAACAAATTGCAATGGGGTAAGTTTAAGAGCTTGTTCAAATTTCCATGATCGAGCGAAAGCGAGGAAATTTTGTTTTAGACGAGGCAGATTTTGCAGACATAGCCGGCAGCTATGTTGAAAAAATCTAACGAAGTATAAAACAAAATTTCCCGCTTGTAGCCGATTGATGGAATTTTGAACATGCTCTTAAAAGCATTCTGATAATTTATTCCCCCTTTTTCCTTTTTTTCAAAAGATGAATGCTTAC
>JBJXFD010000402.1:0-6338 GCA_046153985.1 Saprospiraceae bacterium
CCCCCCGATCTTCGTACAAAGAGCGCAAGGTATTGTTGGTGATGCTGTACCGATCGTCATCCCCGGAATAGAATCGCTGGAATTTTTTATCGCGTAACGTCATCCGGTTTAGTCCGTGAAAGGTCGCCAACCAAAGGGTTGAATCGGCTTTTCGTTCCCAGATGTCCGTGACGTAGTTGTTGCTCAGGCTCGCCGGATCGGCAGGGAGGTGTTCGAAGTGCCGGATGGACTGCCAGCGGCCCGCCTGACCGGGGGCATAGGTGGCTTTTTTTAACCCGCTTTTGGTACCAATCCACAGTGTATTAGGTTCGTGAACCGCCACCCTGATCCGGTATATAAAATGATGAAATTCAGTTATTTTTGCTGAAGTAGGGGCTATTTCGTAACGCATCACCTGCCAACCTTGGCGGTCTGGCTTGCGCACAACGCGGTTCAGGCCATCAATAGTGCCGACCCAAATGGAGCCATCGGGTGCAGCACACAGGCTGTAAATAAAATCGTTGGAAAGGCTGTTTTCATCACCGGGTTGCCGGTAGAAATGGGAAAAGCGGCGCTGTTCGGGGTCAAACCGGTTCAATCCTTTGTCTGTGCCAATCCAGATGAACCCTTCGTCGTCCTCGCAAAGCGCCCACACGTTGTTGTTGCTCAGGCTGTTGGCGTTGTCGGGTTCTCTTTGATAGGCAATAAAGCGTTCTTTTTCGCGGTCGAAAAGGTACAATCCGGCATTGCTGGTGCCGACCCAAAGCCGCCCTTTCCGGTCTTCCAGCAATGCTGCGACTTTGTTGCTACCCAGACCTGTTTCTGACGATTGCTTGAAAAAGCGCACCTCATAGCCGTCGTACTTGGCCAATCCCAGCCAGGTGCCAAACCACATAAACCCTTTCCGGTCCTGCAAAATTGCAGTGATGGTGCCCTGGTCCAAACCCAGTTCTGCCTTGATTTGCCCAAACCGAAAGGTTTCGGATTGCGCAACCAGGCAATGGGCAAAAAACGATACCCCGAATAATATGCAGCACAATCGTTTCATCGAGCTAAACGTCGCATGGCTTCCATGCAGGCGCGGCCATTGTGGTACGGACATTTCCACTGGCTCACTTTGTCTTCTGTGGTGATGGGATGCCCCTGACGATTCACCCGCCAGTACCATTCGCCCAGCACCGGGTCTTTCATGATTCGTTCAATGAATTGCCACACGGCTATGGCCGCATCGAAAAACTGAGGATCACCGCTAAGGCGCCAGGCATTTATAAAACCCACTACCCCTTCGGCCTGAGGCCACCAATGCTTGTCTGTATCGGTAAGGCCATTCGGGTCGGCTTCATTCAGAATCCCGCCATCCGTGTCCAAACCATTTTTTAATACCGCTTCGGCCATTCGCACCGATAAACGGTTGGCCTGCGCGATCAAATCTTCATCGCCCAGCACTTCGGCAGCTTCTGTCAGCAACCAACTGCATTCAATATCGTGCCCGAAAGAAATTTCGTGCGATTTCAGCTGCCAGTCCACATCGAAAAAGAGGTGCATCCTGGCCGTTTCGGGATCAATAAATTTTTCTAAAAAAAGGGCAATCAAGTCTTTTAAAGCCTGGTGTACCTGTTTGTCGGCAGGATTTGCGCGCAACAGGTTGGTATAAGCCTCCAGCACATGGAGGTGCGTATTCATCGTTTTGGCTTCGTTGGCGTCTTTTTCGCTAAGGCGGAGGTCATCCAGCAAAAACCAGTCGCGGCTGTATGCTTCGAGGTAGCCCGCTTTTTCGCGGTCCCTGCTGAAGCGCTCAAGCAGGGCGAAGGTTTCCGAAGCTTTGTTCAGCGCAGCTGTTTCGCCGGTCAGCAAAAAATATTCCGAAAGCGAATATATGCCAAAAGCCTGAGCATACACCTGCTTTTTTGTCTCGTGGGGCAATCCGCAGTAGTCCAGCGTCCAAAAAAAACCGCCTTCCTCTTTGTCCCAAAAATTCCGGAGCAGGTAATTGTAAGCCCGATCGGCCATACGGCGGTATTCCGGGTGCGGCATCAAGCGCGCCGCAGCTGAAAACGTCCACAAAATACGCGTATTCAGGATTATTCCTTTTTCGGCTTCCGGGTGAATTTGCCCTTGCCCGTCCATGCGCCCGATGAATCCGCCCTGCTCGTGATCGGGCGTGTGCGCCATCCACCAGTCGAGGATATTGACCAATTCGCGTTGAAAATTCGCGCGGGTGAGCGCAGGGTGAAGATTTGCGGTCTGGTTCATGCTTGAATAGTTCTGATGATTGTTGGGCACATTTTCCAGGTGGCTGAGCTTTAGAGTTCGAGAGCAAGGCATGCGAAGACCCCAAAAGCGGGAGTCTACTCGCGTAAATGACCGTTTTTGGGGTCTTCGCATAACGCAGCTATCGGACTTTAAAGTCAGGCACCCAATAAGTTTTGGCGGATCAGGGAAATACGTTGTGCTACACTCGCCGCCGACCGGAGGCCGTCAGGCGGCGTATGGAGCGCATAATCGAGCAGTTTTTCCACCGTTGTTGTAGCTACGTGCATGCGGGTATCCGAAGAACCGTAGTAAATAAACACCTCCTCGCGTTCATTGACCAACCAGCCGTTGCTGAACGCCACATTGGAAACATCGCCCACCCGTTCTTCGCCTTCCGGCGCAATGAAATGCCCGCCCGGCAAATGCGTTACGCGCCAGGGTTCCTTAAGATCTGTGAGAAACAGGTACAACACGTAGCGAAGCCCGGCTGCTGTATTCCGAACGCCGTGTGCGAGGTGCAGCCAGCCCTGGGGCGTTTTGATGGGCGTTGGACCCTGTCCGTTTTTTACTTCTTTGATGGTGTGGTAAACTTTGGCGTCTATGACTAACTCGTCTTTTACTTCGGCCTTTTCCATGCTGTCCGTCAAGCCCCAGCCGATGCCGCCGCCACTGCCTACGTCAATGAATCCGTCTTGCGGGCGGGTGTAGAGGGCGTATTTCCCGTTGACAAATTCGGGATGCAGCACCACATTGCGTTGCTGGCCGGAGTAGGAAATCAAATCGGGAAGGCGTTCCCAGGTTTTCAGGTCGCGCGTTCGGGCGATTCCGCAATTCGCAACTGCCGCAGAGGTATCGTTCGGGCGGCTTTGGTCTTTTCTTTCGGTGCAAAAAAGCCCGTAAATCCAACCGTCGGCGTGTTGCGTCAGGCGCATGTCGTATACGTTCGTATCGGGGTCTTCTGTTTCTGGCAACTCGATGGGGTAGTCCCAAAAGCGGAAATGATCTGTCCCGTTCGGACTTTCGGCCATGGCAAAAAATGATTTGCGGTCGTTGCCTTCCACCCGCACCACCAGCAGGTAGCGCCCATCGAGAAAAATGGCGCCTGAATTGAAGGTCGCGTTCACACCAAGGCGCTCCATGAGGTGTGGATTCCTTTGTTCATTCAGGTCGTAGCGCCAGAAAATCGGGGCGTGCGCAGCGGTAAGTACTGGATATTTCCAGCGGGTGTAAATGCCATTGCCCGATTGCTGGGCTTCGTTCGGGCGGGCGATGAGCGCTTCGTGTTCAGCGATCAGCGCCGCTTTTTTTTCGGTAAATGGTTGCATGGTTTTTATTTTTTACCACATAGGGCACATAGGAGTTTTCACAATAGGGCACATAGAGCTTAGTATTCCCTGAAAAGAGCAGAACGGCTATGTGCTCTATGTGAAAACCTCTATTGTGAACTATGTGGTAAAAAAACTATGTGGTGAATAACAATCAAATATTTAAATTTCTGTTCCGCGACGCTGTTCTAATTCAGCGCCCACCTTTTTCATCAAGTCTTCATCCAAACGATAAAAATAAATAAATCCTGCGGCCATCAAGGCCCCGATCCCGGCAAAAACGCTCATCATCAGGCGGATGCCCAGTAAAGCTTCTTCGCTTTGTGCCACATTAGCCTGAAAACCATAAGCTGCCAACAACCAGCCGCTCAGTGCGCCGCCGAGGGTCCAGCCGAATTTTTGAGACATGGACGAAGAGGAAAAAATCAGCCCGGTTGCCCTGCGTCCGGTTTCCCATTCGGAATAATCGGCAATGTCGGCGTACATAGACCAGATGATGGGCAAAACAATGCCAGCGGAAATGCCGATCAGCACATTCAACAGGAAAATCAGGCCGAGCTGGTGCGGTTGCAGAAAAAACAGCGCGAAGCTCAGCAGCGCAGATAACACAACCGAGAGCAGAAAAGTCTTCTTTTTGCCAATGCGCGCCGTAACGGGCTTGGCCAATAATACCCCAAGGATATTCGTGCCCAACCAAATACTCATGTAGTACGACGCCAGTTCGCCCTGTGTGAAAGTATACGTTTGTCCAAATAGATTAACCTGTTGATCCTGAATATAGTATTTGAAATAAAATAAAATGGAGCCGTCGCGGAGCGAATTGAATATCAGTACAGAAATGGCTGCCCCAAGCATGATGAACCAGGGCCGGTTCCGGAGAATGTCGCGAAGGTCCTCTTTCAGGGTGGATTGCTGATCCTGCGGTGGTTTCAGGCGCTCCCGGGTACCGGAGAAAGTGAGGATGAAGAAAACAGCAGCTAAAACGGCATACACGGCTACGGTCCACTGATAGCCTGAAGCTTGCCCGCCACTTTTTCCAAAATAATCCACTAAGTAATTGGCGGTGGCGGTCACAAAAAGCCCGCCCGAAAAAGCGCCGATGAAGCGGTAGGAGGCCAAAGAAGTGCGTTCGCCGGAATCAGCAGTCATCACGCCCATGAGCGAGGCATAAGGCACATTGACCGCCGAGTAAATTGTCATCATCAAGGTGTAGGTGATGTAAGCGTAGATGAGTTTTCCATTTGCATCTAAGTCAGGCACAGTAAACGTTAATACGCCGATGATGGCGAATGGCACGGCCACAAAAAGCAGGTAAGGCCGAAATTTGCCCCAGCGGGAGTGGGTTCGGTCGGCGATCATGCCAACAATTGGGTCTTCCAGTGCGCCCCAGATTCGGGTAATCAAAAACATCGTGCCTACTGCCGCTGCCGAAAGGCCAAAAATGTCCGTATAAAAAAACAGCAGGAACATGGAAAACAGCTTCCAAAACATGGAAGAGGCGAAATCGCCAAAGCTGTAAGCTAATTTTTCAGAAAAACGAAGCCGGTACGAGCCGGCAGTTGTGTTGCTCATCGTTTTGTTTTTTCAACTACTGATTGATTGAATCGGCTTTTGTAATGGCCGGAACCGGCGCCGTCCCCCCTTTTGCCTTTTTGGGCATGCGGTACATGTCCGGGAGGTCATTTTCCAGGAGGATGTTGGGGTCATTCACAAAATCCAAAAAATTGCGCTCACTGGGATGTCCGGGATAAGGCGCAAAACAATGGTTTTCCCTGGCGTTGCGCCAAACAAGCAGGTAGGCAATGCGGTTTGCCAGCGGATGCTTTTTGATGGGGTTTAGCAAACCGTTTGTCCACCAATCAGATTTGGGAATGCCTTCAAACCCCGTTTCCGTAAAAGCCGGAATTTTGCCGCGTGCTTCCGCTAATTCTACCACCATCCCGATCAGGTCGGCCATTGCCGCAACGGGGCGATTCTGAAACTCGTAAATATCAATGCCCATCAGATCTGCATAGTCGTCGCCCGGGTAATAAAGCAGGTATTCTTCTGCGGAAGCGCAGACGTCGGGCGCATAGGCAAACAGAATATTGTGCAGGTCTTTTTCATGGCGCAGGTAGTCTACCGTAAAGCGGAAAAGCGCTTTGTATTCCTCCGGCGTACAGTGTGTGCGTCCCCACCAGAACCAGCGGCCGTTCATTTCGTGCCAGGGCCGGAAGATGACGGGAATGGCGTGTCCGAACAGCCCTTTCGATTTGAGGGCGCCCATGTATTCAGCTACATGGTCCAATTGTGTCTTGAAAAATTCGTGCCGGCTACCACCAGGCAGGATGGTTTTTACTGCGGAAGTCGTGTCCCAGGAATCCCCGCCGGTGAGCGGATTGCGCATATGCCAACTGATGGTGTGGACGCCGCCGCGTTTGTAAGCTTCTCTGGTCCAACGTTTCATGTCCTCGAAATCAACGGTATCAATATTGATTGGCCGGGCGCCGATTTCGCCAAGATCCCAACCATAAACAGCAGGGTGGGAGCCGCTGATGGTTTTTACATCGGACGCGCCTTCTACCTTTTGCCAGCCGATGCCGTAAGCAACCGCGTCTTCGTGGCCAAAGAGCGTTTTCCCCGACAACGCCATTTGTTGCAGGTTGTAAAAAAGTGCACGGGTGCGTTTCGTTGCTTTCGTGTCAGCAGTCTGCATGGTCTGTGCAAAATTAAGCAAAGGAATCACCAGCAGGGCCAGCGCCGGCAGGCTCCGCAATTTAAGAATAGCCATGGCAGTAAGGT
>JBJXFD010000135.1:0-17555 GCA_046153985.1 Saprospiraceae bacterium
AACTAACCATCTTAGACATTTGGGCGTCCTGGTGCGTGCCCTGCCGACGGGAAAACCAGCAAGTGCTGGCCCCGCTCTGGGCTGCCCACGGAGGAAAAGGCCTTCAGATCATTGGTTATTCCATTGATAGCAGCGAAGGCGCCTGGCGCAACGCCATCACGAAAGACGGCGCCACGTGGCCGCACGCTTCGCACCTGACCGGCGACGAAACGCCGTTCATGGATGCCTTGCGCATTGCGACTATTCCTGCTAATTTTATTTTAGATGGAGATGGAAAAGTGGTGGCGAAGAATTTACACGGCGCTGAATTGAAGGCGTTTGTGGAGGAATTTTTGAAAAAATAGGCACATGCTGGCGCGAGGCTCCGGCCTCGTGTCTACTATTCGACGGGCTCCGGCCCGGCTTTCCATTAAAACCTAAAATATAAATACATGACCTACGAAATCACTCAAATCGCAGCCAAAGAAATCTTCAAAGGTTTCCATGCCCGTTTTATTCACACCGAACAAACGACGCTTGCCTTTGTAGAAATTGAAGCAGGCGCCGTGTTGCCAATGCATTCCCATGTTCATGAACAAATCACCCAGGTTTGGGAAGGACAACTTGAACTGACCATCGAGGGCGAAAGCAAAGTGTACGAAAAAGGAATGGTAGCCGTCATTCCTTCACATGCAAAACACGCCGGCGTGGCACTGACCACGTGCAAAGTGTTTGATATTTTTTGCCCGGTGAGGGAAGATTACAGGTAGTGTCTGACTTTATAGTCCAACCGCCTTCTTAAACGCTTCATCGTCCGGCTTTACGCCTGAAGGGAAAAAGTTGGTCAATTCACCCTGCTCATTTACTACATATTTGCAAAAATTCCAGGTAGGCGCCTGGTCATTCCAGCCATTTTTATCCTTTTGGGACAACCATTGGTAAAGCGGGTGCTGGTCGCTGCCTTTCACGCTGATTTTTTCAAACAGTTGAAAGGTAACGCCATAGTTTTTTTGGCAGAATGCGCCAATCTCCGCGTTGGTTCCAGGTTCCTGACCCCCAAAATTATTCGCCGGAAAGCCCAGCACAACAATATTTTCGCCATGTTGTTTGTGGAAAGCTTCCCAATCCACGTATTGCGGAGTGTATCCACACTCGGAAGCCACATTAATCAGGATGACTTTTTTGCCTTTAAATTTTTGAAAATCAATCACTTCTTGATTATCAAGGGCAGCCAATTTAAAATCGTAGAAGGAAGTAATTGCCATAGCATTTTCAGGTTTTGTAAGCGCTACGCCTCGTTTGTACCAGGCCGTTAAACCCACGATGGCAAGCACGAGAAAGAGCAGGAGGAAAATTTTCATGTTGTGATCTTTTGATAATGTAACAGGAATTTGGGGATTTGGTTTTCAAGCCCCTCCATTATTGCCTCATGCTTTCAGGTGATTCTCTTCCCTCCTCCATCGAATCGTACTTTCGGGTGATGAAAATCCGCCTTTCACCACCCCATCTTTGGGCCATTCATTTACATCAACACAAAGTCAACAAACATGAAAAAGATCGTTTTGAATTACGGATTGCTGTCAGGCGGTATCGTGGCGGTGGTCATGCTCATTGCAACACCGCTTTGGTCAAGTGGCAAATTAAGCATGGAAGCCGGCGGTTGGGTAGGCTATATTTCCATGATCGTAGCCCTTTCTGCTGTCTTTTTTGGCGTGCGCACTTACCGGGACAAAGAAGCCGGGGGCATCATCAGCTTCGGAAAAGGATTCCAGGTGGGCCTGCTCATCACGTTGATCGCCTCGGTCATTTATGTAGGGGTGTGGATGGTGTACGTCAATTTTGGCGGCGGGGGCGACTTCATGGAGCAATACTACCAGTACAGCGTCGAACAATTGCGCCAAAGCGGCAAACCCGCTGTGGAGATTGAACAGGAAATTGCGAAAATGGCGGAATTCAAAGAAATGTACAAAAACCCGCTGGTGCAAATTGGCATCACTTTTTTGGAAATTTTTCCGGTGGGTTTAGTGATTTCGCTGTTAAGTGCGGCCTTGCTGAGAAAGAGCGGAAGTTAAAATAAGGGGCAAAGCCTGTCCCGCAAAGCGGGGAGGCAAGTTGGCAAAGGGCAAAACCTGTCCCGTGCAACAGGAAGGCAAGCCGAAGTCACAAAATAAAGGCGGGGCACAGTTTGCAGACTGCGGCCCCGCCTGATATGTGATATGTTCTATTCTTAATCGAAACGGATTGTATGTGATGTAGTTTCAATTAGGTGAACATGTGATTTACGATTTGTCTGTTTCGATGTTGTTACCCCATTTCTGCTACGACTTCCTGCACTTCGGGCACCATGCGTTTCAGCATTCCTTCGATTCCTGATTTTAAAGTAACCGTTGAAGAAGGACACCCGCTGCAAGAACCCTGTAAAGTTACAGTAACTATTCCTTTTTCAAAAGCTTTGAACTCAATATTTCCACCATCCATTTCAACGGCGGGTTTCACGTAGGTGTCAATCAGGTCTTTGATCTTCTGAACCAGGACGGCATCGTCTTCAGAATAGACGATATCTGAGCCGCGTTCTGCTTCCAGTTTTGCCATTTCTTCGGCAAAACCTTCGTTTAGAATTTGGCCGCCTTCTTCGATGAAGTTTTTGATAAACTCCTTCAATTTCAGCATGATGTCAGCCCATTCGTAGTTGAACTCTTTGGTCACCGTCACAAAATTGCTGCTGATGTATACGCCTTTTACGTAAGGCAATTCAAACAGGGCAGCACCCAGCGGCGACCAGTCTTTCGCCAGTCCCGCTTCTTTAAAATCGGCAGTTCCCCGGTACAACATGCGATTGGTGACGAACTTGAGTGACTCCGGATTGGGCGTTTGTTCGGTATAGAGCATTACCGCACTCTTGGCAACGATATTTTCCATTGTACTTATTTAGAATGATTCAACAAAGGTAACATCGAATTGCTATTGGTGGTTTTATTTTTTGGATGGATTTTTGCAACTACCATTTATATTGCCGGCGGGACATTGTGCTGGGGAAGAACATTCCGGGATATCCGGAGGATTTTGTGGAATAATCCTATTTCACGCTGAAGACCTGAACCGGCAAATTATTCCTTGCTGCGATGACGAGATGACGGCCGTTAGCAGCTTTGACGACCGCCAATCCCCTACCCTCGCCCGGGCTGGCAAAACCGCTTTTTTGCAAGGGGATTGTCTCAAAGCCCTTACCGGGTTCATAGCGCAAAAAATGTCCCCAACTGGCATCGTAACGCCCGAGAGCAGGGTTAATGTTGTAGAAATTTCCGGTTGCCAGCACCTCGCTTTTCCCATCTCCGTCCGTGTCAACGACCGCGAAGGCAAAAATCGGGGCAACTTGCGCCGCCGCAGGCAGGGCTTGCAGGGTGAACGTACCGTCTCCCTGAGTAGATGCAAGGGCTGAAGCAAAAATATGGGCGTCTAAGCGCCGGGCGCGAGCCAGTTCTTTTTCATCGAACAGCTGATCAAAGGTGCTTTCCGCAAAAGGAGTATTTTGCGGAAATTTTTTCCGAAGCATGGGCATTTGGCTGCTCAATTCGTCCAAAGATGCGTAGCTGTAAAGTTGATTTTGTTTGTAATACGTAAGTATTGGATCTGAAAAAAAATTATGATCAAAATCATGCACGTACAGCGAAACCGGTTCTTTTTCCGTGGCCCTCAAATCCGAATTCAGGCCCAGATTGCCCAGCAACAATTCATCGTTTCCATCACCATCGAAATCATGCGCCAGCACCGTATTCCACCAGCCGCCTGAATTTGGCGTTTCCACTTTTTTCCAGCTTTCGGAAATGCTAAACGCGGTCACCGGCATCCATTCTCCGACGATAACAAGCCAGGGTTTCCCGGCGATGTTTGCCAATACGGCGTCTGTTACCATGCCGGCTTTTGACAAGCCGGGCGCGATGGCTGCCGTCCGGTCCAGAAACTTGCCTTTGCCATCATTCTGCAACAGCACCGAAGTTGGCGAAATCCCATAACTCCCTGGTATTGAACGCGCACCCACAAAAAGATCCAGTGCGCCGTCGCCGTTGAAATCGAGCGGGAGCACACAACTGCCGTTCGCATATATTGGCGGCAGGGCGCCTTCTGAAAGCACAAAATTACCCTGCCCGTCGTTCAGGTACAGGCGATCGAGCAACTCATACGATTCCCCTACGGCTTCTCCGCCGCCGCTGACCACGTATAAATCCTGGTCGCCATCTCCATCTGCATCAAAAAATGCAGCGTCGGTATCTTCCTTCAAGCGGTCATTTTCCAGCGCAGGCTGTTGGCGCTGGTTAAATTTCCCGGTTTGGCCGGATTGAAGAAAGATCGCCCCCGGTTGGCCTTTGGCCCCACATACAAAAAGGTCGTCTAAACCATCTCCGTTTATGTCACCCTGCGCCAGGCGGGGCCCTTGTGTGGACAGCGCATGGGGCATCAACGGCTCGCGGTCGAAATCCGTAAAATCATTTTCGAAGTGCTGAAACCGCAAGCCGGATTGAGCCGTGATGTCTTCAAACACCGTTTCGGAGGCCGCTGCGGGTTGCATCTGATCGTTAGACTGCTTCTCGTAGGCAATCTTCAGGGTTTGATTTGCAGTCACCCCTGACAGTTGCTGCACATTTCCATCTGGCCAACGAATGGTAATTTGATCAACCTCCACAGCTTTACCCAACCCAAACGTCAGCACCGGTTCGACCGAAGACTGGAATCCACGCGTGGTTTGCAACTCCTGCATTTGGCGGCGGCCGCCCGATTCGATCGTCACCCGGGCGCCGATGCCGAACGGATTTCCGTCTTTGCCTTGCAGTGAAATGCGCAGGTAGTTGTTTTTCAGCAACTCTTGTGAAAGATTTTCAAAAATAGCAGCGGGCGCATTCAGGTTATTGGTCACCAGATCGAGGTCGCCGTCGCCATCCAGGTCGGCGTAAGCTGCACCATTTGTACTCCCGGAAAGGTCGAGTCCCCAGGATGCAGCAACCGGCTCGAATGTCAGGTCGCCTTTGTTCCGAAAGGCATAATTGGGTACCAGACCGCCCGGCATTTTGGCAGCAATATCGAGATCTGCATTGGATTGCTGGACCTGCCGGTTGGCCGTGTATTTAAGGTAGTCCAGGTCGTTTGGCCGGCGCAGGATGCCATTTCCGATAAAAATATCTTTCCAGCCGTCGCCATCTAAGTCACAAAAAAGCGCCGACCAACTCCAGTCCGTAGCATCTACGCCCGCCAACTGTCCCATCTCGGCAAATTGGGTTTCGTGTCCCTTGGGCCTGCCGAGATTCAGTTGCAGCATGTTGCGGGGGTACTGGTAGTGGTAGCCAAAACTCAGTTTGAACTTGAAAATATTGTATGGATCGGCGCCAACCGAATTTTTTAGCACGAAGGCGTCTTCGGGTTTCATGTCTAAAGTCAGCAAATCCAACCGCTCGTCGTTGTTGAAATCCGCCACATCGCTCCCCATTGAAAAGGTGCTGGTATGTCCGATGGATGCAGTAATTGCTTCCCGAAACGTGCCGTCGCAATTGTTGTAATAGAGATAGTCGTTGTCGTGAAAATCGTTGGAAATGTAAAGGTCGGGGCATCCGTCGTCGTTGAGATCGCCAACAGCCACGCCCAGGCCGTATCCAATCCGGCTGCCGTATATGCCTGCCATTTCGCTTACATCGGTGAACTTCCCGTCATCATTGCGATAGAGCCGGTCGCCGGAAAGCGGGTCGCGACGCATACGAATGGCGGAGTCTCCATAGTTTTCGGACGCATGCACAGAGTGGTTCAGGAGGTACAAATCGAGGTCGCCATCTGCATCGGAATCAAAAAAAGCAGCTTGTGTAGAAAAACCCTGAAAATCAAGCCCGTAAGCCGTAGCGCTTTCTGTAAAAGTTAAATCACGATTGTTGATGAACAGTTCGTTGCGCCCTTTAATGTTTTTGTAATTACCTACCTGGCAAACGTAAATATCCAACCAGCCGTCGCCGTTTACATCGGCCATGGTAACGCCGGTTTTCCACATCCCTTTGCCGGCCACCCCTGCCTTTTCCGTAATGTCTTCAAATTGGAGCGCGCCCTTGTTCAGGTAAAGTTTGTTCGGCAACTGGTTTGCGGTGAAATACAAATCGGGCAGGCCGTCGTTGTTGAGGTCGCCAACTGCTACGCCGCCACCGTTGTAATAATACAAGTACTCAATGATGTTAAACGATTCATTTTCATCGAGTTGATTAATGAAGTCAACTTTTGTGGTGGAGATCGTCAATTGCTGAAATAGCGTCGGCCCCAACGGAGTTTTCGGTTTAGTGCAGGCAAAAAGCAAACAACTAAGGAGCAGACAAAGATTTATACGAGCAGCACAACGAGCAGCACACTTATTATCAAACATCATGATTCAATTTCTCCTTGTTGTAAAACTGGCTCAAAACCCAACATTTAAGCCCAACATGAACGTTCTAACAGGCCAATGGGTTGTCCGCGAGTCAATTCCGGGTACCAAATAACTGGATTCATTCGGCGTTAACCCATTTCTGCGCAAGCGCACTTCCGGTTCTGGCCCCTTGTAATTTGTTAATGTAAACAGGTTTTGCGCAGTAATATAGACCTGCAGTGCGGAAAGGTAGCGATTATTCCCAATATCAAACCGGTATCCGAGGCGCACATTGTCCAAACGAACAAAGGAAGCATCTTCTACCACAAAGCTTGAAAAAGGAAGAAAATTCTGCGAAATATTTACAGCCGGCGGTTCCAGTGCGTCGCTTAAAACATTGTGCCGGGAAGCGTCGCCCTTTAAACCCAAAATGAACCGGGATTCATTCACTAAGGAATGCCCCTGCACTGCCCTGAGCCGTACATCAACATCGAATTGTTTCCAGGTAAACGAACTGCCTAATCCCCAAAAATTACGGGGCAAAGCAGTACCAAGTACGCCTGCGTTGCCTAAAACGGGCAGGCCATTTTGAACGCTCAGGAGTTCGGGGCCAAAAAACTCGCCGACCTGGCTGCCTTCAGCCAAACGGATGGTTTGGTTGCTCCCCGAATTGCCGATAAATCCAATCGGTTCGGGCTGAAAATCGGATTGTCCCGGCGGTGTCAGGTTGGTGTATGCGGTGCGGCTGGCGCTGAAGTTGAAATCAATTTGCCAGGTGAAGTTTTCTTGTTCGAGGAGCTTCAGATTTAGCGTAAGCTCCGTACCCTTGTTTTCTATTTCCACATAGTTTTTGGTAAACACCGAAAAACCCACTTGCGAGGTTGGCACCAAAAAACTGAGCAGGATGTCTTCAGAAGTGCTGTTGTACCGGTCAACGGATCCCATTATACGGCCTTGAGCAAAACTAAAGTCCAGCCCATAATTTATATCGGTACGGCTTTCCCACTGCAAATCAGGGTTTGGGTCGTTGATCGCACTGATGGAGGGTATAAACTGACCATTAAAAAAGAAAAGGGTTCCTTCGGAAAAAAGAATACCGGAGAGGACATCATCGGAAGGCAAATTACCAGAAAGACCATACGAAGCCCTGATTTTAAATTGGTCTATATCTTTAATTTTTAACAATTTAGCAAAATCAATGCCGCCTCCGACACCATGAAAAAGCCCCCATTCCCGGTTGTCTCCAAAACGGGAACACCCTTCATACCGGGCGTTAGCGGAGAGAAAAAACCAATTGTCGAAATTGTAATGCGCCTGCCCCCGAAATGCAGCCAGCCTGATGTCTAAGCCCTTATTTTCTGTATTGAATGCTGAAGCGCCGTCGGTTATACTCAAATCGCGATGGTTGAAATCTTGCGTCGAATATCCCATGAGCTGAAATCGTTCCTTGTTTCTGTGGATAAATTGATAGGAATGGCCGATGCCAAAGGTAAAATCGTGTTTTTTAGCTTTGAAATCGTAAGCCAATGAAGCTTCGGCCAACTGATTTTCCTCAATTCGCTGTTTGTAATCTGCAAACCCGGCAGATGTAAAGCCGCGATAAAAACTCTCCGCCGGGGCATAAAACCCCTCCGTTTTTTCATCGGTTTGCCAGGCCAGTCGCCCACCGATGTGAAGGCCCTTCCACACGTTCCAATTGGCAGATACGTTCGTTGTCAGGGTCTGAAAGCTGCCATTGTGCTTTGTTTGTTCGAGAATCGCTACCGGATTGAAATAATCGAAGCGGTTTTCCTGAAAATATCCTGCAAATTGTCCTTGAATCGGGTCGTTACTCCGAATCGGCGCCGTAGGATTATACTGCGCAGCATGAAAGAAAATGTCCGGTCGTGCCTGTCTGAAATTTCGGTGAGTCGCTGCTGCCACAAGCTGGAGGTGCAGCCGGTCTTTGAGCAGGCGCTGGCCGATATTCAGCGACCCGTTGAATTGTGAAAACCCGGCAGAAGGTACGACATCCCCAACCCCGCGCAGGTTGAGTGAAACCCGCGCAGAGGTTCCTGCTTTCGACCAGGCGCCCCATATATTGCTGTGGTGCAGCAGGCCGTTTTTGGAAATCAAATCCTGCCAATCGGTCGTGCTACCCCAGTCGTTGATCTGATTACTGCCGGAAACATTGGGGTCGTTGCGCAGGGAAAGATAGCGGCTTGCGTCCAATACATCGTGAAAATTGGCTACTTGCCCGATGCCAATGCTTGAATTGATTCCTATTGTCAGCTTTCCATCGGTTTTGGGCGCAGTTTTAGTAGTTATGACCAAAACACCATTGGCCGCGCGGGTACCGTATATTGCAGCCGAAGCCGCGTCGCGCAGGATGGTTATCGAAGCGATGTCCTGTGGATCTACGGAATTAAGAGATGCGCCGGGGAAACCGTCCACAACAAGGAGCGGCCGACCGTCGCCGATGATGGTATGCAGTCCCCGCTGGTTCAGGTCAAAATCTCCGGAAGGGTCGTCGCCAGGGTTGGAAAGCAACAGCCCAGGCGCCCTGCCTTGTATGAGTTGCATGGGGTTATAAATATTTCCATAATTAAAATCGGTCGTTTCAAGCTGCGTGATTGCCGTCGTCAACGTATGAAAAGGCTGAATGCCATAACCGGTTTGCACCAGCTTATTGAGCGTTTCATGCGCCTCATTTCGCTTTTTGAAGGTAAGATTCAGCGGATTCTCCTCACCGACCACAACTTCAAATAAATGTCGCCCGTAACGAACCAGCAAGGTGTCTCCCACTTGTGCGGCGATGGTGAAAGCCCCATTTTCATCCGTTCGGGCCATCGCTTTGGAATTGTTTTTTTCGATCAATACTTTGGGCAATGGTACTCCTTCCTCATCTTTCAGGGTTCCCGAAACAGTTTGGGTATGTCCAGCTAATACGGCAACAAAGCACCAAACAGCGAGAGAAAGCAGCGATTTTTGAATTGTTGGCTTCATAAACGATTGTTTTTTTCAGAAAGAAGGACAAACAGACCTCCTTATTGTTCACCTAAAAATACAACCTAAATGGATACCATCCCAAAAAAAACAAAAGCCTTCCCACAAATTTGCGGGAAGGCTTTTTTGACCGGATTGGCGAATGATGATTACATCATGCCGCCCATGCCGCCGCCACCGCCATGCATTGGAGGAGGCCCGGCATTTTTATCTACTTTTTCGCTCACCACACACTCAGTTGTTAACACCATACCTGCAATAGATACGGCGTTTTCAAGGGCGATGCGCGTTACCTTTGTCGGGTCAATGACGCCGGCTTTTTTCAAATCTTCGTATTTGTCGGTGCGGGCATTGTAGCCGAAGCTGCCTTTTCCGTTCTGCACTCTTTGCAGCACAACAGAACCTTCTACGCCTGCATTTTCAACGATGATCCGCAAAGGCGATTCCAGCGACTTGCGAATGATGGCCACACCAATCGTTTGGTCTTCGTTGTCACCTTTCAGATTGCGCAGTGCGCTGATTGCGCGAACCAGCGCCACACCACCTCCGGCAACAATGCCTTCTTCAATGGCAGCGCGGGTAGCGTGCAAAGCATCGTCTACGCGGTCTTTTTTCTCTTTCATTTCCACCTCCGTTGGCGCGCCAACATAGAGGACAGCAACACCACCTGACAATTTAGCCAAACGCTCCTGCAGTTTTTCTTTGTCGTAGTCGGAAGTACTGGTTTCGATTTGCTGCTTGATCTGGTTGATGCGCGCCTTGATTTGGTCGCCATCGCCTTTGCCATTGACAATCGTCGTATTGTCTTTGTCAACGGTAATTTTTTCGCACTGGCCCAAATGAGCAATCTCGGCATTTTCCAGCTTGTAGCCTTTTTCTTCGCTGATGACCGTTGCGCCCGTGAGGACAGCAATGTCTTCCAGCATCGCTTTGCGGCGGTCGCCAAAGCCAGGAGCTTTAACGGAAACCACTTTCAAGCCGGCGCGCAGACGGTTCACCACCAAAACGCCGAGCGCCTGGCTTTCGATGTCTTCCGCGATAATGAGGAAAGGACGTCCCGTACCCACTACTTTTTCAAGGATGGGCAGGAATTCCTGCATGTTGGAGATTTTTTTGTCGTAGATCAGGATGAGCGGGTGTTCGTATTCCGTGATCATTTCCTCCGCATTCGTTACAAAATAGGGAGAGAGATAACCGCGGTCGAACTGCATACCCAGCACTTCTTCCACATACGTATCGGTACCTTTTGCTTCTTCTACCGTGATTACGCCGTCTTTCGACACGCGCTTCATGGCATCTGCAATCAGTTTACCGATTTCGTCGTCGTTGTTGGCAGAAATGGCTGCTACCTGGCGGATTTTGTTGAAATCGTCGCCAATCGTCTCCGATTGTTCTTTCAGGTTTTTCACAACAACTTTAACCGCTTTGTCCATCCCGCGCTTGAGATCCATCGGGTTGGCGCCTGCGGTTACGTTTTTCAAACCGGCATTGATCATGGCTTGTGCCAGCACCGTTGCGGTCGTTGTACCGTCGCCGGCAATGTCAGCCGTTTTGGAAGCGACCTCTTTAACCATCTGAGCGCCCATGTTTTCCACGGCGTCTTCCAGTTCTATTTCTTTTGCAACCGTCACACCATCCTTGGTGATCTGTGGTGCGCCGAAGCTTTTTTGAAGCACAACGTTGCGACCTTTTGGGCCCAACGTCACTTTTACAGCGTTGGCGAGTGCATCTACGCCAATGCGCAACCGCTCGCGCGCATCTCTATCAAAGCTGATTTCCTTAGCCATATTGGATTGATACTTTTTTGAAACAAAATAAAAAAATGATCAGACTGCCGTTGTGTCAGATCATTACAGGATTACAAGGACGTCGTCCTCGCGCATGATGAGATAATCTTCTCCTTCGTAGTTCAATTCTTGTCCGGCGTATTTGCCATAAAGAACGATGTCTCCAACCTGAACAGTCATCAGGTTTCCTTCTTTACCAGGTCCAACAGCAACTACTTCGCCCCTTTGTGGCTTTTCTTTGGCCGTATCGGGAATGATAATGCCGCCTTTCGTTTTCTCCTCTGCTGGTGCAGGCTTGACAACTACTCTGTCGTTAATAGGCCTCATAAGTTAAGGTGTCTATGTTTTGGTTAAACAATGATTGATTCAATGACACCGATGCCTTATCACAAGCCGTGCCAAAACGGGTTTTATGACATTTTTTCAGGCTATGTCAGGTTTATTGTGCCATTTCAGGGGAATTTGATGGTAATTTCGGTCGTTGAGGGGGCAAATCGTTGTTCGTTGTCGGTTCTTCGTTGTTCGTTGAGCAAAATCGAAACGAAGTTGTTCGTTGTCGGTTCTTCGTTGTTCGTTGAGCGCGCCTGCTGAGCGAAGTCGAAGTCAAGTCGAAACAAGGTTGTTCGTTGTCGGTTTGTCCCACGATAGTTATGAAAAACCTTGTTCTATCCGAACGCTAACGAACAACGGACAACGATCAACGAACAACGCTGCACGTTTTGTGTTATAGCTTGTAAGTTAACAGGAAGCAACAATTTGATTATCAAATAATTATTAATCAAAAACCCACCTATAAAGCTCGTAAGAGGGCTGAAATCTCATTTATTCCAGACTGAATTTTACCCCACCTTTGGAAGTGCCGTTTGTCCGTGATTGGTGGAGACAGGATTGTCAAATCAACCAATACCCGGATACACCGCATTTCAACCATCTAATATGCAGGAACTTAACAAATACAGCAAGCACATTACGCAGGATAAATCACTCCCGGCTGCGCAAGCGATGCTGCACGGCATCGGCCTTACGGAAGCAGATTTAAAAAAAGCACAGGTTGGGATTGTCAGCACCGGATGGGAAGGCAATACCTGCAACATGCACCTCAACGACCTGGCAGTCATCGTCAAGCGGGGCGTTCAGGAAAGCGATCTGGTCGGTTTGATTTTTCATACCATCGGCGTCAGCGACGGCATTTCCATGGGCACTTCGGGGATGCGGTATTCGTTGCCATCCCGGGAAATCATTGCCGATTCCATTGAAACAGTGGTCGGCGCGCAGTGGTACGACGCGGTGGTCACCGTGGTGGGTTGCGACAAA
The DNA here is from genome assembly GCA_046153985.1 of Saprospiraceae bacterium. Taxonomy (GTDB): domain Bacteria; phylum Bacteroidota; class Bacteroidia; order Chitinophagales; family Saprospiraceae; genus JABWAJ01. The sequence continues at coordinate 12,439 of JBJXFD010000135.1, forward strand.
AACATGCCCGGCGCCATGATGGCGATTGGCAGGCTGAACCGCCCGGCCATTCTCGTTTATGGAGGCACCATCAGCGCGGGGTGCCATGCGGGTCAAAAACTCGACATTGTTTCTGCATTCGAGGCCCTGGGGCAAAAAAATGCCGGAAAAATAGACGAAGAAGCGTTTCAGGGCATTGTGCGCCACGCCTGTCCCGGCCCAGGCGCTTGCGGCGGCATGTATACGGCCAACACCATGGCTTCGGCCATTGAAGCGTTGGGCATGAGCCTGCCGAATAACTCCTCTTATCCTGCAATAACCGATGAAAAAACGCAGGATTGCCTGCGCGTTGGCGCCGCTATCCGCAATCTGCTGGAGCGCAATATTCGCCCTTCCGACATCATGACACGCGACGCTTTTGAGAACGCCATTACCGTAGTGACCGTCCTGGGCGGTTCTACCAATGCGGTCTTGCACCTGATCGCCATGGCCAAATCGGTTGGAGTTCCCCTCGACCTCAGCGATTTTCAACGCATCAGCGACCGCGTGCCGTTTTTGGCTGATTTAAAACCCAGCGGTAAGTATGTCATGGAAGACCTTTACCGCGTCGGCGGGGTGCCGGCAGTGATGAAAATGCTTTTAAAAGCCGGTTACCTGAAAGGAGATTGCCTCACCGTTACCGGTAAAACCGTGGCGGAAAACTTGGCGGAAGTCGCTGATCTTTCTCCCGGACAAGACATTATCCATCCCTTCGATCAGCCCATCAAGCCGACCGGACATATCCAGATTTTGTACGGCAACTTGGCCGAACAAGGTTCCGTTGCAAAAATCACCGGAAAAGAAGGCGAAGTTTTTACGGGCAGCGCGCGCGTATTCGACAGCGAAAATGCAGCCAACGAAGGCATAAAACAAAAAATCATCCAGCCCGGCGACGTTGTGGTCATCCGTTATTGTGGCCCAAAAGGCGGCCCGGGGATGCCCGAAATGCTGAAACCAACTTCAGCCATCATGGGGGAAGGCTTAGGTGACAAAGTGGCACTTATCACGGACGGGCGTTTTTCAGGGGGTACACACGGCTTTGTGGTGGGGCACATTACCCCGGAAGCCCAGGTTGGCGGATTGATTGCTTTACTGAAAGACGGAGACCGCATCACAATAGACGCTACCCGAAAACTGCTGCACGCCGACCTGAATGAAGCGGAAATAAAAAGAAGACGGGCTGAATGGCAGGCGCCCGAAAGCAGCGCGAAAAGTGGCTGGTTGTATAAATACGCCCGGTTGGTTGGTTCTGCAAGCGAAGGCTGTATGACCGACTAATTTTTTAAAGCATCAAAATCATTAAACCATGACTATGCACCAACAGGCTGCACCAGCTCCGGCTGAATTGCCGCAAAGCCGCATCATTAGCGGCGCCGAAGCCATCCTCACCTGCTTGCTCGAAGAGGGTGTGGACACGATTTTCGGCTATCCCGGAGGCGCCATCATGCCGGTTTATGATGCGTTGTACCATTTTCAGGACCGGCTCCGGCACGTATTGCCCCGGCACGAACAGGGGGCCATTCACGCTGCGGAGGGCTACGCCCGCGTAACCCGCAAGACAGGCGTATGCATGGCTACGTCGGGCCCTGGCGCCATGAATCTCATGACCGGCTTAGCCGATGCTATGCTCGATTCCACCCCGCTGGTTTGCATCACTGGCCAGGTGTTCAGCCATTTGCTGGGGTCTGACGCCTTCCAGGAAACTGATGTTGTCAACTGTACCATTCCGGTTACCAAATGGAATTATCAAATTACCAAAGCGTCTGAAATCCCTGAAGTATTTGCGAAAGCGTTTTACGTCGCCAATTCCGGGCGCCCCGGCCCCGTTGTCATTGATGTTACCAAAGATGCGCAGATAGAATCGCTGGATTTTAGTTACCAGCCACGCCCGACCATCCGGAGTTACCATCCCTTCCCAAAACCAACTGCTGACGTCATTCAATCTGCCGCTGAATTGATTAACCAGGCTAAAAAGCCCCTCATTCTCGCCGGCCACGGCATCCACATCGCGCATGCGCATGAAGTTTTCCGCGCTTTCGTGGAAAAATCAGGAATCCCGTTGGCCTGCACCATCCACGGCTTGTCTACCATCCCGTCCGATCACCCCCTGCACATGGGGATGCTGGGGATGCATGGCAATTATGGGCCGAATATGAAACAAAACGAATGTGATGTACTAATTGCCATCGGCATGCGCTTCGACGACCGCGTGACGGGCAACCTCTCCCGGTATGCCAAACAAGCCAAAGTCATCCACATCGAAATTGACCGCTCTGAAATTAACAAAAATGTAAAGGCAGAGGTCGCTGTTCATTCGGATGCCAAATATGCGCTTGAGCAACTTTTGCCATTGATCAAACCAAAAACCTACCCGGATTGGATTGCTTCTTTCCACGCCTGCGACCGCATCGAGGATGAAAAAGTACATAGGCGCGACCTGAAATCTACGAGTGATGGTAAGTTGCGGATGGGGCAGGTTGTCCGCGCGATTTCAAATCAGACCAAAGGCATGGCTATTGTCGCCACCGACGTGGGGCAACACCAAATGGCCGCTGCCCGCTACTATGAATACAAAGGCCAGGACCAATGGGTTTCTTCCGGAGGCGCCGGCACGATGGGCTATGGACTTCCGGCAGCCTTCGGGGCAAAAATGGCGCACCCGCACCGCGAGGTGGTTGCTTTTATTGGCGACGGCGGGTTCCAAATGACGCTTCAGGAATTGGGCACTTGCGTGCAATGGAACATCGGGGTCAAAATTGTGATCCTCGACAACAATTTCCTGGGCATGGTGCGCCAGTGGCAACAGCTATTTTTTGAACGGCGCTATTCTTCCGTGGAATTACAAAACCCTGATTTTGTTACCATTGCCAAAGGTTTTGGGATGCACGGACAGACGATCGAACGTGCAGATCAACTGGAGGAAGCCATTGCGGCAATGCTGGCCCACGATGGCCCCTACCTGCTGCACGTCAAGGTGGAGCAGGAAGAAAATGTTTTCCCCATGGTGCCTTCCGGCGCAGCGGTTGATGAGATTCGTTTAGAGTAAATCTTGGATTTGTTGGCGCGTTGATTTGTTTTGCAGTTTCTGCCGTCTACTTTTGGGGCTGCTTAGCGCTGTTAGATTTTTGAAAGCTAACAGCTCTTATAAAACCACAAATCATGATCGAAGCCATCAAGTACCTCTACCGCGCCTATCGCTACCGCTATCGGATTGACCCGGTTGAAATTGCCTATATCCTGCGCAGTCTGAAACCTGGAGACATTGCCGTAGATATTGGTTGCCACAAAGGAGGCTACCTGTACTGGATGCGCAAAAAAGTTGGAAAAAGCGGCCATTGTTATGCTTTTGAACCCCAACCTAAACTTTACCACTACCTGACGACAATCCTGCAAATATTTGCTTATCAAAATGTCACACTCGAACACAAAGGTGTTTCTTCCGCCGCCGGCACATTCCGTCTTTATATTCCCAAAACGGCAAGCGGCGCTTCTCCCGGCGCCTCGCTAAATTCGTTGGAGAAACAAGGTGATGAAATAGAAACAGTTGAGGTTCAAACCATTACCTTAGATGGCTATTTTTTTGAACGGGGCATCGCTCCTGATTTTTTGAAGATTGACGTCGAGGGCCATGAAGCAGCCGTCTTAAAAGGAGGGGAACAACTGCTCCGGCAACACCATCCGCGCATTTTAATGGAATGTGAAACCCGCCACCTCAAATCAGGCAGCGTATCGGATATTTTGCAAATGATGCACGATTGGGGATATCGCGGCTATTTTATTCTGGATGGCAAACTGCATGGGGTTGAAGCATTCGACCCTGCCATTCATCAAAAACAAAGCGAAGGCCGGTTTTGGGAGGCCCCCGGCTATGTAAATAATTTTGTTTTTGAATAAACTAACGTGAATTCTGGCATTTTTTAGGAACGGCGGGCTAAAGCCCGCGAAACAAAGGGTGCCGTGCCTTGTTTCGCGGGCTTTAGTCCGCCTTATTTCCTGCAAAGGTGCAAAACAGAAGCGCTATCACATAACAAAGCACTCATTATCAGTCGGTAAGTGCCAGAACTCAAGTTAAATTATAAAAACAGACATTATCCTAACTTCCAGACCAACCCAAGATTCCAGCGGGAAGAAAGCCCAATATTGCGCCCACTGAAAATTTGCGCAAAGCCCAAAAATCCACCAAAGCGATCTGTTACCGGATAATACAGTGTGCTGCCTGCCCGTAGCCAGGTGGAGCCGCTGCCCCCGGTAACCGAAACATCCGAACCGGCATTGAAGGTATGATAATACTCCAGCCAGGCATCTGCGTAGAACCAGGAACCGCCATACCCTAACCGGAATACAATCGGCAGCGCGTAGAGGTTATCCGGAGAAATCCGCACATCAAGCCCCGTCTGGATGTGCGCAAAAGCCCCGAAAACCGAGTTGTATTGCGCCACCACCCTGCCTTGCAGCAAAGTTGCACGGGCGCCGATGGGGTTGCTCACTTCGGTGGAATACTGCGATAGCGGAAAAGTAGCGCCCAGTGCGCCAATCACAGAGAGGTTGCCGTTGGTGTCTTCTTTGTAGTAGGATTTGAACTTCAAAAACAAGGCGCCATCCTGAAGTCCGCGGGTTTCACCGATCCAGAGATAGGGGGCTGACAAAATAAGGCTACTTTTGGCAGAAAGACCGTGTTCAACAAAAACGCTGGCCGTGTGCATGGTTTGCTCAATTTCCTGTTTTTGAGCGCCGAAATAGTACTTGCTGAAATGCTCGTAGGCATAAGTGACGGCAATGTCAGTTTTGCCCGCATCGGGCAAAAAACCACTGACCGGCCCCTGAGCAAAAAGCCAGCCGGCAAGGCAGCAAAATAAAGCGGTGAGGCCTCTTTTCATAGGTTTGAATTTAATTGCGAATATCCGTAAAAAAGCTCAGGCCGTATGCGCAGGATTAGAACAATATTGCAAAATCTGTGTAGTTGCAGACACCTGTGCTTATTCCTTTTGTAGAAAATTGCTCTATATTTGGGGCTTCATTCATCTTAACCCGCATGTTTTGTCAGACAGCTTAGTCATCATCCCGACGTATAATGAAAAAGAGAACATCGTTCGTATGAT